>PEVN01000165.1 GCA_002779825.1 Armatimonadetes bacterium CG06_land_8_20_14_3_00_66_21 | reverse complement strand
GAGGCACCAGTTGAGGGCGACTTGCGCCGGTGACTTGCCGTACTTCGCAGCCGTCTCGACGACCAGCTTGGAGACGGCGTGCACCTTCTCCCACACGCCGTCGTGCGTGAGCACGTTGCCCTTGCGGCAGTCGGCCGGAATTTCTTCCTGGCTGTTGTACTTGCCGACGATCAGCCCCTGGGCCATCGGGCTGTAGGCCATGA
Source organism: Armatimonadetes bacterium CG06_land_8_20_14_3_00_66_21 (assembly GCA_002779825.1). Taxonomy (GTDB): domain Bacteria; phylum Armatimonadota; class Abditibacteriia; order CG2-30-66-41; family CG2-30-66-41; genus CG2-30-66-41. The sequence goes on along the minus strand of PEVN01000165.1, from coordinate 9,448 downwards.
TGCTGATGCCGTGCTCGCGGCAGAAGGGCAGGATCTCCTTCTCAATCTCGCGCCAGACCAGGCTGAAGGGCGGTTGCAGGCTGTCAATCTGCGCCACCTTCACGGCGCGCTCCAGATCGGGCACCCCGAAGTTGGACACGCCGATGGCGCGGATCTTGCCTTCTTCCTTGAGCTTGTTCATTTCCTCCAGCGGCTCTTCCACCGACACCTTGCTCCACGGCCAGTGGATCTGGTAGAGATCAACGTAGTCGGTCTGCAAGTGAGACAGGGACCGCTCGAATGCGACGCGGAATCGGTCGCGCGTGCAGTTGCTGTGGCTTACCTTGGTGGCGACAACCACCTGCTCGCGCCGGCCCAGAAGGGCTTTGCCGATCACCTCCTCCGAGTGCCCGCCGCCATAGCCCTCCGCAGTGTCGAGGAAGTTGACGCCCAGTTCGAGCGCCCGGTGGATGGTGGCGATGGAGTTGTCATCGTCCACGTCCGTCCAGCCGCCGACACCCATCTGCCAACAGCCGAGGCAGACGCGGGTGACTTCAATGCCTGATCTTCCGAGTTGCACTTTGTCCAAGAGGTAGCTCCTTTCGTGAGTGGTGAGTGGCGCGCGTTCTCCGAGTTCAGAGCAACCCGCGGGACTTGAGGTAGTCGGCGCTCATGCGCGCCGACTCCAACGGCGGCCGAGTCCACTGGTCTTGTTCCACGAGGTACCACTCGACCCCCGCCCCCGGGGCGGCGGCGAAGATGCCGTCCCAGTCGAGGATGCCCTGACCGACTTCGGCGAACGGGCAGGTCTCGTCGGCGGGTGCCGGCGCGCGGTCTTTGAGGTGCAGCCGCGGCAGGCGGCCGGCGTACTTGTTGAGGTAGGCAACCGGGTCCTCGCCACCGGTCTTCACCCAATAGGTGTCCAGCTCGGTCTGAATGTCTGTCGCCGGAATTGTGTCAAGCAAGTAGTCGAGGCCGTATACGCCGTCCACCTTCTGCTCAAACTCGAACGCATGGTTGTGATAGAGCACCCGCAGCCCGGCCTGCGCTGCCTTGGCGCACCCCTCGGCCAGGTCGGCCACGACGCGCTTCCAGTCGCCGCCGGCCCCGTGGAGTTCCCCACCGATGCCGGTCATCACTGTGTCGATGCCCAACTCGCCGCAGCGATCGACGACCGCTTGCAGGGCCTCACGCAGTTCCTTGGGGTTGACGCCGCCGCTGGCGAGCTTGAGTCCGTTGTCAGCGAGGAGTTCCAGGAACGCCTTGTTGGTCATCCCCGCTGGCGCCCCGCCCTCGACGCCTTCATAGCCCATCGCTGCCACGGCCTTGATCGTGCCGCAGGCGTCTTCCGCGAGCTGCTCTCTGACGGTGTACAACTGAAGTCCGATTGGGATTCTGCTCATGATCATGTCTCCTGGTGGGCTACCTGGGTGCGTGCCCGATTGGCGCCCTGCCCTGGCTGAGTTGTTCGACGGCGGTGAGGCGATCCCTTCGGCGGAAGGAGTTCGCCGAAGGGCAAGGCCTCCCGGTTCAGTTGCTCTTCAGGCGGCGAATCCGCATGCCTCGGGGCGAGATCACTGCAAAGGCGCCGGTGAGTTCAGTTGGGTGTTCCGCAATTGCGCCGCTGACCAATGCGCGCCTTCCGCTCCGGGTCGACCCCTGCCAGGCGAATAAGGACGACGCCAGCGGTGGCGCGTCTGAGACGATAGACGAGTTCCCCGAAGTCCTTGTCTCCGGTAAGCAACGGAGCCCATTGTAACCAACGTCGTGACGTGATTCAGGAGAAACGCCCGTAGTCCTGGCCCCGTGCATAGGCAGGAGGATACGCAGGCGATCAGGCGAACTGGTTCAGTGAGACTTGTGATCGTAGAGCAGAGCATCCCTAAGCCCGAGAGGCAGGAACCACATATGCTGACAGATCGAGCGCCGGTATCGGCTATCTTCGCCGCAATGATCGCGGCGATGTTGACGGGCTCTTCGCATGCCGCCGAACACCGCGGAGCCGTCCTCTACTGGCGCGGCGTCGACACCTTCGACAGCGCCAAGATCGTCAACTCCATGTCAGCCGCAGTGCGGCGGCCCGGCAAGGTGGCGGGCGTCACAATGCCGGCGATCTTCCTGCACCCGCAGAACGAGCGACGATCGGTGGCGGAGTTCCCGGAGCCGAAGGTGGCGGTGGGCGGGCCGAGCCGGGTGTTCTTCGTCGGCTACGCGGGGATCTCCGATGGCATGCCGTGGGACGAGGCGGAGCATCCTGCCGACGGAGCGCGCTTCTACGTGACCGTAGACGGGAAGGAGGTGGCGCAGGCGTACGTTCGCGAGAACCGATGGGCGCCGTTGGTGGCGCCGTTCTGGGAGACGAAGGCAGCGCCGGGAGGCGCAGCTCACAGCAGCCTCAGCCTGGCGACCGACTGCGGCCCGGAGGCAAACTCGAACTACGACTGGGCGTTGTTTGGCGACCCAATGCTGGTGGCGGTTCCGTATGCGCCACTCCCGGCAGGAACTGCAGTCGCCGGCGTCAATGGCGTGTTGGTGGCAGAAGTCACTGCCGGCGCGGGCACGCTGATCGTTGAGGGACTAGCCCCGAACGGCGCGCCGGTGGCAGGCGCCGAGGCAACCGCGGCCGTGGCGGACGGCACCAAGCGGTCGTTCGTTCAGTTCGACTTCAGCGGGAACACACAGTGCACCCAGTGGTGGTGGCGCGCGGCGGGAGTCAAGGTGTCGGCAGCGTACGGCGGGAGCTGGCAGCCGCGGCTGACCTTGGAGCACTGCGGCCCGGCCCGCGCCGTGAGGGTTGCGGGCGAGGCGCTGCACGTGCGCGTCGCGGTCCGAAACGCCGGCCTGGGCACGTTGCTGCCGGACGCCGGTGCCTACGCGGAGTGCAACGGAAAGCGCCTGCTGATCGGCAGGATCGCACCCGACGAGACGAAGGCGATGGAGTTTGTGCTTGAGAAGCAGCGCTCAGCGGGCACTGTGCGCGTCGACGCTCGCGCTGGCTTGGCGGGGGCAGCGCGTGCGCTCGGTGAGGCGACGACGGAAGTCGCCGTGCTGCCGAAGTTGCCGACGCTGCCGGCCGGCCGGCCGCAGGCGGCAGAGGTGCGGAAAGTCGGCGCCGACTTCGTGCTGCTGCAGAACGCGTCGTGTCGATGGGTGGTGTGCACGAAGGCGAGCGGGCTGGCAGCCCTGGTGTACGTGTGGATCGAGGGGAAGTGGGAGGGCGCCGGGTCGGTGGCGCCGTGGGCGGAGGCGGTGTTACCGGACGGAACGAGTTGGCTGCCCGACTTCGTTGTGACCGGCGCGGACGAGCGCGCGGCGCAGTTCACGGCCTCCGGTGCCGCTGGCTGGAGCTGTCAGCTTAGCCTCGAGATCGGCCAGCACCTGCCAGCGCTACGGGTCGAGCAGCGGCTCGAGTCCACAAAGCCGCTGGAGCTGCTTGCTCTGCGTGGGCCGGCCGTGTGCGCCGGTGATCGGTTCAGCGGAGTGGAGAAGGGAGTCGCTTCCTTTCCAGGCTTGGAGTACCTCGACGGCGCTGAGCGAAGCTCCAGCGAGCGCGACCTCGCGCCGCCGCTCAACAAGCGCATGGTGCCGCACAAGTTCAAGGTGACGGTGCCGATGATGCTGGTCGAGACGCGCGAGGGCGGTCCCGTCGTCGGGGTTGCGTGGGACCCGACCCAGAAGTGGGATGGCACGAACGCGGCGCCCGCTGCGTCGTTTGCGTCGCCCAACTTCCTCTCGCACCAGAACAACCACCTGATGCAACTGCTACTCCCCTCGGTGCCCGACTCCTTGCCGGAGAACCAACGGGAGGCAGACAAGCCGCTGCCGGTGGAGCCGGGGAAACCGTGGCGGCTCACTGAGTATGTGCTTGCCGGGAAGCCCGAACCAGACGCCACTGGTGCGTTCGACTGGTACGGCAAACTGATCGGCTTCCCCGACGCGGAGAAGTGGCCCCGGACCTTCGACGACGAGATGGCGCTCTGCCGGCATGCCTTCCTGCAGACGGTCTGGGATGAGGAGACCAAGAAGAGCCTGCACTACGTCGGCTCCGGCAAAGCGAACGCGCCCGGCTTCGCGACGCTGATGCTCATGGACGCGCGGGCAACGGCGCCCGGCGAGGACAGGCAGCGCCTGCTGGACCGCGTGCGGCTCATCGCCGACCAGACCATGAAAGCGGAGGGCGCGCCGGGGCTAACCAGCGGCGCCGCCTGCCACATTATGGGCTGGGAGTTCCCCTACCACTGGGGCGACGTCCCGGGCGCGCTCGCCGGGATGAAGGCAGCGGCCTACGCCTCGCTCAACAGCCAAGAAGGCGATGGCGGCTGGGGCTACTACCCCGACAAAGAGCGGGAGAGACTCGGCAGGTCAGGCGAACGCGTCGTGGGTATCTCGGCGCGTAACGTCTACCTGCTGGCGAACTGGGTCGCGATCAGCGGCGATCCCGTCGCCGAGGCGGCGCTGCGCAAGGGGCTGGCGCACATGGAGCGGTACCGGGTGCCGCGCGGCGCCCAAGGCTGGGAGTGCCCGATCCTGGAGCCGGATGTGCTCGCGTCGGCCTACGCTGTGCGCGCGTACGTCTGGGCGCACATGGCCCTGGGCGAAGCCAGGTGGCTGGACAACGCCCGCTTCTGGGCGCGGACCGGCCTGCCCTTCCAGTACACCTGGGATGACGGCCAGCACCCCGGCATGCGCTATGCCAGCATCCCCGTGTTTGGCAGTACGTTCTTCACGCACACGTGGATCGGGCTGCCTGTGCAGTGGTGCGGGCTGGTCTACGCCTACGGGCTGGTGGAACTGAGCCGGTTCGACAACAACGACCTGTGGCGCAAGCAGATCGAGGGCATCACCGCCAGCGCCACCCACCAGCAATGGCCGTTGGACAACAAGGAGTTGGCGGGCACATATCCCGACAGCTACGGGCAGTGGTTCACCCACCGCAATGGCGTCTACATCAACCCGGAGGACATCGTCGTGAACGCGCTGGCGCTCCGCGGGCACGACCCCGGGCTACGGTCGGTGCCGCTGTCGCTGAAGGACGGGCTGGTCCACGTGACCGCACCCGCCGAGGTGCAAGCACAGGTGTCGGGAAAGGGACTCGAAGCTGAGCTGGCGTACGTGCCGAACGAGACCTGTTTCGTGACCGTCGCGCCGGTAGCCGTGACGGAAGGCACGTCGGTGCGCGCGGCAGACCAAGTCCTCGCCCGCAGGGATGCCCTCGGCCCCGGCGCAACCGGCTGGGCCTACGACGCGCAGCTCAAGGTACTGACCGTCGGGCTGCGGGCGGACGCGAAAGGACATGCGCGGCTGACCATTGAGGGTATCCGTCGATCGGTTCCCGAAGCGCCGCAAGAACAAACGGCTTGGGAGTTCGAGCGGGACGCCGAAGGCTGGACCGGTGAGCACTCGTGCGCCCTCAAGGCGGAGGCGGGTCACCTCGCCATCCAGGTCACCGGCGACGACCCCTACGCAGTCAGCGGCCCCTCGTCCATCCCGGCAGGTCGCTTCAAGAAACTGCGGGCGCGAGTGCGCCTGACGGGCGGCAACGAACTCGGCCTCTTCTGGCGCTCAAGCGTGTCGCCCGGCTGGGGACCGGACAAAGAAGTGCAAGTCGCCGCTCTGGGCGACGGTCAGTGGCGGGAAGTGGTGTTCGACCTCTCGAAGCACCCGCTGTGGGCAGGCAGCATCCGTCAGATTCGACTGGATCCGGAACCGGCGGAAGTGTCGGTCGGGGCGGCGCTGGAGGTGGACTGGATTCGCCCGGAGTAGCCTTGCCTCTGTGCGGGTCTTTGTCCGCAGACTACGCTGATTGCGCAGATTCTGTGGGGACAGGTGAGGGCGGGCAGGCACGACTGCTGTCCACACACGGTCATTCCGCGTAGGCGAACCCAGTTTTTCCCAATCCCTCAATCTGCGCAATCAGCGTAATCTGCGGACCGTTCGTCCCTTCCGGACCACCACAAGGACCTGCGCCGGCTGACGCGAACCTATGTTCCTTGACCCCGCGACGCCACGGAACAGGAGCTCTGATGACCGAGAAACCCCGCTGGCTGCACCTGCAACGAGGCGCCCTGCTGGCGTCGCTTGCTGTCGTCCTCGCTGCTGTCGCCTTCGCGTCGGCGGCGCCATCGGTGGCGTTTGTCTCTCAGCAGTTCGCCTATTTGGACGAGTACGACGCGGTGGCTGATCTGCGGGCGGCTGGGTTCGAGGTGGGGACGCTGAACTGGGGCGCCGTCAGCGCCGAGTCCCTGAAGCCGTTCAACGCCATTGCGCTATACTCGCGAAGGTTAGGAATACACCGAAGCTATTGCACAAGTTCGACGCCTCTGCGTGCACAGCAGTGTGTTGGGTGCTCACCACACGCCCACGGGTGAAGTTCTGCGAACTTCCACTTCGGTGTATTCCTAACCTTCGCGAGTATAAGGCAGCCGAGGCAGCCTTCGCTTCGACGCTCACGAAGACCGCGATGCCGACAGACCTCTTCGTCCAGGTCACCGGTCTGACCGACGGCTGGACGGCGGCCAAGCAAGTCAACGGTGGTCCCTTGGAGGCGATCACGGTTCACGGTGGCGCCGGCTACACGAACCTCGATCTGAACCCCGCCGACGTTGCCGTGGTCGTCGGCCATCCGGTCACGTGCAGCAACCCAGCCGTGCGCTTGGTGGTATGGTGGACGGAAAGCGGGCTGGAAGTCTATGCGCAGAACCCGACGAACGCGGCGATCACTTGTACGCTGCACGCCAGCGACGCCTTCAAGGGCCTGCCTGCCGGCGAGAAGACAGTCACCCTCGCTGCCGGCGGAGTCGCGAGCGTGTCGTGGCAGTAGCCGCAAGCCGTCCGCCCGAGCAGCGAGAGAGCATGACCTCAAGAGAACGAGTCGAAGCCGCCCTCCGGCACTGGGAGCCGGACCGCACGCCGATGTTCGAGTACGTGTTGCTGTCGCCCCTGGCAGACACGCTGCTGGGCCGACCGTATGCAGACTGGCAGGTGGACGCGACTGCGTGGAACAGACGGGTCGAGGAGCACGGCTGGGAGCAGACAGTCCGACAGAGCGCGACAGATCGGCTGGATCTCGCGGCGCTCCTGGGGCACGACATGCTCTACGTCACCCCGAACCCGCCGCCACCCAGAGCGCCCACAGCCCGCCCCGGGCCCGCCTCCGCCCCGCCGATCCCCGCCGATCCCGTCGAGCGCGTGCGCCTACGTACAGAGCAAGCCGCCCCCGAGCCGACCGGTCCCGCCGAGGAACAGCTCCTGCTCTACGTCCTGCTCAAAGAGGAAATGGAGCGCCGGGGCGTCGACCTGCCACTTCTCGCGCCCGCCTATACCCACGGCGTCTGGGCTGATGTCGACCTGATGCAGACCATGGTCCTGGAACCCGAGGTGGCGCATGCGCACTTCGCTCTGGCGACCCGGCGGGCGCTCACCTCCGTCGAGGGGTACCTTCGGCTCGGAATCGACCAGTTCGGGATCGGCGGCGACTTCGCAGGGAACCGGCCGCTGATTTCGCCGCAGGCGTACCGCGAGTTCATCGTCCCCGAAGTCCGTCAGGTTTCCCGGCAGATCCACGAAGCCGGCGGCTGGGCGGTGAACGCCAGTGACGGCGACCTGTGGCCGGTCCTCGACGACTTCCTGATCGGTTGCGAAGTCGACGGCTACCTCGAGATCGACATGCACGCCGGGATGGACCTGCGTCGACTCAAGGAAGCGTACGGCAGCCGCGTCACCTTCTACGGCGACATGGACTGCGGCACGATCCTGAGCTTCGCCTCCCCTGCAGAAGTGCGTCGCGTCACCCGCGACATCCTCGAAGCCGGTGCGGGCGGGGGCGGTCACATATTCTGCGCCAGCAACGCCGTCACAGCCAGCGTGCCGTTGGCAAACTACCTCGCCATGGTGGACGCCTACCGGGAGGCGTTCGGGCTGGCGCCGATAGCTCTCGAACATTGAGCGCCTGTCGGCTTCGTCGTGCAGGCTCAGGAATCTGCCCGAACCGCCCGTTCAGAACGCAACCACACCTCGACTGGAGACCCCATGAAGATCACGCTGCTCGTGCTCGCCCTGGCAGCCAATGCGCTCTGTGCGGAGCAGACCAACCTCGGCCTGACCGTTAAGGACGGCAAGCTGTACCGGAACGGCGAGGTCTACCGCGGTCTTGGTGTCAACTACTGCGACCTGTTCCAGGAGCTGGTTCACAACGGGGACGACACGCGCACGCTGGACGGGCTCACGTTCCTGGGACAGAAGAAGATCCCCTTCGTCCGTTTCTGGAGTTGCGGCTTCTGGCCCAGCGACTGGGACCTGTACTTCGCCGACAAGGACGAGTGGTTCCGACGGCTGGACCTCGTCGTGCGGACGGCGGAAGAAGCCGGCGTGGGGCTGATCCCCGATCTGTTCTGGCGGACGGAGACGTACCCCGACCTCTTCGAAGAGTTCATGCAGGACTGGGCAAACCCCGACAGCAAGACGCGGGCGTTCATGTCCACGTACGTGAAGGAAGTGGTCACCCGCTACAAGGACTCTTCGGCGATCTGGGGCTGGGAGTTCGCCAATGAGATCAACCTGGCGTGCGACCTGCCCAACGGAATGGAGTTCCTCGGGAAGAAGATCCCGGCGCGCAAAGTAGACTTAGCCAAGGACGCGCGCAATCTGATGACTCACCAGATTGCCGAGTCCGCCTTCGTCGCCTTCGCCGAGGAGGTGCGGAAGCATGACCCATTCCGGTTCGTCACCACCGGCAACTCAACGCCCCGGTGGTGCTCGTTCCACATCGCCAACAAGCTGCAGCCGCTCTGGGGTGAAGACAACCGGGAGCAGTCCCTGGAGGCGTTCAAGTGGTACGCGCCCGACCCGACTGACGTGGTGTCGGTCCATTCGTACGGAGAGAAGCCGGAAGACGTGAAGTACGCCGGCGTCACGGGTATCGAGGCAACGCTCACCGTGCTGAAGGACTTCGCGCGCCAGCTCAACAAGCCGCTGTTCGTCGGCGAGTTTGCCGGGCTCAGCCCCGACAAGACCGAGCTGAAGCCGAAGTTCCGCGAGTACCAGACGCTCTACCTTGACACGTTCGTCAAGGAGAAGATCGACCTGGCCGCCCACTGGGTCTTCGACTACACCAGAGACCGAGACAGTATGGGGCTCGTCCGCAAGGACAACGAGTGCGCCTGGGTGATCGACCAACTCGCGGAGTACAACGAACGGATCCGGCAGCAGCTTGTCGCGGAGCGCCAGTGAGTCCCTGCAGTTGCCGACCAGACTGGTTCGCCAGCCGCGCCGAGCGACCCCACTTCTCGAGGTGACGGCAATGGCACGAGCACTCCCAATCATCCTTGCGGGCCTTGTCTCGATGGTGGTCGCTACGCTACCGTCGTCCCGCGCCGCTGCCGAGGAAGGGCGTGTCCCCGTGGTCAGACTCACACTCAAGAGCAGTCAGCAACTCGCGAGCACGTCGCCGCTCATGCACGCCACGTATACT
>PEVN01000281.1 GCA_002779825.1 Armatimonadetes bacterium CG06_land_8_20_14_3_00_66_21 | reverse complement strand
GTTCATCCGGTTGATGGGAGACCTTCGGTCAAGGGCGTGTTCCGGTCGGGAGACCGGAACACAACTGGAGACCGGAACACAACAGGGCCGCCGCGAACGATTGGCACCTCCGCCAGCCGGCTGAGGGCGAAGATCGACGGCTCCCACCACGGCGCGAAGCTGTCGGAGCAGGAGTGGCGCACCGTGTGGCTCTGGATCGAGAGCGGCGCGACGCATGTCGGCACGTATGCGGCACTTCGCAACGAGGCGGAGATGCGCCTTGGCGGCGCCGCCTCGCTGGTATTCCGCGAGCAGAAGGAGGTGTTCGCCCGGCGCTGCGCCCGGTGTCATGGTAGAGGCGGGGTGCCCGCCGTGCCCTACAACGCGCCGGAATGGCCGGACACGCGCGGTCTCAAGCGCCCACTGGCCCGCCACGAACGGCGCGTCATCGACAGCGATCCCCTTGCCCGGTTCGGCGTCAACGCCATCGTCAACATGACCCGGCCGGAGCTGTCGCCGCTGCTGCTCGGCCCGCTGTCGAAGAGTACCGGCGGCTGGGGCAGTTGCGGCGAGGCATTCGCCGACAAGGATGACGCGGACTACCAGCGCCTGCTGCAAAGCCTCAAGAAGGGCAAGCAGCTCCGCGACAGCATCCCGCGCTACACCGTCCCCGGCTGGAACCCGAACCCCCAGTACGTCCGCGAGATGAAGCGCTTCGGCATCCTGCCCGCCGGCCTCGACCCGGCGCGCGACAAGGTCGACCCGTTCGCAACGGACCGGGCGTACTGGCGGTCGTTGTGGGGAGAGGCGGGGGCGTTGTGACAAGGAGGCTGTGCGCCGTCGGCGGGAGACCTGGGTCGTCCCGCAGGCAGCCGCCTCTCATCGGCTCGCCGGCGACGGGCAGCGAGGGAGGCGAGCAGACGGTGGATCATGGCGTGTCTGAGCCACTCGGTCTCCGCGGGATCGTCAGCAGCACCTCGAAGTCGCGCACGTCGAGGCCGATGTCTTCCCCAGTCGCCTCCCGGACAAGCCGAATGATGCGGCGGATGCCGCTGCCGGCGCGGGTGACCAGCCCGGCGTCTGACAGGCGGGAATACAGGTGCGGATTGCGGACGACGTGGACGCCGGCGCGCATGGCTGCCTCGTCCACCGTGTTCGGCGGGCGGCCCGGCGTGTGGATCTCGAGGCGGTCGTCGAGGATGAACAACCGAATGGGGCCGTGGACGGTGTAGTCTCGATGGACCACCGCGTTCACGAGGGCTTCCCGAAGGGCTTCCTCGGGAAGCTCCGGCTTCGCCTCAGGCTCGAAACCCCTGATCTCGTGGGGGCATCGCAGGTGCAGCCGCAGGAACCGTTGCGCCTGGTCAAGGACGTCGAGTAGCCGCCCGGTCAGCTCCTTGGCGTCCAGAGGATCGACGGAGCTGTTCGTGCCCGCGAACCGGAACGCATTGACCTGGGCGAACGGCAGGTGCTGCTGGGGTCGCCTGCCGAAAAGCAGCGCGCCAGCGAGAGTGGGATGCTCGCCCGCCAACAGCCGCCAGTTCCGCAGCAGTTGCTCGTGGTCGAGACCCAGGTCCGACTGACCGGTCTCCTCCAGGAACAGGTGAAAGGCATCGAGGTCGAGGTCAGAGAGATGGAGACGCGGCAGCGGCGTCTCGTCATAGAACAGGCTCTCGGTTGCCTGGAATAGCCGCAGCAACTCCTCGCGCGAGGCTTGCCGACGGCCAGAGCTGGTGCGCACGTAGTACACGCCGCGGGAGGTGCGGTACGGGCGTTGGTCCCCTTTGGGGATGTTCACCACCACCGCGGGGTCTCCGCCGGGCCCTGCGGGCTGAAGGGTCTCTTGGACGATCGTGAGAGGCGGTTCGCAGTTGTTCGTGGCGACGTTGTCTACGGAGCGGGCAACCACATCGGGATCGGCAACGCCAACGACCCGGCGGTCGTCGCTGACGCCAAGCAAGAGCTGCCCGCCATCGGCGTTGGCGAACGCAACCAGACACGCGGCCAGGTCATCCGGGTGAATCGGCCACTCCTTGAACTCCGTGTGCAGATTCTCACCGGAGCGGACACGGTCGCTGAATTGGGCGTAGTCCATGGCTGCCTGCCGATGTGGCGGTAGTGCGTCGCCAGAGTGAGATGCCCAATTGTGACCAGTTCGGGGGGGTTCGCCAAGGGCGCGTGGACGGCGACCGCTGTGCACGGTCAGGCGAGGGAATGAGACCCGAAGCTTGGGCGAGGTGACCTCCCTGCGGTGGGTCAACCATCCGGACAGAATGCCCCGGCGGGGTAGCTTCTCCGCAACTGCCGTCAACGGTCTACCGGTTCATCGCCGCGGCTCCTCGCACCCCAAAGTTCTTCCCCCACGGATCGACGTTCGGCATCCCCGAGCGGTCGATCAGGTCTGCGACCTTGTTCCGCCACGCGTACAGCGCCTGCGGATCGTGGGAGTACTCGGCCATCGTCTTCACGAGTGAGTCAGAAACGGGCAGGGCGGCTGTGGCTTCCTCAAGCCAATCGGCCTGCTCCTTGGTGCGCTCGTTGAGACTCGCCTCGGTGAGACGGATGGTCTCCTCTAGGATGCACGCATATGCGTAGTCCTCCTGCCCGTCGCGGTAGTTCTCCAGGCGAATCGTGGGGACGGGCTTGCCGCCGGGGCCGGAGCAGAACAGGGAGCCGTCGCCGTGGTAGACGGTCCAGCTCACCGGGTTCCAGTCGGTGAAGGGGCCGGTTTCGACGGGCTTGTTCTGGTTCCACTTGGTGAGCAAGTAGTAGAGGAAACCATCGGGCTGGTACTTGGCGGGCATGGCGCCCATGAGCAGGCGGGACTCGATGGCGGCGTACTCGACGAACCAGTTGGCGTAGGGGTTGTGCGGGCCGCAGCAGATGTACCACCACACCGCCTTCCCCTGCGCGCGAGCTTTGGCCGCCTTCGCCATGTCGAACTTGGGCGTCAGCGGGCACCACGCGTCGATGGTCTTCACCACCGAGTCGAGCCCGAAGCTGTCGTCGTAGCTGGTGGTCATCAGCAGCACTTCGGGGAACGCCTTGCGCAGCGCTTGGGCCGACTTCTCCAGGAGCCCGAACTGCTCCTTGGGACGCTCGTCGAAGCCGTAGATGTAGGCATGGTCCAACAGCCCAAGCTCCTTGGCTCGCTCGTAGGCGGGGCGAATGCGCTCCACGGTGTCGGCAATGGCCTTGTCGAAGCCTTCCGCGTCCGTGCCGCCGTTGAAGACGTTGCCCAGGTTGAAGGCGACCAGCCGCCCCTGGTCGTGCAGGTGCTGGAGGATCTCGTAGTCGGGCGGGCCGCTGCGGTAGAGGCTGTCGTAGTCGATGTAGTAGTCTGCCAGGAAGTCGGCGTACTTCAGCTTCATCGTCGGCCAGTTCTCCTCGCCGCCCATCTGGCCTTTCTGCTCGAAGAAGGTGATGGCGGTGGGCAGCGGCGTGCAGTCGGGCAAGGTGAAGGTGCGTACTTTCACGGTCAGATCGAAGGTCATCGGCTTGGCGCCCGCCGCCGACACGGTGAGCGTGCCGCGGTACGTCCCCGGCGCCTGGCCCTTCGGCGCGCGGACGCGGACCCAGAACGTCTGCAGGTCGCCCGCAGCGATGTCGATGGGCCCGAGGAAGTCGAGGATCGGGTCGGGCCACCAGCCGACGTGCGACACGTTGTACGGCGGGCGCGTCTTCGTCTCCACGTAGCCGACCACGTCGCAGCCGATGTTGGCGGCGGCGAACATCTTCCCGTCGGCCGACTTCAGGTCGCCCACCTGCACGGCGACCTGCTTCAGGTCCTTCTCTACCGGCAGCACCGCGACCTGGAAGCTCTCCTTCTCGTTGCGCGCCAAGCTGACCTCGACGCTCTTTGTGGCGGTCAGGGTGAAGGGCACGTCGCGCGGGAGGATCTTCTCCATGGAGGTGGCGAAGCCGACCAGCGCGTTCTCGGTGGGCAGGCCGACGCCGGCACACGCCTTCTGCAACCGGAACACGGATTCCAGCCGGGCGGAGTTGCGGGGAAGCCGGTCGAGCTGCGCCTTTAGTTCGTCGAGCCGAGCCAAGGTCAGCGTTGTGGAGCCCATCGCGTCGCGGACGGCTTTGACCTGGGCGGCGAGCTTGGCGACCTGGGCGTCAGCGCGCCGGCGCAGCTCCGGCGTGTCCGCCAGCTTGAGCAGGTTCTCGCGGCAGACGCTGACCAGTTGGTCGAAGCTGCCGACTTGGGCGAGGGACAGGTTGGCAACCTGTCCTACGAAGGCCGGCGGCGGGTCGGGGAGCGTCTCGCCGGGCTTGAGCAAGGCGAAGTTGTCCAGGTGGAGCCGCATGTCGGCCTCGGGTCGTTGGGTGAAGAAGTGCATGACCGAGAGGTCCGACCGGTCCACCTTCTCCGGGAACGACAGCGGGATCGCGAACCGCTTGAAGCCGCCGGCCGGCAGGTCGAACCGGTAGTTCAGCCCGTCGCGGAACGGCAGCTTGCTGTCGGAGACGAACAGCGAGAAGAAGTGCCGCTCGGTGCCGGAGTTCGTGATGTCGATCATCAGGCGGTCGTAGCCGCGCCAATCCGCCACCGGCGGCTTGGCCTCGAACGCCGGCCACTCGCCCATGCCTTGCTTCCAGGCGGGCGTGGTGAACAGCATCGACGACTGCCCGAAAGTCGCGAACTGCGGCGACCGTTCGAGCTTGTCCTGGGCCGCGGCGCGGATCGTCCAAGCGGCGATCTGGTCGTCGGTCTCGAAGTCGAAGACGGTGGTTTGGGCGTGGACCTTGGCGGTCCCGAGCAGAAGCAGCAGGGCGAGGCAGGTGCAGTAGGTTCCCATGGTGGTCTCCTTCGACGTGGTACCCAACCTCCTGGATTGACCTCGTAGTGTAGCCTCTTGTGGGCGTCATCTGCGGGACGCCGGCTTGGCGCTCGGAGACGCCCACAAGAGGCTACGCTACGAGGACCCGTAAGGATGGGATGCACCCGGATGGTCCGTGTGCAGAGCAGGGCCCGGCCCGGTATTATACCGGGTTCCGCGGGCGGAGGGCGGCGTCTCCGATTCACGCACGGATGAAGGTGCCCCGGCGATGACGTTCGCGGTGAACCGCTACCAGCCACCGCCGGGGCGGTTGTTCTGGCACCGGTGTCCGCCTCCCGTAGGGTAAAGCTCTGCTTTGCCGCCCTTGACTTTGACGTTGCCCTTGACCTGACCCGATTGCGCCGTGTGACATTCACAGGTCAAGGTCAAGGGCGGCAAAGCAGAGCTTTACCCTACGAGGCGGCATAGCGCCGGCCAACCGTCTCCGGGCCGGCGTGGTTGCGCACGCCTCGTCCAGGCGAACCTCAAGAATCGGCCGCCCCGGACCTTCGCCGGGCGGCTGCCACGGCTACCAGCCCGAGGCGGCCTTCTCTCTTTGCTTCGCCTTGGGCGCCGGAGGCGCCAAGCGAAGACGGGATGCTGTCCGGGTCAACCGAGGATCTCCGTCCATTCCGTTGAGCTGGCGGAGCGAGGACCGGGCGGAAGCCAAGGTTGTTGTTGCAGTTCGTCGGCGTGTTCCTGTTGCGATTCGCGGACCGGCAGTTCTGCGGGTCGTTGTTCCAACTGCCGCCGCGGTTGACGCGGTTCTCGCCCGTTTCAGGACAGCACCCTAAAGCGATGAATGAGGGCGCGACGGAAGCCGTTCGCCTCGGCCAGGAGCGTGAACGCCACCAATGCCTGCATTCGGCGCGCGTACTCCTCTTCCGACCACTCGCCCTCCTGGTAGGCGGCATGGTAGTGCCGAAGCTTCCCCGCGAACCGTTGCCGACTCCCTCGGGCCAGGCTTAGGCGATTCGCGAAGACCCGGAACCCCAGGAAGCTCACCCCCAAGCCGACGGGCTGAAGTTGCGCTGGCTTGAGCGTCAGACGGAGCGCGTCGCTCAGGTAACTCCGCACCTCGTGCAACGCGGTCCGGAGCTCCGCGCGGCTCTGTCCCCAAAGCAGGAAATCGTCCATGTAGCGCACATAGCCACCGATCCGCGATGGCGTAGCGTTCGAACACCGGCTCGCACACGTTCATGATCGCGTGGTGCAGGACCCGCTCTCTTCACCAAACGCCTCCTTCAGCACCGTCAGCATTCGCGCCCCGTACTTGCCCAGCTTGGCTTCGCCAACTCCGTCGATCTTCCCAAGGGCCGACGCGGTGAGCGCCCGCTCTGTCACCATCGCCGCCAACTGCGCGTTGGTGAACACGGCGAACGCCGGCACCCCGTCCGTGTCGGCGATCTGCTTCCTCAGGTCACGGAGCCGGCGGTAGACAGCAAAGTCCTCCGCACTCAGAACGTCCTTGTAGTCGACGCGTGGACCTCCCGGGGAAGCCGGGCGCCGGGCGTTCTCGCCCAGGAACTCAACCGCCACCGCCCAATAGGCGCTTGTCGTCGTGGTCACGAAGTGCTTCTCGACCGACAGCACGCGCTGGCTACCCAGGAAGGCGTTCAGCTCGGCCTCGGCATGCGTGCCATCGCCTACCGGGATTGCGAAGAAACGTAGCTGCATCAGAACGCTCGATTCTCAATACTGGCCGCGACCAGGGGCTTCGCCCCTGGACCCCACCGCTCCGCGCGCTCCGCCGGCTCCGCTCCTCGCCGGAACCCGCTCCGCCGGGTTCCGCTCGTCGCTTCGCCTCCACCTGTGCTCAACGGAATGGAACGGTAGGTCTCGGCTAACCTGGCGGAGCGAGGACCGGGCGGAAGCCGAGGCCGATGCCGCAGAACGCCGGCGCGCCCCCGCGGCGATCCGCGGACCCGCAGTCCTGCGGGTCGCGGCTCCAACTGCCGCCGCGGAAGACGCGGTACTCGCCCGTGCTTGCGCCTTGCGGATCAGACACGGAGCGGTTTGGGTATTTACCAAACCAGTCCTGGCACCACTCCCGCACGTTGCCCGCCAGGTCATACAGACCGAAGGGGTTCGGGCGATAGCTGCCGACGGGCTTAGTTCCCTTGTGAGGAGTAGTTCGCCAACTGCTCACTGATCTCCCCTGTGACCGTGCCGTACTCGAACTGCCTCCCGCCCCGGGCTGCGTACTCCCACTCGGCCTCCGTCGGCAGCCTGCCGCCCGCCCACTCGGCGTAGGCTTTTGCGGCGTACCAGGGGATATATGCGACAGGATAGGACTCATCCTTCGATACGGGGCTTTGTTCCTTCCAGTGCTTCAGGTAGGCGCCATCGTGCAGTTTGCTGTCAATCCGCTCCGCCGTCCACTGTGGGTTGGCGGTCAGGAATTTGCGGTACTGACCGTTGGTGACTTCCTTCGCATACATCCAGAAACCCTGGACCGACACGGAGTGCACCGGCTTCTCGTCAGCATCGCCGTTCTCGCTCCCCATCTTGAAGGTGCCAGCGGGGACAAAGGCCATCTCTGCGCCGTCCACCGGGTTTACTCTCGTCTGCCCGACGCGCCCCGGCTCCGGCCGCACCATCGGTCGCGTCGGCTCGGTGGGGATGAACAGGAACTGCCCTTCGCCTTCCTGTGCCTCCTGCGGGTTCTGCTTCCCCTGGGAGGCTTCAGGCACGGCGGTCACGAGGTAGCTGACCAACTCCTTCAGTGTCACGATACCGTCGGGCTTGTCCTTTGGCATGCTGTCGGCCAGGACGGTGCCCTTGACCGGCCGTAAGCCGTCCAACAGCTTCTGAGTGAAGTACCCGTGCCCGACATCCGGGTCCTCGTACGCGACCTCGCCGGCCCGGCCAGCGGTGACGATGCCGGTCATCAGGCGGACGGCGATGGTCCTCAGGTGATACGGTATGTCTACTGCGCTCTTGCCGCTGATGGCGAGACCGCTGTAGCACGCGTCGACCAGGAACAGCACGTGCCGGGCGGCAGTCGTCTTGGCGAGGCTGCGGAGCGCTGTCATTGGCACGCACTGCTGTTCCACCCGGGCCGGGCGCTCCAGGTCCTCCCGGGTCAGCTTGGTGTTGCCCGGCACCACGTACCCGCGCTGCCCTTCCCGCGGCAGATCCACGGTGTGGCCGTGACCCGAGAAGTAGAAGATCACCCGGTCGTTAGGCTGAGCCTTGTCAGCCATGTCGGTGAAGGCGTCCACGAGCGCACCTTTCGTGGCTTGGGCATTGAGCAGCAGCGTGACGTTGGCCGCCGGGAAGCCGTAGTCGTTCACCAACAGGTCCCGGACCGACTGGGCGTCCTTCGCGGCAAAGCTCAAGCTTCGGAAGGCGCCGCCGGCCGGGTAGTCGTTGACGCCGACGACCAGCGCCCACGAGCTGCCGTAGACCGACTCGCCCAGCTCCTTCTCCAACGCCTCTACGGCAATGCCGCGCTGGGCCTGGACGGGCAGGCTGGAGAATAAGGCAAACAGGAACCAGAAGCGTCTCATGAACGTGCCTCCTCTCGGCCGCCGTTCGACGGCGACCGGTCAGGATGCTACCACGGCAGGGCGCGGGGCGCAAGATGGAGGCGACTGACCGCCTCAACGGTGTAAGACTGTCGGGAACCGGAATGCGGAAGGGTCCAAGAAGATTGCGTCGCGACTGAGCGCGGCGGGAGCGGCGTCCTGCCGCCGCCGTCCAGGGGGAACTCAGCGCACCCGCCGTAGCCTTGGCCGCCAAGGCCAAGGATCGGCCGCTGTGTTCCGGTCTCCTCAAACGCTGCGCGTTTGCGCCGCTGTGTTCCGGTCTCCCGACCGGAACACCTGTCTGACCGAAGGTCTCCAGACGCAGGACACGCACTTGGAAGACCTGCGGTCGCGGTGGTGTGCGGGTCGGGAGACCCGCACACAGCGGGGACGCAGGACACGCACTTGGGAGACCTGCGGTCGCGGTGGTGTGCGGGTCGGGAGACCCGCACACAGCGGGGCCAAGGATCTGGAGCAGTCCTTCGTCTTGGCGACGAAGGCTACGAGAATGAGAAACGCCGGAGAGCGGGAAGCTCTCCGGCGTTTGGCGTTCATCTGGGTTGTACTTCTCGGCCGGCGTGTCGGGGCGGTCGGAGACCTGCCCCGAGCTAGGGTGCTTTGGGGACGGCGGGAGAAGCTGGGGTGGGACGGGCGCTCCGCCTTAATCGTCAGAGTCTTCGGTGGCGGGCTTCTTCGACTCGGCGGGCTTGGACGCCTCGCCCTTCATCGCCGGGCACTTCGCCATGGACATGGACTCGGAGGCACACTCGCCGCCGCCGCCGCCGCAGCCGGGCATGGAGGCGGCCATCGGCTGCTTCGGCTGATTGAGCTTCGCCAGAGAAGCCACCAGCTTG
>PEVN01000152.1 GCA_002779825.1 Armatimonadetes bacterium CG06_land_8_20_14_3_00_66_21 | reverse complement strand
TGAGGCAACCGCTGCCCTACGGCCAACGGGTGGACGGCAACGTGGCGTTCATGGACGCCCGCGACTTTCTGGTCGAGGTCCGGCAGGCGAAGCCGATTGAGCAGGCGCTCGACAGCCTGTTCGTCCACGTCCTGGAGGGCTACCGCGAGGGCGAGCAGTCAGCGATCAAGTCCGTCACTCCGCTCCAGGTCACCAGCATCGCAGGACCCGAGCGCGACCTGCTAGCCCTCAAGCTGGCGATGGCCGCCGGGCACACCGACACAGTGCTCTACCAGTCGGAGGCCGGGGCGATCAGGCTGCCCGAGGGCGCCGAAACCGACGCACGCTACGCCCTGGTTCGGCAGGACGCCGCTGGTGAGATCACCACTGCCGAAGCCTGCCGCGGGACCTACCTCAAGTCGGGCGACTTCAGTGTCGCCATGCCCGGCGACTTCACCGGCACTCTCGTTGACATGGTGGGCGACCTCACCGGCACCCGCCGCGAGAGCGCCCTGATCGTCAAGCCCGACAAGCCTTGGCCGGCCGGCGCTGACCTGAACGGCCGGCAACTGCTGGTCCGCATCGAGAGTGACCTGCGTGCGCCGTGCAACGAAGGCTACCGCGTCGAGAAGGCCACGGCGCTGCCCGACGGCTCGATGCGCGTGGACCTGCAGGACTCCGCTCCCCTGGTGACGAGTTGGCACGAGGTCAAGGTGCTGCCCGCCGACCGACCCAACGTCGTTCGTACCAACCGGCCGATGGTTGACCACGGCAACACGCCCTGGTATGCCGGCATGAAGCTGTGGTTCCCCGAGCGCGGCAAGACCTACACCATCAAGCAAGTCAACGAAGTCGGCGGCGGCTATGGCGGCGACACCGTGGAACTGGTGGACAACGTCAACCTGGCCGCCGAGGGCATCCAGGTTGGCGATTGGTACGTGATCCACGCCCTCCAGCCGGGGCAGCGGGTCACAGTCGCTAACGACTTCTGCTGGCGCCGCGAGCCGGCTCCAGAGTGGCGCCAACACGCGCTGAGGGCAACTGGAACCGTCACCGTGGAGAGCCCGGCAACCGGCGGCGCGCTGGCATTCCGCGACGGAGACGGCGGCTGGCGCGAAGCTGCTCAAGGAAAGCAGACCTTCTCCGCCGAGGAGACCGGCGGCCAGACTGTGCGACTGGTGACTGGCAAGCCCGCTTGGCTCAACCTCGCCGACGCAGCGCCCCCCGCGCTTCAGCGGATGACGCTGGATGGCCGGGAGATCGCAGCGGAGGAAGCCGTTCTCGGCGCCCGACACAAGGACCTCGGCTGGATCGACCCGCCGCGGAAGTTGGTGCTGTCGTTCCGCGACGCCGACAATCCGCTCGACCTGACCGCCCTGTCCGTCCGCCTCAACGGCAAGAAACTAGTTACCCCGACCCAGGACTTGGTGGCAACCTCGGCTTCCGAGGAAGGCAAAGCCCTCCAAGTGCAGGTCGATCTGGAGAAGGCACTGGCAGACGAGAGATCGCGGCCGCGCCGGCAAGTCCTCGAAGTGGCGCTGCCAGACAGGTCGGTAGACCGCCACCAAACGACCGTCGCCGTCTCGTTCATCAACCGCGTCCCGCTGGAGGCAGGCGTGCTCTACCTCAGCGACCTCAAACCGGTGAGCGCCTTCGCCCACGGCGGTCTGATCCTCGACAAAGACTACGGTGGCGAGGTGGCGGAGGTTGCCGGCCGCGTCTACCCCAAGTGCGTGATGATCTGCCCCGAGCCCGGCGCCGACGGCACCCATGCCGAAGTAGTCTTTGAGCTGCCGGCAGACCGGCGGCCGCTCACCCTCAGCGCGGACCTCGGCATCGAGGAGCTGGCTCGCGGCAACGGCAGTGCCGTGTTCATGGTCCAGACCAGCGACGCCCCCGAAGGCAAGTGGGGAACCCTCTACACCTCCCCGCCCCTCCGCGGCGGCCAGGAACCGGTGACGATTGACGTCCCGCTGGGCGAGGCGAAGTACTTGCGCCTGTACACCACCGACGCGGGGGACGGCATCAACAGCGACCACGCGGTATGGGGGATGGCGAGGTTGAGGTGACAGGGAGCCAATACCGAGCTCGCCTCTGATCGGAACATCTGGAGAACGGAACACAGCACATGCAACTTCGCACTGAGCACAGACGGCGGACGCCCGCCTTGATTGCCTTCGCGCTGTCGCGCTGTCTCACCGCAGCGGCCGCGGAGTTCTACGTTGCCACCGACGGCAACGACGCTTGGTCGGGCAGGTTGCCGGCGCCGAACGCGGCGAAGACCGATGGTCCGCTTGCGACCATCGCGCGGGCGCGTGACGCCGTGCGGGCCACCCGGGCGAAGGGCGGCGACTTGCCGGGCCCGGTCAACGTGGTGCTGCGGGGCGGCAGGTACGAACTGGCGGAACCACTCGTCTTCACGCCGGCCGACTCCGGCACGGAACAGGCGCCGGTCGTCTACTGCGCCTACGAAGGCGAGAAGCCGGTGGTCAGTGGCGGCGCCCGGGTTGCGGGCTGGCGGAAGCATGACGAGCACCTGTGGGTAGCGGAGGTGCCGTGGGCTGTGGGGCGGGAGCAGCCGTTGTGTCAGCTCTTCGTGAACGGTGTCCGGCGTGTCCGGGCGCGCACGCCGAACGTGGGGGTGTACGCGTACACCAAACGGCTGACGCTGACCCAGGGATCATACCCGCAGTGTCTCGGGATGACCGTCGCGGCTGGCGACTTGCAGCCATGGTCGGCCCCGGGCGAGCGCGTGGTGTGCCTGTTCCACAACTGGGTCAACTCGTTCAACTACGTCGAGAAGGCAGACTGGGAGCGGCGGCGGCTGACGTTTGCGCGGCCCGCTGGCATCTTCTTCCTCGGCCCGCGCGTTCGGTACTATGTGGAGAACGCGTTCGAGTACCTCGATGCGCCCGGGGAGTGGTTTCTGGATCGCGGTAAGGGGGAGCTGTTCTACTACCCGACCGAGAGGGAGGACATGACGCGGGTGGAGGTCATTGCGCCTGCTCTGCTGCAGACGCTGGTGCGCGTCGTGGGCGAGCCCGAGCTTGGGCTGTTCGTGGAGCACCTCACGTTCCGCGGGTTGTCGTTTCAGCACACCGACGCCGACCTCTCGCGCGACTACCCGCACAGCGTCCAGGGAGCGCACACGCAGAGGGGCGCGTTCTTCGCCACCGGGATGCGGCACTCGACCATCGAGGACTGCGAGTTCACGCGCCTGGGTGAACACGCGGTTTCGCTGCGGGAAGCCTGCGCGTGGAACTCGGTGCGGCGGTGCCACGTGCACGACGTGGGCGGCGGCGGAATCTACCTTTCCGAGGCAGCACCCGCGCGTCCGGAAGAGGCGCTGCTGACTGCCCACAACACAATCGACAACAACTTCCTCCACGACGGCGGCCACCTGTTCCGGGCCGGGTGTGGTGTCTTCCTGGGTGGCCGCGCCAGCTACAACGCGATCACCCACAACGAGATCTGCGACCTGAGCTGGATCGGTGTCCACATGGGCTGGAGCTGGACGGGTCGAGCGCCCGCCTACACGCACCACAACGAGGTCGCGTACAACCACATTCACCACCTTGGCAATGGCGTGCTGAACGACATCGGTGGCATCTACACGCTCGGCGTCTCCCCGGGCACGGTTCTGCACCACAACCTGATCCACGACGTTGCCCGGTTCGAGCGCGGTCTCGAAGGCTACGGCGGCTGGGGCATTTACCTCGACGCCGGCAGCTCGGAGATGCGGGTAGAGAACAACGTGGTCTACAACACGCGCGACGGCGGCCTGCACGTCCACAACTTCGGCTACCCGTATGGCGACGTGATCGCGAACAACATCTTCGCCTACTCGGGCGACGGTCAGTTGATCCGCAACGCCGCCGACGAGCCCGAGGGCAACCACGTGCACCTCGAGCGGAACCTCGTCTACAACGGCAACCCAAAGATGCTGGGCGGCAACAACTGGAAGGACGGCAGCAAGTTCACCGCCGACCGCAACTGCTACTGGAGCGAAGCGGGAGTGCCAGACTTCTACGGGAAGGAGTTTGCCGAGTGGCAGGCAGGCGGGCGCGACCAGCACTCGCTCGTCGCCGATCCCGGATTCGTCGACGCAGGCGCCCGGGATTTCCGCCTCCGGCCCGGCTCGCCCGCTTTGGCGTTGGGTTTCCAGCCTATCGACGTAAGCACCGCCGGCCTGTACGGGCCCGCCGCATGGTGCGACCTGCCCAAGCGCGTGCAGCACCGCCCCGTCGAAGTGGCGCCGCCCGCCGACAGGCAGAGGGGGGCCTTCGCCGACGACTTCGAGGACTACGAGGTGGGCGCGATGCCCGACGGCGGCGTTGCCCCGGAAGGCGACGCCAGCGTCGTCGTGACCGACCAAGCGCCCGCCTCGGGCCACCAGTGCCTTGCCTTCACCGATGCCCCCGGCGTGACTGCCTGGAAGCCCCACTGGTTCGCTCGCCGGCCGGCGGGAACCGGGAAGGTGCGCCTGTCCTGCTTCGTCAAGCTCGATCCGGCCCAACCGGCGCAAGCGGACTTGGAGTTCCGCGATTGGGACATGGGCGCCGGCAACGTGAAGTACGCCACCGGGCCGCTGCTCCGGTTCCTGCCGGACGGCTCCCTGCAAGCCGGCGACCCCCCGGGGACGCCCGGGGGGGTCCGGCTTGCGGAATTCCCAGTGGGCACTTGGTTGCGGGTCGAGATCGAGCTCGAAGAAGGCGAGGGCAAACCCAAGACGTACACAGCGCGCGTCGGCCCGCTTGGGGGCAAGCTGAAGACGTGGGCCGACCTGCCGTTCCGGAGCGAGGCGTTCGTCTCCTGCACCTGGGTAGGGTTGGCGGGGATGGGTGAGGCTGCGGGGAAGTTCTACGTGGACGATGTTCGCGTGGGGGAGTAGTGGAGTGAGGGAGTCGGCACGTCGCTTCGTCTCACCCGCTTAGTACTACAACCGTACTTAGCGCGAATGTGCTCGGCGAGGGTCTCCTGACCCCGCCGCTCCCCGGACCGACAGGTCTCCTCGAATCCCGTGGATTCGCAGCCCTTTGAGACCTTCCGGTCAAGCGTTTCGGGGCGGTCGGAGACCTGCCCCGAGCTAAGTACGGTTGTAGTATTAGCTTGGCGCTCGCGAGCCGGTTCAGGCTGACACCGGCCTCTGCGGCCTCGAGTGCCAGACGCCGGTGGAGACCGGACGGAACGCGGACCACGAGCCTGCCGCTGTATTGCTTGGCGGCCAGAGGTTCCGGACGGGGCTCTGCGCTCGCGGCCATGTCCGCCACGGCGTCTCCCACCACGCTGCGAATGCCCTTGAGCGCTGCTTCCGGCGTTGAGGCGAGCCAACTCAAGCTGGGGAACTCCGCACACAGGCCGACATGCTCGGAGTCCTCCTCCGACCAAGTCACGCGGTATGTATAGCGGTCCTCTGTCAGCGCCATTCTCTGTCTCCAACCGGTCGAGGGCATTCAGCACTTGCCGCACCTGGTATGCCTTTGCGATGACTCGTGCTGCGCTGACGCGCTTCGCCGAAGTGCGCGTCACAGACGCGGCAGAGGTCTCGGAAGCGAATGCCCTTTGGGTTCCGCCGTTTCTGGGCTACGCTCTCTTCGGTCCGGGGCATGGCGTTAGGGTGTCACTATTGGCACTAATGTCAACTGAGGCTAACGACTACTCGCCTTGGACAGCGTGTCCGGTCGCGCTCCACCCTACTGCCCAACCAACACCCGCTCCGGGGACGTGCTCAGGTACGGGCACACGTCTCCGCCCAGCCAGAAGTGCACATCCTGCCGCGGCTCGCAGAGGAGCGTCCACACCTTGCCCGCCTCGCCGGGCCGGACCTCGACGCTGACCTCTGTCCCGGCGAAGTTCCCGTTGGCCTCCAGCGCCACTCGGCCCGTCGGCGACGCGATCTGGAAGTGCGCAGTCTCGTCGGGGCCGCCGTCTACAGCGCCGAAGCGAAAGCCCTTCGAGCTTGCGGGAACGAAGAACTGTCGCTGGATCCGGCTGCAGTAGAGCCGGAGCGGGTCCTCCTTCGTGGCGATCTCGGCGGCGCAGCGGTTGCTCACTTCGACCTTCGCCGAGCCGCTTCCGGGCATCAGCTCGAGGTAGTAGGCGCCAGTCTGAGGGGCCGGTTGGTTGACCTCGCGGCTGCCGTCCACCGGGATCGAGCCCTCCACAACCACCCTCAGGTCTGGGTCGAGCAGTCGAAGACGCACGCTGTCGGTGTACTGCGTCACGCGAATGTTGCTTACTTTGAGGTGAAGCGGCTCGCCGGCTTTGGCGAAGAGCGCCAGCTTGCCCCGCTGCCGCAGGCAGGCGAGGTTGTCTGGCTTCGGTTGCTCCCACCGGTCGGCTTGCGCCACGAACGGGACGAGCGACTCGAGGACGCTGATCTTGAACAGACCGAGGACTGCGGTGTCGAGACCCGGGGCGTAGTCGGCGACGCAACGCACCTCGAACTCGCCGCGCCGGGCGCTTGCGGGGGGCGCCATCTGCACGCGGACCGATGTGTCCTGCAGCGCCGGAGCGTTGACCTTGCCGGGCTCCGCCGTGAGCCGCCAGCCTGCCGGGCCGGTCGCGGTCGTCGTTACCTCGACATCGTAGGGCGACCAGTTGCGGAGCGTCGCTTCGCCGGTGGCCACGCGGCCCGCGACGACGGTGACCGGGGTGGACTGGGTCTGGATCTCGAAGGGGCGGTTGGCTTCCAGCTCCAGGATGTCCGAGAGGTAGAAGCCGAGCCCCGCCCTCGTCACCCTGGCGGACGCCACCACCGGCACCAGGCGCTCGACGTGGTTGGCGTCGTCCAGCGTTAGCCGGCCGCCGTACAGCAGGGCGCCGTCCGCCCGGGTGGTTCGCTTGCCGGGCACCCAGTTCCCCAGTGACTTCACTTCGACGCCTTCCGTCCGGCCGGCGATGTCGCCGGCTCCCATGGCCGCCATTTGGAGGGCCTTGGGCAGACCGGGCGAGAGCCAGTCGTCGTCGGCAGTGAGTTCTATCCCGGCGCTCACTTGCGCCGCCGCCAGCGACTGGAGTTGGCGGTGAACCTCCACTAACGGGCTGGTCAGCGACAGCGCCGCAGGCAGATCGTTGAGCGACCGCTCCAGTTCGCAGAGCGACCGCGTGGCGTCCGCCAGCGCTTGCTCCCTCCGCTCCCTCGGCGCAGCAACGAGGGCACGGCACTTGGCGACCAACGGGCGGCATCGAGGCTCCAGCAGCGGCGCTTCCGCAAGTGCACGGGCGAAGCCGTCCGGGTCAACCCGCGCGTAGCCGACCAAGTACGTGCCGCGCGCCGGCACTGTCACCGAGGCAGCCGGCCCTTCAGCGAGGCTTCGGACAACTTCACCCGTAAGCCCGTCACTCACAACCACAAGCCCCGGTCGGGCGAAGGCGAGCTTGGTTCCGCCACCCACCTGGCAGCTCAGGTAGTCGTCGTTCCCGGCGGCGACATAGACGGGTTCGGGGTTCGCCGCCTGCACCGTGTGGGGGAGTTGGCGGAGCAACAGGAACGGCTGGTCTTTGGAGGCGCGCGGCAGCCCGCGACCTTCCGCGGCGGGACCGCGGACTTGGGCCTGCGTTCCTTGCCGAGTCACCACGTCCCCGGTCTCACCAGAGTCGACGGGACGGGCGACGGTGCCGCCACTCCCGACCACATTCTCCACCATGCTGTCGGCACAGGCCCAAAGCGACTTCGCCGGCCCCTCAACAGACGGGAAGTTCCCATCCTCGACGGTCAGCAACTCCCATGGCGTCTCGTCCAGCGGCCGTGCCCGGCTGGCGTGCGGCACGTCCGCTGTCAGAACGTAGATCGCCACGCGCCGGGCGGGCATGACCAGTTTGTGCACACCGTCGGCTCCACCTGTGTCTGCCGCCGGGTGCGGCCACGCGCGCACGAGCCGGCACTTCGGGCTCAGCCGGAGCCGATCAGGACGCACCGTCAACTCGACCGCCTGTTCCTCACCGGTGATGTTCACCAGCACCACCGCCAGGTCGCCCTCCCGCTCCCACGCCGAGGCTCTCACGGCGGGACCGGCCCAGGTCGTGTAGCGGTCCTTTGTCTTTGCGTACTCCAGCGTGTACGGCTTGGCGGCCAGTTCGAGACCGCACTTGCCCGGCTTCGCCTCGAACGGGCGCACCGCAATCCGCCGCCACTCGCCGCCCTGGAGGAAGCGCTGCCCGACGCAGTAGTACGCCTGGGTCACCTCGCGGAGGAACTCGGAGTTGGAGTCGCCGGCCATCGGTGCCTTCGCGACGTTGGCCGAGATCAACGGCTGCTCGCCCCAGAGAAACGCCTCGCCGTACTGCCACGCGAAGTAGTCAGGCTCGAGCCCGAGCTCCGCGTCGCTGCCGAAGTTGATCGTGTACGGATGGTAGACCGCCGTGAAGACGGGGAAGACCTGCTCCCCCGGCCGGCAGTACGAGCGCGTGATATCCAGTGTCAGGTAGCCGTCCATCACGTCCAGGTACTGCTCGCCGATCTCCTCGGTGAAGAAGCACGCCTCGCGGTCGAAGCGGCGAATGTGCTGCCGCAGGTCGAGCATGAGCCGGCGGTTGCCCTTCGCCTGGTAGTCGCCGCCGCGGAGCGGGTGACCGTGCGTCGGGTCGTAGCAGGGCTGCGCTTGGGTTGCCGCGAGGCAGTCGAGGTAGACCCCGCACATTCCGTGCTCCCAGATGAGCTTCTCCGCCGTCTCGCGCATCTTCGCGCGCCACTGCTCGGTCGCCGGACACATGGAGGCGTGGATCTCCCCGTTGATATCCCACGGGTAGAGGCCGCCACTCTCGGCTTTGGCGGCGGTGGCGAAGCCCTTCTCCTTGAGCCACGACTGCGTGTCCGTGTCCCAGATCACGCCGTTGATGTAGGGCAGCGGCCGCACGCCCATCGCCCGGGCGTCGCGGATGCCCTGCAGCAGGTAGGGGTCGGGCGGGAGGTGCTCCGGGTAGTTATCGTCGAACTTGGCGATGTTGTACCGGTAGTAGTGCGACGCCATCGGCACGCGCAGCCACTTGCGGTACGCCGCCCATTCCGGCAGCACCTTGGCCGGCTCGTGGTAGAACTTCGCCCAGAAGCCGATCTCGCGGAACCACTCTGGCGTCCACCGCGCCAGGTCGTCACTGCCGTCGGCAGGCGCTGTGTCCGGCCACTCGTCGGCCGTGCCGCGCTGGCACCAGACCTGCTTCTTCGCCCAGTCCCGGTAGAGCGCAGCCGCCTCGTGGTAGTCGCCGGTGAAGGGCGCGATCACCGTGTCATACTCCGGCGAGTAGGAGACGGGTTGCGGTTCCCTGTGCGCCGGAAGCGGCCACGTCGCCAGTCCCGGCAGGTGCTCGACGTGCCACGACAGTTGACCCGGCACGGTCTGCGAGTCAACCGCGAACCGCTTCAGGTATCCGTTGGCGTCTTCCGTCGCCCAGTACAGCCCGACGGCGTCGCTGCGGTCTGGCGACCATCCCGTCTCCACCACGCCTCGCTCTGCCGTTGGCAACTCCGGCTCCCGCTGGTCTTCGGTTCCCCAATAGGCGAAGAACTGCATCGACGCCGGCTGCGGGTAGTTGACTGAGTACCGGATTGGGTTCTGCGTTGGTTGGCGAACCAGCCGCCCCCAGTACTGCGGCACGCAGAGCTGATCGTCGCCCAGGCTGCGGAGGCCGAACACTCGCGGGAAGTCGACCTGCCAGAGCACGCCGGTTGCGCGGCCGCGCACGTCGAGATCCCAGTACGTCTTGGCGCTTGCCGCCGGCAGCCGGATCGTCATGGTCACGTCGAGGTCCGCCTGCCCGACCTCGCTCTTCACCCCGGTCCAGGTGACCGTCAACCGCTCTGCCTCGACCTTGTGATCCACCCCGGCCGCGTCCGCCGAAGTGAGCTGCACTTGCTGCCCCGAGGCGTCCCGCACCCAGATCATCCACGGCGAGCGATCCTGCTTCACCCCCGCCGGCCGGCCGGTCACGAAGTCAACGGCGCGCGTCGCCTCAGCACACCCACTCAGCGCGTAGCCGTCGTCACTGTCCAGGGAGAGCCTTAAATGGTTGTTCGCGAGGGAGACCACTTCGGCGCGACATGGCGCGCCAGTCCAGAGAGTGAGCAAAGACAGAGCAGACAACGCAAGCCAGCGGCACATAGCACTCTTCCTCCCCGAGGTACGGACCCGCCCGATTGTACCCTCGCCCAACCCCGACGCCTCGTGCCAGCGTCAGAGAACCTCGTCGGGCAGACCCGCATCGATGAGATCGTCGTCTGCCCCCTCGTTCTCTTCTTCGTCGTCGACCTTCAGATCCACCACGACTTCGTCTTCCTCGGCCTTGTTCCGCAGCCGCTGCTTGGGGCGCATACACTCTTCGCGCTCGTCAATGACCTTCCAGCCGACGGCCCCCAAGTGGCGCGCCTCCGCTTCCATCTTCTGCCGCGCCGCCTTCCGGGGCATGCCGAGGAGATCGATCTCGCGGTTCCACGTGTCGGAGCGCAGAGCGATGTGGTCGCTGACGATGACAAGTTCGAGCCGACGGATACGATCACCTACTTCCGGTTGGGAAGGCGCCCTTTGGGAAGCGGAGAATAGTGCGCCTGCCGCAAGCCGGGCTCACCCTTACGGGAGGTGGTCTTCATGCACATCGAGATCGCCCGACACGCCTTGGACCGAGTTCCTCTGTCGTTGATTATCGACGATTCAACTATGCTGGTCAACCTCAACTACTTCTTCCTCCGAGACCGCAATCTCGCCACCGGCGAGAGCCGTCGCTGGGAAGATGTTCCTATCGTTCACCCGGAGTCCTTCACCCGGGAGTTTGCCGAATGGTGCCTCGCCAATGGCGTGCGCGGCAAGTTCAGCGTGGTGCCTTGTCCGGCGGCGCTGGGGCGGATCGACGAAGGGCTGCCGCTGTTCAGCAACGCCCAGCAGGAGAGCTGGCTGGCGATGTGCCGTGAGCTGGTCACCCCGGCGTTCGACATCACTCCCGAGATGATAACCCACACGTTCGTGGTTGATTCAGCCACCTGCCGGCCTGTCGAGCCCCGAATCTGGGAGCAGTACGAATGGCAGACGCTGCCGGTCGATCAGGAGGAGCGCGTCTTCGACTACCTGGCGACGGCCTGCCGTATCCTGAACAACGTCGGCCTGCAGCCCGAAGGAGTCACCTCGCCCGGCGGCTTCGGCGGCAGCACACTCGACTTCTACGCCCGGGTGGCGGGCGACGCCGTCCGTTCCGTCACCGGCAACCCAACGCCCTACTTCTTCAAGCGCGTGTCCGGGACCGGGCCGGTGGAGACGCCGGTCTGGTACCCCGACCGAGACGCCGGCACCGCTGTCGGCGAGATCATCGCCTCCACCGGCGACCACACCGGCTCGTGGACCGGCTACGGCGAGGTCAACGCCGACTACTACCTCACCGAAGACCTCCAGAGCGGCCGCCTCGTCGAGCTAATCAACGCCGGCGAACCGGCAGTCCTGTGCAGCCACTGGCAGGGCTTCTACGGAATGCACGACGGCGACCGGCGCGGGTTCAACACCTTGAAGGCCGTCGTCCACCGCCTGAAGCAGCTCGACCCGAACGGCACCCGAACACACTGGCGCAAGTGCAGCGAG
>PEVN01000303.1 GCA_002779825.1 Armatimonadetes bacterium CG06_land_8_20_14_3_00_66_21 | reverse complement strand
GGAGTTCGTCACGCACGCCACCAAGTACGCGCCGGCCGATAAGGCATACGCCGGAGTGACGAAGGCCGACCTGCAGGCGGTGTTGGTTGACTTGGTCGCCAAGCGCGACGCCAAGGCAGAGGCGGACCGCGAGGCAGACATCGCCGGCGCGGAACACGACACCGCCGCAGAGGCCGCACGCGACCGGATGATGCGGTATCGCGCCGGCGTCAAAGCCGAGTTAGGCGCGACCTCGGAAGCGTCGGTGACGCTGCCGAAGCTGACAACAAGGCGGTCGTCGAGGTCGGCGAGCACGATTGTGCCGCCGACGGAGTGAGTTGGAGACAGGGGGACACGGAGTTCTCCGTGTTGCCTGTCTCCGCGTCCCGTTGTCGCGCCTCCGCCGTTGCGTTGCCCTTCGCCGTTGCGTTGCCCTTCGCGCCGGAGGGGCAGGCTGACAATAGCCCAGGGATTCATCCCTGCGGAACCGGGCGGCGGTGGAGGATTCCAGAAGTCCTGTAGGGACGGCTGAACGTGCGAGCGCGGCGGTTTCAGTCGTCCTTGCAAGACTTGGTGAGGACGGTGGCTGCTCGGTGTTCCCGGAGTTGAAACTCCGGGCTATTCTCGGGCGGCGCCGTTGGGACGCGTGACGGGCAAGGGCAAGGGCGAACGCCCAACATCGAACACCGAACATCCACCTGCGAACGGCTGAGGGCAAAGGGCGAACGGTCAACGCCCAACGCCCAACAGCCCCGCCGGTCTGGCCATCCAATCCAAAATCCGCAATCCACAATCCCAAATCCCCCAGGAGTCACCCAATGGCCTCCACCACGACGACCTACCCCGACAGTCTGTTCTTCAATGCTCTGCTGGCGAAGATTGAGGCGGCTACTTCGTTCATTGAGATTGCTACGTTTCTGTTCCGCACCGACTATGTGAGCGAGACGCGGGCGCACCAGATTGCGGAGGCGTTGAAGGCGGCGGCGGGGCGGGGGGTGAGGGTGTATGTGGTGTTGAGCTATTCGCGGTTTGAGCCGGAGGTGAGCGAGGACAACTATGCGACGGGGTCGGACCTGGCGGCGGCGGGGTGCCGGGTGCGGATGGCGCCGCGGAACAAGACGATGCATACGAAGCTGGCGATCATCGACTTGATCGATGTGTTCCTCGGCAGCCACAACCTGACCCGTGGCGCGCTGTCGTTCAACAACGAGCTGACGGTGTACTCCAACACCAAGGTCTTCCGCCAGCGGGGAACGGACTACTTCAACAAGGTGTGGGACGCCTCGACGCCGATTGAGGCGGTGGAGCCGCCGGTTGACTCGCCGCCGGTGGTGATCGAGTTGCTGACGACGGCAACCACGGAGACGGGCGTGGACCTGACGTTCAGCGTGAACCACACCGACGGCGTCGACGCCTTCGCGGCGATTGCTGCGCCCTTCGCCAATCTCACCGGCGCGACGATGGGCGAGTCGGTCCCGCCGGAGGCGCGCGTGGCGTCGGTGACGCCGACGGTTGCGGAAGGCGACCCGGTGTTCGTGGCGGTGCGCGCCTACGCCAGCGGCGCAGCGCTGGCGACCAGCCCCGTGATCCAGATCGCCGCAAGCGCCTACGAACCGCCCGCGCCGCCCGCCGAGCCGCCGGCCGACCCGCCCGCCGACCCCGACACGCCGCCGCCGATGCCGTTCGGCCCGCCGACGCTGCAGTCCGTGACGCAAGTCGGGCCGCAGAACATCACCGTCGTCTGGTTCTGGATCGGCCCGGCGGGCTTCCACCGGTTCGTCATCCAGCAGCGCGACGCGACCGGCGACTGGACGACCCTCGCGACGAGCTTCGACCAGACGCCGCAGGAGTGGACGGGCCCGGCGCTCTCGCTGGACTCGGCGCAAACCGTGCGCGTCGTCGTCTACAACATGGAAGAGGAGTGGCAAGCCAGCGACGAACTCCCCATCACCCTCGAAGGCAGCGTCCCCGGCACGCTCCAAGCCCCCGTAATCCTGCACGCCGAGATCTACGAGTCCGGCGGCGACCTCTACATAGTCTGGAGCTGGGAAGACAACACCCCCGAGCCGCCCTTCGACCACTTCGCCATCCAGCAGATGGACGGCATGGGCACGTGGCAGACGCGCGTCACCCTCCCCGACTCCACTACGCAGAACTGGACCGGCGCGCCGCTCCCCGTCCCGCCGCCGAGGCACTTCCGCGTGGTGGCTGTAGACACGATGGGCGGGGAAGCTGCGAGTGACTCTGTGGAGGTGGCGGGGTAGGCGTTGACGGGGCGAACTTGCTGTGATGTGGTTGGCTCCCAAACAGCGCCGACTGGACCGCGACAGGTAGGCGTAACCGACGCCCCGCCAATGACCGACCTGCCGTGTAGTGGCGCCGTGAGGGTCAGGATCCGGCAGAGCACGAGGCCGCTGAGTGCGTAGCCGAGTCTGGCCAGGGCCGGAAGCCGCCGGGCTATTGCCATTGCGTCCGAGCAGGACGCGGGCGGCGGTTGCCGGGCGGGACGCCTTCCCTGCTTCACGCCTCGCGCCCTGCACAGCTCCCCTCGGAACACAGAAACGCCGCCCTCGGAAGCGGCGTTTCTCACCAAACCTGCGGTCTGCGGTGTTGTTGCTCAGTGGGGCCGACGGGTGCCCGCGGTGCGGGGTTACTCTTCGCCGGCTTGACGGTTGGCCTTTCCGGCGGCCTTGGCGGGAGCGGGTCGGATAGTGATTCGCCGCGCTTCGACCTTGCCGTCGGTCTCGGGGCCGAAGGCCATGAGCAGGGCGCCTTCTTTGACTTCTTCGAGGGTGGCCTCGACCTGCTTTGCCGCCGTCGTCTCGGCGGCGGTCACGACGGTGACGGTCTTGCCGTCAGCAAGCTTGACGGAGAGGTTGTGGCCCTCTTTGGCGAGCGTGCCGGCGATGCCGCGCTGTCCCTTCGGGGCTTGCGGCAGCACGACGATGATTCTCGCTTCGACGGAGCTTCTGTCGTCCGCAGGCTTGCCCATGATCTGGACGTTCTGCCCGTCGGTCAGGCTGGACAGCTTCACGGCTTCGAGCTTGACGACGGTCGTCTTCTCGGTGTACGTTAGCGTCTTCTCGCCGTCCTTCACCTTGAGCGTGATCGTCTTGGCGTCCCGGTCCACCGCGGTGACCTTGCCCTCAACCCGACCGCCTCTGCCGCCGCCGCCCTGGGCATTCGCCGGGGCGGACAGGGCCAACATCAGAACCAATGCGCTTACGGTCGCCAGTGACCTGCTTTCTCTCATGACAGACTCCTCCATGTGTGTGCTGAACGGCGTGGTGCCGACCGCGAAGTTCGGTTGTGCGCTGAGCAGGTTGATAGACTGCGGCCCTGGGCGCGGTGTTCAGTGCACCCGGAGAGTCGCCGTCGGCGACGCGTCTGCCGGCCGGTCGTTGCGCCGGCGGCGGGAACGGAGTATCCTCCCGGCTACCTGACCCTGACACGAGGTGCCTACATGAGAGTTGTCGTCACCGGCGGCGCCGGTTTCCTGGGATCGCATCTGTGTGAGCGGCTGCTTGCCGAAGGGCGCGAAGTCGTCTGCCTGGACAACCTGATCACCGGCGCCACCGACAACATCGCCCACTTGCGCGAGCCGAAGTTCCTGTTCATCCATCACGATGTGACCAACTACATCTACGTCGAAGGCCGAGTGGATTACGTGCTCCACTTCGCCAGCCCCGCCAGCCCGATCGACTACTTGGAGCTGCCGATCCAGACGCTGAAGGTGGGTTCGCTGGGGACGCACAAAGCGCTGGGTCTGGCGAAGGCGAAAGGCGCGTCGTTCCTGCTGGCTTCGACCTCCGAGACCTACGGCGACCCGCTGGTCAACCCGCAGCCCGAGGACTACTGGGGCAACGTTAACCCCATCGGCCCGCGCGGCGTCTACGACGAGGCAAAGCGCTTCGCCGAAGCCATGACGATGGCCTACCATCGCTACCACGGCGTCGATACCCGCATCGTTCGCATCTTCAACACGTACGGCCCCCGTATGCGCGCCCACGACGGCCGCGTCGTGCCCGCCTTCATCAACCAGGCGCTCCACGACGAGCCGATCACCGTCTTCGGCGACGGCCAGCAGACCCGCAGCTTCTGCTACGTCTCCGACCTGATCGAGGGCATCTACCGCCTGATGCTCTCCGGGGAGACCGACCCTACCAACATAGGCAACCCCGCCGAGATGACGGTGCTCGAGTTTGCCCAGAAGGTCATCGAGCTGACGGGCAGCAAGTCCGACCTCGTGCACAAAGGGCTCCCCGTCGACGACCCCAAGGTCCGCCGTCCCGACATCACCAAGGCAAAGCGAGTGCTCGGCTGGGAGCCGAGGGTCCCGTTGGAGGAAGGGCTGAGCAAGACCATCGAGTACTTCCGGGCGCGGCTGTAGGGTCGCTCCCGGCGTTCAGCGCCGCGCCAACCTGCCGGCGGCTTCGTCCCACCGCAGCAGCGCCTCGCCGAGATACGGGAGAGCGGTGGTGTCTCCGCGCAGCAGGCGCTCGAGGTCGGTGGGGTCCGGCGAACAGAACGCTGCCCAAGCCGCAGCCGCGAGCGCGGTCTCGGCGGAGGCGACCTCGTGTCGGGCACCAAGGAGCGACGCCATCTGCTGCGGATCCAGCTCGCCCAAGCCTTTGAAGCCGACGAACCCGGGGAACTCCCCGACGCAGAGCAGGCTCAGCTTGGTGTCGCCCAGGTCGCGTCGCCCGAACCAATCCAGTTGCCGGATCAGGATGGTCTGGTCGTAGAGGCAGGCGTCGAACCACCGGACGACTTCTTCGTGGTCGGCGAAGCGGCGCAGGTCGTCTTCCTGCCGCCGCAGCCGGTTCGATGAAACCGCCAACGCCTTGCCGGCTGCTTGAACGGCGGTGCCACTCAGTCTATCCTATGCAGTGTCCGGACAGCAAAGGCTCGCGCTGCTCGGCGTCTCGCGTTCCCCCTGGAGGTGGACCCCGTTGACAGCACGACTCTCGCTTTCTCTCGCTCTGCTCGCCAGCGCCTGCGTTATTGGACGCGCGCAGCCGCTGACCGCTCTCGTCTCGCCGGTGGGCCAGGTCGCTTTGAGTCACGGGCGCCAGCAGTTGGGCACCCTCACTCCGGGCCTGTTTGAGAACGAGTGGCGGTTCGTGTCCCTGAGCGGCACCCCGGCGGCGACGACTACGCCAGAGGTACGCGCAGGCCGGATCGTCTCGCCTTCGCAGGTCGTGGTCGCGGGTGAGGTGCGGCCGTCGCAGACGGACCAGGGCGCCCGGCTGGCGTACCGCCTCACTCCCGAGAAGGACCTGTCGCTCAACAGCCTGCACGTTTCGTGGGAGCTGCCCATCGCGCTGGTTTCCGGCAGCGAGTACACGGCGGGCGAGGCGACGGGCACCGTCCCGCCGGAGTTCGCGGAGACGCGGGTGTGGTCCGGGACGACCTCGGACCTGTCGCTGAAGCTGACCACCGGCGACGAGGTTCGCTTTGAGTTCGACGAGCCCACCGTCGTGCTCTTGCAGGACAACCGGCAGTGGGGGGCGACGTTTTCGGTGCGCATTGGGCCGAGCTGGTTCCCGGCGGAGACGTGGCCGGCGGGCAAGCCCTTGGAGATGGCATTCACGCTTTCGGCGCCTGGAGGGATGAACATGGAATCCGACACCCCAGTGACCATTGAGGCCGGCGACCAGTGGGTCCCGCTCAAGGTGGACCTGGACATCGAGCCGGGGTCCGCGCTGGACTTCACCGGAGTGGGGCAGGCCGACGCCCCGGCAGGGAAGCACGGCTGGATCGTCGCGCGACCCGACGGCCACCTGGCGTTCGCGGACGACCCGAACACGCCGCGGCGGTTCTACGGACCCAACTTCTGCTTCTCGGCGCTTTACATAACGCACGCGCAAGCCGACCGGTTGGCCGACCGCCTCATGCGGTTGGGCTACAACGCCGTCCGCGTCCACCACTACGAAGGCGAGCTGATCGACCGCTCCGGCGGCACGTCCACCAAGCTCAACCCCGACAAGCTCGACCAACTCGACTACCTCTTTGCCGCGCTGAAGAAGCGCGGGATCTACGTCACCACCGACCTGTACGTCTCCCGGCCGGTCTTCGCCAACGAGGTCTTCCCGGGCGCTGAGGGCAACCTGGAGATGGACGAGTACAAGATGCTCGTGCCGGTCAACGCCAAAGCCATGGACAACTGGAAGGCGTTCAGCCGCAACCTCCTCACCCACACAAACCCCTACACCAGTCTGCGCTACGCCGATGACCCGACACTCGCGTGGCTGAGCATGATCAACGAAGGCAACTTCGGGAACTACACCGGCAGACTCAGCGCACGGGCGCGGAAGGACTGGGACGCCGCCTGGGCGGCCTGGCTGCAGAAGCAGGGCAAGGCGGGAACCAAATGGGGCGCGCAGCCCGAGTTCAACCTCTTCCTCGCCGAAACCGACCGCACCATGTGTGCCGATATGCGCAAGTTCCTCCGCGAAGAGATCGGGACAAAGGCGTTGCTCACCAACATGAACGCCTGGAGCAACCCCATCCAGAACCAGCTCTCGCGGCAGGACTACGACTATGTCGACGACCACTTCTACGTCGACCACCCGCAGTTCCTCGAGCAGCCGTGGCGGTTGCCCTCGCGGTGTAGCAACACCAGCCCCGTCGCCGGCGGCGCCGCCGGCGGCCGGCAGATCTCCTTCACGCGGCTCTTGGACAAGCCCTTCACGCTCAGCGAGTACAACTACTCCGGCCCCGGCCGCTACCGCGGCGTCGGCGGCCTGCTCACCGGCTGTCTGGGCGCCATCCAGGACTGGTCGGTGATCTGGCGGTTCGCCTACAGCCACAACCGCGGCAACCTGTTCGAGCCGGGCGCGGCGAACTACTTCGACCTGGCGGCCGACCCGCTGAACCAGGCTGCAGACCGCGCCAGCGTGTGCCTGTTCCTCCGCGGCGACATGGAGCCGGCGAAGCATAGCGTCGGCGTCTCGATGACAGAGGCCGACCTCGCCGGGCCGGACCCCAAACAAACCAACGTGACGCCGGGCTGGCACGCGCTGGCCCTGCTCACCCGCGTGGGCACCTACGTTGGCGACAACTGCCCGGCCGACTTGGTGCTGCCCGTGCGCGGCGGGAAGCTCGACCCCTATGCCGGCGACACCGGGCAGAAGGTCGTGGCCGACCTCCGGGCGCGCGGCTGGCTCCCCGCCGACAACAAGACGGACCTGAGCAAGAACGTCCTCCAGAGCGACAACGGCCAGTTGCTGGTAGATGCCCCGCGAGACGTGTTGGTGCTGAACACGCCGCGCACCGCCGGCTGCTACGCCCCCGAAGGCGAGACCGTCGCCTGCGGCCCCGTCACCGTCACCCTCGACCAGACCGACGCCACGGTGTGGGTCAGCAGCCTCGACGGCAAGCCGATCGCCCAGAGCAAGCACCTGCTCCTCACCCACCTAACCGACCTCCAGAACAGCGGCGCCAAGTTCGGCGAGCGCGCCCGCCAGACGCTGCTCGACTGGGGCAAGCTCACTCACGTCGTGCTGAACGGCCGGGCGACGGTGAAGATCGCCATGCCCGCTGCAACCGGTGTAGAAGTGTGGGCCCTCGGAACCAGCGGCAAGCGCGTCGCGAAGGTGGAGACCCAACTGAACGACGGCGTGCTGACCGTGCCGGTAGCGGTGAAGGGCGCGGAAGGGGCGAGGATGATGTATGAGGTGAGCCTGGCAGGTTGACCGGGCCTGGCAGTCCACAGGCGGACCCGCAAAGGCTTGACAACCTGGTTTGGCCGAACTAGACTGGACGGCATGATCAGCGACGCTGTTGGAGTGTTCGAGGCGAAGACTCACCTGTCCGCTCTCATCGAGCAGGTTCGCCACGGCCGCCGCTTCACCATCACGAAACGTGGCGAGCCGGTGGCCGAGCTGGGACCTGTCTCGCAGCTTGCCGGTCGGGCACAACGGGGATCGGCGAAGTCGCCGAGTTTCCACATGAGCGCAGACTTTGACGCCCCCCTTGATGACTTCGCAGACTACATGTGATGCGGTACCTGCTTGATACGCACACACTGCTGTGGTTCCTCCAGGATGCCAGCGAGCTCCCCTCGTCGGTTGCGGCGCGCATCGAGACCGTGGCCGCTGAGAACCACGTGAGTATCGCCTCGATCTGGGAGATCGCGATCAAGCTGAGCCTGGGCAAGCTACGAGTCCCGTACAGCCTGGACGAGGACCTCCCCCGGCTATTGGAGCAGAACGCCTTCCGTGTTCTCCCGCTGAGATACGAGCACTTGCAACTCCTCTCGGAACTCCCGTTCTACCACCGCGATCCCTTCGACAGGACGCTGGTGGCGCAGGCGCAGGTCGAGGGTCTCCTCCTGCTCAGTCGCGACGAGGCTTTCGACGCCTACGGTGTTCAGCGAGCGTGGGCGTGACGGGGAGTAGGTGGCTGTCGAGGTCGTGGCCAGCGCGGCCAGGGCGCGGATTTGCACTTGTCCGTCTCCGCTCACCAGCCTCCGGACACCGCCCCCCCGGCACAGCGGAAAGGGAACACGAGGCCGGCGGCGTAATCAGGACACCGACAGCATCATTCCCTTGGCAGGAGAACCATGGCGAACGAGACGGGTGAGGTACGGGTGCGGCTGCGCGGCATCGTTCCGGGGGAACTGCGAACGGGGGGGCGAGTGCGACTTCTGTGCGGGCTGCTGGCGGCGGCGGCGGTGGGGGCACGGAGTGAGGAGAGAGTGCCGGCCGACCGCCTGTATGAGTTGGCGCGGCCGCTGTGGGGCCGGGAGTCCAAAGGCTTTCTGCGGGAGTGGCTGATCTGTGGCGACTTCCCGAATCCCCCGCATGCCGGGCAGACTACCTACGACCACACGCCGCCTTGCGTGGGTCTGGAGACGGACTACCTCAAAGAGCACGGCGGCGAGGAATCCATCCGCCCCCAGGAGGGGATGGCCCACACGCGACCGGACGGGAAGTCGGTGGCGTGGCGGGCGGTTCGAGCCGAGAAGGATGAGCTCGACCTGCTGGAGGTGTTCAAGGAGTATTGGCTGGACAACGTGGTGGCGTATGCCTTCACGACGATCCGCCAGCCCAACGCCGCCAAGGTCTGGCTGGGAATCGGCAGCGATGACGGGATCCGGGTGTGGGTCAACGGTCGACTGGTCCATGAGTACCTGGGCTCGCGGGCTGTCGGCACCGACGACGACGTTGTGCCCGTGGAGCTGAAGGCGGGCGAGAACACGATCCTGCTGAAAGTCGAGAGCGGGTCGG
>PEVN01000209.1 GCA_002779825.1 Armatimonadetes bacterium CG06_land_8_20_14_3_00_66_21 | reverse complement strand
ACCAGCACCAACCGCTCCTCCGCGACCTCCGCCAGACGAGCCCGCTCGGCGCGTACCGCGACCCCTGGGTCCGGTTCTATGCCGCCAAGGACTACTACCAGATGGCCGCCCTCCTCGGCGAGCATCCGCGGGTCCGCGCCACAGTCACCATGATGCCTTCGCTTGTCTGGCAACTCCGGGACTACGCGGACAACGGCGCGACGGACGTGGACTTCGAGCTTTCCTCGATCCCCGCGGCCTCGTTGAGCGCCGAACAGCGCCAGGCGGTGATTGCGCGGTTCTTCCGGGCCAGCTTCGACCAACAGCTCCTGGCCTCCGACCGCTACCTGGAGCTGTACACGAGCCGGCTTGCGGGTGACAGCTTCGGCGAGCAGGAACTCACCGACTTGCAAGTCTGGTTCAACCTCGTTTGGGTCCATCCGGTACTGCGGGAGCGGCGCACGCAGCTTCCCGACGGCACGTGGCTCGATTTGCGCGCACTGGTGGCGCAGGACAGGGGCTTCTCGCACGAAGACGTAGAGACGGTGCTGTCGGCACACACGGCGCTGGTCCGAAACGTGCTTCCACTCCACAAAGCGCTGGCGGACCGGGGGCAACTAGAGCTGGCCACGGGGCCGTTCTACGCGCCCATCCTCCCGCTCTTGTGGGACAGCACCACCGCAGTGCTGGATCGAGCCGGCGCGACGCTGCCTGAGCGCTTCCGGCGCCCCGCCGATGTCCGCGCGCAGATTGAGCAGGCCGCGGCGTTCCACGAAGAGGTCTTCGGGCACCGCCCCGCCGGCTTGTGGCCGCCCGAAGGAGCCTTGTGCGAGGGCGTGGTGGACCTGCTGGAGGACGCGGGGTTCGAGTGGACGGTTGTGGCCAAGTCGGCGCTGCAGCCGGGCGACACGGCAGCCGACCTGTCGGACCTCTTGCTGTTCACCCATCCCTGGCGGGCGCCCTTGGGTCGGCGGGAGCTGGCGGTCTTCCCCCGGGAGTCCTGGCTCTCCGACCAACTCGAACAGCTCTACGCCCACGACCCCGACTACCCCGCCGCCGCCCGAGCGGCAGTGTCCATGGTGCTGCGCGCGGCGCGCTTCGAGGAGCCGGACTTGTTCGAGGACGAAGTCGTCACCGTCGTGGTGGACGGCGACCACCCCTGGACCTCGTACCGGCGAAACGGAATCGACTTCCTTCGGGCCTTGTTCGCCGAGTTGTCAGCCAGCACCGACCTCTCGACAACCACCTTCCACGAATACCTGACCGGCACCGAGAACAAGCAGCTCGCGCGGCATCCCGTTCACGCCTTGCCGCTCCTCAAGCACCTCCGCTGCTCCAGTCTGGAAGACGAACCCGGCTCCGAGCCCGGCGCCGACCTCGGCCGCTGGATCGGCGAGCGCGGCGAAAACGACGCCTGGGACCTCGTGCGCCGCATCGGCGCCGAACTCGACGCCCTCCCCAACGCCGCCGCCCGCTTCCTCCTTGCCTTCCAGTCCCTCATGGCAGCCGAAGAAGCCGGCACCTTCCGCTGGCTCGGCGACGACAACGCCCCACCCCCCGGCCGGCAGGCCGAGCACGTCGCGCTCTTCAAAATGCACCTCAAGAACGTCTACAACCTGTCCGAGCGACCGGTTCCGGCATGGCTCGACGGTTGGGATCCAGCCGAGGATGCATCCGCGCCGCCCCAACCGAGCCTTGGTCCTGAAAGGACCAAATGACAATAGCCCAGCGGCTTCAGCCCTGGGTCCACAAAGCCCACACATCTCCTCCCGATTCAAGACCAGTTACCCTTCGCCGCCGCGGGCGACTGGGTCTTCGTCGTCGTCCGCG
Organism: Armatimonadetes bacterium CG06_land_8_20_14_3_00_66_21; assembly: GCA_002779825.1. Classification (GTDB taxonomy): domain Bacteria; phylum Armatimonadota; class Abditibacteriia; order CG2-30-66-41; family CG2-30-66-41; genus CG2-30-66-41. Next base: position 42,155 of record PEVN01000209.1, on the reverse strand, counting down.
CCTACACCGCCGGCCGGGTCGCAGCGACCAGCAGCGTCCTCCAAGTCACCTACAGCCCCACCGAACTACCGCCTGAGGAGCTGGAACCCGATCCAAGCAGCCCCGGCGAAGGCCTTCCGCCCTCCCCGCTGACTGCTCCGACCCTCGTGTCGGTGGCTCCCGCCTCGCCGACAGCCGCTACGCTCACATGGACGTTCGCTGGTTGCAGCGACTTCAACCGTTTTGAGCTCGAGCAGCAAGCTGCTACCGGTGAATGGCGAACCATCGTCGTCTTGTCCGCTCCTTCCGCCCGCAACTGGACCGGTCAGCCCCTCTCGCCCGATGTTAGCCTGCCTTTCCGAGTCACCGCGTACGACAATACAGGAGCTGGCGAGTCGAGCAACGGGCTAAGGATCGAGTAGAGGCGTGGAGGGACACGAAAATGGCTACGAAGGACCGAAAGTAACCGGGAAGGGACTGCGAGGAAGCCATCAAGCGTCACAAGTAGCCCCAAAAGGACCAATAGTAGCGCGACAAGGCTCGCGAGCGACACGCCAAGGCATCCAAGTAGTCCGCAAAGCACTCCGAGTAACCGGCGGAGACCACGCAAGTAGCCTGCGAAAGGTACTCCAGAACCAAGAGCACTTCTCTGCGCCTTGGCGTTTTGGCGTCTCTGCGTTGACGCCGTCGAAAAGAAAGGAGCCAGCACATGCCCCAAAGCAAAGAGAGCCACTACAACCTGCGCGTGGAGATCGACGGCGCAAAAGAGAGCAAGGCGGTGGCGGCGCAGATCACCGAAGTGATTGCCGAGATGGCCGAAGCCGCCTGGGACACGGAGATCGCCGAGGGCGAGGCGGCGTACGCTGCGGATGACTCGGCCGACCGCGACTCCGGCGCCGCGACCGGTCACGTGAAGATCCTCTCCGCGGAACTCGACGAGCTGTGCCGCAGCGTCAGGACCATCGGGAAGTCCCGCTTCAAGCTGACCGACCCCGTCCTTTGGCAGAGAGGAGCAACGAACAATGGCAAAGTGCTCATACTGCGGTTCCACCATCCTCTTCGGAGGGAAGAAAGACGAGGGGCTGACGTTCTGCAACGACAAGTGCTTGGGGAAAGGCGTTGTCGTGCGTCTCGCCCAACAGCTTTCGGAGGAAGAAGTTCGGCAGGAAGTGATGACCGTTTACCGGGGGAAGTGCGCGAAGTGCGACGGGTACGGGCCGATTGACGTCCATGTGTCGCACCGGGTGTGGTCTGCGCTGTTCATGACCTCCTGGTCAAGCCGACCGCAGGTGGTGTGTGCGTCATGCGGGACCAAGGGCAAGGTCAACGACGCCCTGTTCTGCCTTGTCCTCGGCTGGTGGGGGATCCCGTGGGGTCTGATCATGACGCCCATCCAGATCGGCCGCAACATCGTCGGTCTGTTCAAGACCCCTGCTCCCTCCGGCCCCTCCGAGGCGCTCACGTCAGTCGTCAGGGCGACCATGGCGGCCGCGTGCCTGGCGGAGGAAGAGGCGAAGAGCCAACCAGGGTTGCACCTGCAAGTGCCGGGGAGATGAGACCTTCGGTCGCGGTAGCTTGGTCGAACGTGCTCCTTCTGGTATCATCACGGGTGCTGGATCACGTGCCAAGAGGAGTTGCGCGATGAACACCATAGCCGCTCAGGAGATCAAACGGCGCGGCATCGCCGCGGTGGACGACCTCCTCCGGGTCGGGGATGTCCACGTCATCCGCAACAACCAGCCGCAGTACGTGGTGCTGTCGGAAGCACGGTATCGGGAGCTGATCGAGGTGCAGGAGGACGCCTACGAGGCGCGGGTGCTGGCCTCCATGGAAGACCTCCGGGCAGGGCGAGTTCGGCGCTTTTCCTCGACGGGAGAGCTTCTGCGGGCGGTTGCGGCCGAGGATGAAGCGTAGTGTTCACGATCGTGGCCACTCAGTACTTTCTGCGGCGGGCGCGCAGATTCCTGAGGAAGCACCCCGACCTCCGGGAACGCTTCGCCCAAGTCGTCGAGGACCTGAAGCAGGACCCGTTCGCGCCCCCCCTGGCCTACCACCAGCTCGGAGGCAAGCTAAAGGGGGTGCAGGCGGTTCGCGTCACCGATAGCTACCGCCTGACGCTGACAATCGCGCTACGGGAGAAGGAGATCGTCCTGCTCGACATCGGCAGCCATGACGAGGTGTACCGGTAGGGCGAGACCGCAGGCGTCGGAGGTGCGAGACCTTCGGTCGGAGGGACGGCGGGGTCGGAAGACTCTCGCCGAGCGGGCCGAGCGGCGTCTGGGGCCTCAGAACCGGTCTGCTTGCCAGAGGTAGGGGCAGCGTTGGGGGAACAAGACGCGTAGCAGGGGGAGCGCTGCGGTCGGGGCGGTGACGCCGGGGAGACCGGAGAGGTCGTCGATGCTGCGGTAGCCGCTGAGCAGTTGGCAGAGGCGGCCTTGGTCCACGCGGACTCGGGAGGAAATGGACGCCGGGGAGTCTTCCAGGAGGGTTGTGTCCCCATCGAAGCCCAGGCCGAGCTGGCCGAGGTCGGTTGCGAGCGTGAGGCTCGGCAGCGGCTTCTCCAGGGACGCCGCGACGACGCGCGCGGACAGCTCCGGGAGGAGCTTGCGGGCGAACGAGCGGAAGTTGAGGACCCGCAACATGCAGCCGCTGTTGCGCGGATAGCGAACTGACGCCTCCGCTCCATACTCGGGGCAGTGCCGGGCGAAGGGGTGGTCGAGGGAGAGGTGAAACCGCAGCTTCTCGACGCCGGCCCGTTTGGCGGCGCGGGCGCAGTGGGCAAGGAGGGACGACATCACCGGCGCTTTGGGCTGCGAAACGACCTGGCGGACCACGTAGACCCCGTCGGCGACCTCGCCGTGCCACGCCGCGACGAGCTTGCCGCCGCCCTCGCGCAACGTGCGAGCGGTCCTGAACCGCGGGAAGAGGTGCTGCCAGTACGCCGTGGACCGAACGAACGTCATCGGCAGCGCCGCGTCGGTCCTGGCGTGCAGCCGGGCCGCCGCCGGGAGGTCGTCGCGCCGCAAGGGCCCCACTGAGAGTGCCCCTGCCTCGGCGTGCAAGGCATCGGGCACGGTCAGCGTCAGCGAAGACTCGCAGCCGGCAGGGCGGTAGCCGAACTTGTGGTAGTAGTCGGTGATCCCGAAGAGCACCGAGACGGCGTAGCCCTGGTCGGTCATGTACTCGAGGCAGTGCTCCATCATCTGTCGCCCCAACCCGCGCAGGCGGCAGTCGGGGTCGGTGGCGACGTCGCCAATCCCGGCGCACCGGAACACCGACCCACCGAAGCGGAGTTCCTTCTCGACGATCAGGGCGCCGGCGACGATGCGCCCGTCGACCTTGAGAATGCGCTGATGCTCCGGCCGGCAGCCAGGGCGGCGCACATCCGCCCAGAAGCCGGCCATCAACTCCGGCGTCACCTGCCTACGGAACGCCAAGGTGGTCATGCGAACCGTTTCGGCCAACTCAGCCTCGGTCTGGGGGAAGGTGATCTCGCTGGTCATGTCGTCGAAGCTCCTCAAAGGCCGGAATGGTCACGAGCGTACACGGAAAAGGGCTCCTTCGCCATGGAACAGGTGAAGGAGCCCTTGCGCAAAGCGCGACCGTGGAGCGCGACTCAGTCAGGCGTAGAGGCGACGTAGGACGAGTAGCCCTGATCGGCGAGTTCCTTCTTCACCTTCTCGGCATTCGCCCGGTCACCATAGGCGCCGACCTGGACTTCGAAGCGCGTCTTGCCGTCTTTCTTGGTCTCGCGCGTGTAGGTGTAGTAGCCTTTCTCGTGCAGCTCGGCAGCGAGCTTCTGAGAGTTCTCTTTGTTGTCGAACGAGCCGACTTGCACGCGGTGCGGCCGCGCGGGCGGCTGCGAGGGAGTCGCCACAGCGGGCGCCGGCTTAGGTGCAGGGGCGGGAGCAACCGGCGACGGCGACGCAGCCCGGGTGGCCGCCGCGGGCGCAGGCGTCACGGAGCGCGCAGCGGCGCGTTCGGGGGTGCGCGCAGGTCGCGCCCGGGTGGTGGCGTCGCTGGGTGCGGGCGACCGAACAACCTCACGACGCGCCGGGGTGGGAGTGATGGCGGGACGGGTGGACTCGCGCGGAGGGTCGCGCCGTTCGGCGCGCGTGGGCTGCTCCGCACGCACGGCAGTCGGCCGCGCGCTTGTGTCGTCTCGCCTGGGGGTGGTCTCCCGTACCGGGCTGGCGGCCCGAGGCGTCTCTTTGGGGCGCTCGGGGGTGACTTCGCCGACCTCGTCGCGGGCTTCGCTGGCAGCGGGCTTTTCTGTGACCGGCTTAGTCGACGTGTCGGCAGGCTTGGCGTCGGCGGGGACTGTCTCGATCTCGATGTCGGGCAACTTGGCGTCGCTCGGCTTCTTTGCAGCGCTCTTCGCGGTGTCGGCCTTTGCCTGGACCGAGGGCGAGTTCGTGTCGGTGCGCTGCGTGCCGGCCACTTGGGGGTTGAGGACCCGTTCGCCGAGGATGAACTTCCCGAAGCAGAACGAAGCGGCACCGATCGCCCCGAACATGCCGACCAATAAGGTCCGGGACAGCATCTTGTTGGACATGGTAGTGCTCCTTTTGCTGCGATGAGGCAGGCTGTGTCACGGCGTCGGCCGGACAACCGGTGACCCGACGGGGACTTGTCCTACGTCCCTATGCCTGCGCGGGTGCTTCTGCTGGGCCGATGAGGCGGCGCACGATGTTCAGGAGTTCTTCGGGTTCAAACGGTTTGCTGAGATGGACGTCGGCGCCGAAGGCGATGCTGGTGGCAACCGCGTTGTCCGCCGCAAGGGCCGTCAACATCACCACGGGAAGATCCCGCGTTTCCTCGTCGCTGCGCAGTTCGCTGACCACGTCCCACCCGTCGAGCTTGGGCATCATGATGTCGAGAAGGACCAAGTCGGGGCGCGTCTGCTTCACCGCGTCCAGCGCGGCCAACCCGTTGTAGGCTACCGTAACCGCGTAGCCCTCCAGCTCAAGGTTGAACCTGATCAACTGGACGATGGCAGTGTCGTCGTCGGCGACGAGTACCGTCTTGGGCACCTTAGCAACTCCCGAACGCGGAAACGATGTGACTGAGGGATGCTACACCATAGCCGGAGATTTGTCAACGGCAGCGTGAGCGGGTATATTGGGGACGCATGAAACAGCGATGGATTGGAGTGTGCGTGTGGTGAGTGGCACTCGGATGATTGGCAGCGTGCTCTTGGTGACGTGGCTGAGGCTCGGCGGCGCCTTCGCGGAGGAACCCACCGAGGGAGTCGTCGCAACAGCAGCCCCAGCAACCGTAGCGAACGTCGCCCTGATCGCTGACTTGAGCGGCGGCACGCTGAAGACTGTCGGGAACATCAAAGTCGACGACGCCGGTGTCCGCCAGGGACCGCAGACCTTTGTGAAGGAAGCCGGCAAGCGCCTCTGGAAGCTGGGAGCGGGCGACGCGATGGTGGTCTCGTTCAGCGCGCCGCCACAGATGCGCGCGATTGCGGTGCAGATCGACGAAGTGGGCTGGCTTGAGGCTGACCTCGCCAAGACGCTCTGCGTCGCAATCAACGGCAATGAACCGCTGGAGTTGCCGGCAGCCCCCGCCAAGACGCTGAAGACGCACCATGTAGAGATCCCCGCCGGGGCCTTGCGGGAGGGCGGCAACCGGATCTCCCTGGCGAACAACGGTACGGGCACCATTGGGATCCAGACCGTGCTCGTGGTGTGCAGTGGGACTGGCGAGGCGGTGCCGAGCCAGGCCGCCAAGCCTCAGCCGGCGGCGGCTCCCGCTGAGGGACCTGTTGCGGACGAGACGGCACTCGTCCTGAGCGATGAGGACCGCAAACACGGACGTACGGAGCTTCACAAGGCCGCCCAAGCCGGCGACGTGTCCGCGATTCGGAAGTTGCTGGAGGCCGGGGCCGACAAAGCTGCGGTGACGGACAGGAAATGGACAGCGCTGCACTACGCAGCCGACGGTGGACGCACGGAGGCGGTCTGCTGCCTCTTGGAGGCGGGATTGCCGGTCGACCAACGAACAAGCGCGATGGGTGGGGGGTGGGCGACGGCGCTCTATCTGGCGGCAAAGGGAGGGTATGTCGCCACCGCGCAGGCACTGATCGACCGCGGCGCCAACGTCGATCCCGCCGCGATGCAGAGCTGGACGCCGCTGCACATCGCTGCCTCCCGCGGGCAGCAGGAGATGGTCGCGTGCCTCCTGGCCGCCGGAGCCAACGCGAATGCACTGACCGACTTGGGCGACCCGGCGTTGCACCTGGCCGCGGCCGAAGGGCATGCGGCGGTGGTGAAGACGCTGGTCGAGGTAGGCAAGGTGGACAAGTGTGCTGTCAACGCGGAAGGCTTCACGGCACTGCACTTGGCCGCCCAGAACGGCAAGTTCGAGACCGCGAAGTATCTGTTGGATATCGGCGTACCGATCAACGGACTCAACCATAGCGGTCGGACGGCGACGGACCTGAGCAACCCCGAATTCGCGAAGCAGTGGCGGAGTGTGCGAGACACCAGCGGGCACAAGAAGGTGTACGACCACTTGCAGTCACGCGGGGGAAAGCACGGGTGGGAGCTGAAGGCAAAGAAGAAGACGAAGTGAGTGTGTCGGCGAGTCGGGCGGATAGGGGAGCAACTACTCGCTCCTCAGCCACTCGTTCAGCGGTGCGAACAGCGAAGAGGTGTGCGTTGGCTGGTAGGCAAACCCAAGGAACCCGTCTGCACCGGCCTTGCGAGCCAGCGCGACCTGTGTCGCGACTTCGTTAGGGGTGTGCATGGTGCCGGGACCGGCAGCGATGCCAATGCCCTCGATCAGCCGGAAGCCGTTGGGCAGCGCCTCCCGGTGAACCTTACAGCGGTCGGCGAACAGCTTGGCATCGAGCGTGTAGTTCATCGGGCAGACGAAGTCGAGCCAGCCTTCCTTGCACCAGCGGACCCAGTCCTGCCCGACGGCCTCGCGGCATCGCGGCCAGTCGCAGAAGACGGCGGCGCTGATCTTCACCTGCGGCGCTTCCTTGCGTAGGCGTGTGGAGATGCGCTCAACAAGGGCCGAGATGCGTCCGCAGCGGAACTCGATCCACTCGCTGTGCCTGTCACCCTCCACGACGTCCTTCGGCCAATTGGCTACGGGCTTGCCGGTGTCGGCCTCGAAGCGCGCTCGACACTTGGCGCAGAAGCAGCCCTGATCGTTGGGGTAGCGGATGAAGTCGTACTGAACGCCGTCGACCCCATACTGGGTCGCGATCTCCAGCATCACCCGCTCCATGGCGTCGAAGTTGAGGTCCTGCGAGGGGCAGAACCAGTCGAGCGGGCGGCCGTCGGGGCCTTCCTGCAAGCGCCCGGCGTCGCGCAGCCGCTTGAGCGATTCCGGTGAGGTCCGTCCCTCGACAACGCAGTTGTTGACGTAGGGATGGATCTGAATGCCATTCGCTTTGGCGTACTTGACTGTCTCCGCAAGCCAATCGCCGTCAGGCGCCAAGGGGTCCTGGACGTCGGGCTGCACTTTGGACCCATAGAAGGCGGCCGTGCCGCCGGCGATTCTCAGCACGGCCGTGTTGAGCCCGAGTCGCTTCAGCTCGGGCATCACCAGTCGGGGGTGTTTCTCTGTGGCGACGTGCAACCACACGCCGCGGACCTCCTCCTTGGGCGGCGTGCCGTACACGGCGTTGACGCGCACCTTCTGTTCCAGCGACAGGCCGCCGGCTCTAGCGCGAACGGTGTATTCCTGTTCCCTTTCGCGTTGCGGCTCCGTGGTGACCGAGAGGCGGAATGCCCTCAGCAGAGGAGGCGCATCGGGCGACTCGGCGGCCGGCTCTGGAGAGACTGTCGCGCCCTCGCACGTGAGCACCACGTCGGCCAGTTGGGCGGAACCAACGGCCGCATGGAACTCGACAGGGAAGCCAGCGGCGCTCAGCGCTTCCGCGGGGGAGACCTCCAGCCGCGGCGTCTGCAGCACCTGGCCGACGCGGTCTGCGCGCGGCACGGTCGGGGTCAGCCAACTCAGGAACGCCTTGAGAAGCGGCACTTCAGGGCCTTTGGGCGGGGCAGAAGAGCCGCCGCCGGGGATCGCCAGCGCCAACCCCGTGCTGATGACCCTTCCCTTGCCCAGTTCGCCGGCAACGGCCACGGGCTGTTGGGTGTCGTTCATCAGGAGAACAGTGCCGTTGGGACCGACCTTCTCAATGATGTGGTCTTCATACCGGGCGTTGAAATCGGCAAGTCCGGCCACTGCCGGGTGGCCCGGCACAACGTGCATACCGCGGCTGCCGTAGACGCGCTGGATGCCGATGCCGACCTGCCCGAGGAAATGGTGGTGCCACGTCTGCAACACGCCGCCGCCGCTCTCGACGAACGACTGCACGGCTGTTTGCCAGTCCGGTTGCACGCGCCCGGGGCTGTGCATGTCCGACAAGTACGCGATGTCGTAGCGGAGCAACGTCAGCGTGCCAAGGTCCGTCATGCGGTCGACGGAGTAGCCGAGATCGGTGAGCCCTCGCACCAACCCGTCCACCGAGGCGCCCTGGCCGCCCGCGGCTGATTGGTCGAAGACGCCGATTCGAGGCGACTGGGTCTGGGCGAAGCTGCAGTGCTGCGCGGCAAGCGACACCGCGACCAACATGAGGAGTGAAGGCATGGTTTGGGTCCTCCAGCAGAACATTGTGCCGATGCGTTTCGCCGCGAAACACGCCGAGTCCTGCCTTGGCACCACCAGCCATCGTACCAACGGTCGGCGGGTTACAGCACGCCGTGGGCTCTCGCGCACTCGTAGAAGAACTGGAGGTTCTCCAGCGGCGCTGCCCGCGGCGCATATCCGAGCAATGTCATCCTGGCACCCCGTTTGACCCGCTCGTCCAGCACCTGCCGAACCGCCGACTCGATGGCGTTGCGCGAACTGGCGAGGAGGCCGTGCGACACCTGCGCCTGAATGGTCACCCGGTCACCGATGTCGCCGATCATTCGCGGGAGATCCACCTGTGTGCCCGGACCATCGAAGACGGTGATGGCCAGCGCTTGATGCAGCGTCTTGAACAGGTGTTGCACGTGCCCGCAGAGGTGAATGTGCCTCGTTCCCGTCGTCATCTCCGAGTAGATCCGCTGGTGGCACGGCAGCACGAACTCCTCGTAGTGCGCTCGGGAGATCAACTGCAGGCTGTCGTCGCACAGACCCCAGCCGCCCTCCATGGGGAACGTTCTCTCGACCCCACAGAGCACTTGCCAGCACTTGATTCGCTGGATCGTCAACTCGGTCACAGTTGTCAACAGCTCGCGAACGAACACCGGGTCCTCGTGCAGGTCGACGCAGAGCTGTTCCAGCCCTCGGATCTCGGCGGCCTTGGTGAAGAGACCGTGGGTCGAGAGTAGGGGAGGGGGTGCGATGACGACCGGGCGGCCACAGTGCTCCATCCCGTCAACAAGGCGTTTCATCTCGACGTACTGCTGGTAGCACGTGCCCTGCCGGAGGCGCTCTTCAACGTCCAGCCCGTGGAGGTGGCGGAGCAACTTGCTCTTGCCCAAGACCAAGGGCTGGCCCCACCAGTAGTCGTTCTCTTGCTCGGCGACTTCGGCGCCGAAGAACGCGTTTTCCTCTGTCCAACTCGGCACGGCGAGGTGCCACTGGTCTGGCAAGCCCCTCGGGGCATCCTGCACGATGGTCTCGCGAATCCACTGCTGGCTGCGGAGTTGGACCGCGACCTGCGTCGGCACGTCGCGGTAGTACTTGCCGAAGGAGACGCCCCAACGGTGGAGCAGGAATTGCTCGTCGAAGGCGACCGTGACGGGCACACGCCAGTGCTGGTCACGGCTGTAGGCGTCGCGGAGCGAAGCGACTTCCGCGTTGTGGCGTTCAGTGTCCATGAGTGGGTGTGGGGCGCACACGCAACGAGAGACGTAGGACGGTGTCGCTCAGCAGGGAGTTTTCGGCTCGCGGACCCACTCTCCTTCTCAGGGCACTGGCAATACAGACCTCACAGCGGGGAGCGCGTGGCCATGCGCGTGCGTCAATTGCAGTCAGTTCGGCGACAGGTCCGGCCGAGCACAACATCCAGGTACTCCTGTGGGAGGTGTTCTCTGTGCACAAACGACCGATCAGGAGCGGGATCGCAGTGATGGCTTGTTTGCCCTTTCTGTATCTGCTGGGGTGCGGCGGGCAGAGCAGCCACACGGTTGCAGTCGGTACCACGGGAAGTCTGCAAGGGGTGGATTTCGTTCCCGCAGACCACACGCTCAACACGGACACCGGTGTCCGCTGCCGGATCTACTGGCACACCGGCTACAACCCACCTGCTGAGTTTGTGGCCTCCCTCAAGAAGGTGAAGCTCGACACGAGCAAGAAGGAGTCCGTCAAGACCGAGCTCAAGCAGGTGGGTACCGGCTACGTATGGGAACTGGACCCGGTGGGGAGCCTCGACCCCGAGAGCGTGTACTTCGTCGAGGTCGAAGCGGCTCCGGAGTCGGAGGTGGCAATGTTCGTCACAGTGCCAGCCACGAAGAGCCGAAGCGTCAGCGAAGCGCCGGGCACTGCCGACGCGGAAGACCGTGGGGCGTATGAGCACTTGATCAAGCCGGTTGTGGCTGACTCCGCGCACTGAGGCGATCGCTGTCCGCATGTTCGCGTGGCGCCGGTTCGCCTTTCGTGCTACCCTCAGACACTTGCCTGGCACCCGCTGCGTCAGACGAGTTGGACAGCCGGTCGGTGCTCGCGATCGTCCCAAGGAGTACGTAACAATGCTGATGGCAATGGCAGTGATCTCGCTGGTGGTCGGAGGCGTGGCAATGGCTGAGGAAGACCAAGTCCTGTTGTTCGCGGAGGGGAAGCTGCCTGCGCAGATGCAGCAGAACCACACCAAGGCGGTACTCGTCACGCACGACGGGCAGTCGGCCATGAAAGTTGACTTCCTGGTGACAGACTGGCCGAACGTTTTCTTCACTCCGCAGGAAGGCGTGTGGGATTGGAGCACGTCGGCTGGGCTCGCAGTTGATCTCCACAACCCGACTACGGAAACCGTCACCGTCTGTATGCGCGTGGACAACGCTGGCGGAGACGGGTTGACCAACTGCAAGACCGCCACCGGAATGGTGCCGCCCGGTGGAGACGCGACGGTGGAGTGCCGCTTCGGCACCAAAGACACGGAAGGGTTCTGGGGAATGCGAGGCGTGCCGATTCTCGGCCCGGTGCCCACAGGGCCAGCGCTCGACCCATCGAGAATCACTGCCTTCCAGGTGTTCCTGCCGCAGCCGGGCAAGCCGCATACGCTCCTGCTGAAGGCCGCGCGTCTGTTCGGCCGCGGCGGCGACCTGAGCAAGCTGGTCCCAATGCCGTTCGTCGACCGTTTCGGCCAATGCAAGCACGACGATTGGCCGGGCAAGCTGAAGGACGAAGCCTCCCTTCAGACGCGCCGCCAGGCCGAGGAACGGGCGTGGCAGGACGCCCCTCAACTGCCGGATCGCGACCAGTACGGCGGGTGGACCGAGGGGCCGAAGCTGGAAGCCACCGGCTGGTTCCGCACCGAGCAGGTGGACGGCAAGTGGTGGCTCGTCACGCCCGAGGGGCATCTGTTCTTCTCTGTCGGCGTCGATTGCGTCGGCACGTGGGAACGGACGTTCGTCGAAGACCGCGAAAGCTGGTTCGAGTGGCTGCCCGGGCGGGACGAGGAGCCTTACAAGGGGCTGTTCTCCCAAGTGTCCGGGGCGCACAGCATGGCGGACACGATTGGCGGCAAGGGGACCACCTTCGGGTTCTACTGCGCGAACCTGATCCGCAAGTACGGTGACCGATGGCAGGAGCAGTGGCGCGATAGCGTTTACCACCGCCTGAGGAACTGGGGGTTCAATACGGTCGCCAACTGGTCCCAGGCCGACGTGCTGCAGAACAGCACGCTGCCGTTCGTGGTCAGCCTCGGCATCGGAGGAACGGTGCGTGAGATCGAGGGGGCGCGCGGGTACTGGGGACGGATGAAGGACGTGTTCGCCCCGTCATTCGCCGAGGCTGTCGAGAGGTCCATCGCCGGCGGCGCAAAGCCTTGGGCCGCCAACCCGCTCTGTCTCGGCTACTTCGTCGACAACGAGATCTCGTGGGAGACCGTGCGCAAAGGCACGCTGGCGAGCCCCGTTGAGCAGCCGTGCCGCCTCGCTCTGGTCGACCGTCTGCGTCGGGCCTACGAGACCATTGCGAAGCTCAACGACGCCTGGGGCACGGACGCTGCGGACTGGGAGGCCCTGCGCGCCCCAGGGAGCGAGAACGAGGCCTGCAAGCGGGACCTCGACGGGTTCGAGTACGCCTTCGCGCTCCGCTACTTCGACACCATCAATCAAGCGCTAAAGAAGCACGCGCCGAACCAGCTCTACCTCGGCTGTCGGTTCTCCTCAGCGCCGCCCAACGCCGTCCGCGCCTGCGCGGCCGCTGCCGATGTGGTCAGCTTCAACCGCTACGAGCGCCAGATCGACTGCACGAAGTACACCGGCAGCAACGATTTGGGCAAGCCGGTCATCATCGGTGAGTTCCACTTCGGCGCACTGGACCGCGGGATGTTCCACACCGGGCTCGTGGCGACCCAGGACCAGGCCGAGCGTGCCCAGTGCTACGCCGACTATGTCCGCGCCGTCGCCGACTGCCCCGCGTTCGTCGGCTGCCACTGGTTCCAGTTCGTCGACGAACCGATTACCGGGCGCTGGTTCGACGGCGAGAACTACAACATCGGCTTCCTGGACGTGACAGATACGCCGTACCCCGAGCTGGTTGCGGCGGCGAGGCGAGTGCATGGGGAGGTGTACGGGCGCCGCTACCGATAGCGCGACTGGGTCCCTGAGCCTTCTGCTCTTCCAGCCTTCCAGCCCCTCCCTCGAAAACGCGCTGCCCATCCGAGCCGCGACCGTGAGGGAGCGCGTAAGCCGTCGTCGTCGCGGACTAAGTCAGCCTGTCATGCGCTCCCTCACGGTCGCGGCTCGGATGGGCTTGCGCCTTCACCAACGAAGAGCGGCCCCGCCGGACGGCGGGGCCGCTTGCTTCTCTGAACCGCTGCCTGCTACGACGCCCTACTGCACAGACGCCGTGTACTCGATCAGGTCGACCAGCTTGTTGGAGTAGCCCCACTCGTTGTCGTACCAACTCACGATTTTCGCGAAGTAATCGTTGAGCCCGATGCCGGCTCCGGCATCGAAGGTGGATGTGTGGGCGTCGCCGACGAAGTCGCTGGAGACCAGGTCCTCCTCGGTGTAGCCAAGGACGCCGGCCAGGCCGCCCTCGCACATGCACTTCTCAGACGCTTCCTTCATCTTCGCGCAGATGTCGGCGTAGGGCGCAGGCTTCTCGAGCCGGCAGGTGAGGTCGACGACGGAGACGTTGATGGTCGGGATCCGAAACGCCATGCCGGTGAGCTTCCCGTTGAGGGCCGGGATCACCTTGCCGACGGCCTTCGCAGCGCCGGTAGAAGACGGAATGCAGTTGGCTGCTGCCGCGCGCCCGCCGCGCCAGTCTTTGGCGGAAGGACCGTCCACAGTCTTCTGCGTGGCGGTGGTGGCGTGGACGGTGGTCATGAGACCCTCAACCATGGTGTAGTTGTCATTGAGCACCTTGGCGATGGGCGCCAGGCAGTTGGTGGTGCAGGAGGCGTTGGAGAGGAGGTCCATCTCGGGCTTGAAGGTGGTGTGGTTGACGCCCATGACAAATATGGGGGTGTCATCTTTTGAAGGCGCACTCAGCACCACGCGCTTTGCGCCTGCCGCAAGGTGGCCGCTGGCCTTCTCGCGAGTCAGGAAGAGCCCAGTGGACTCGACTGCGTACTCGACGCCGATCTCGCCCCAGGGCAGGTTGGCGGGATCTCGCTCGGCGCAGACGGGGATCTTCGCTCCGTTCACGATGAGGGTGTTCCCTTCGGCGCACACCTCGCCGTCGAACCGCCCGAAGACAGTGTCGTACTTCAGCATGTAGGCGAGGTAGTTGGCTTCGAATAGGTCGTTGATGCCGACAACCTCGACAGACTCACGCGCCGCAGCGGCACGCAGTACCGACCGCCCGATGCGGCCGAACCCGTTGATTCCAATCTTGACTGCCATATTTCACTCCTTGTTTCAGGCGCCCGGTGCTTGAGACCCTCTGTCCAGGCGACGCACTGGTCCTTCATTCAACAATCCTGCCGAAGGAGAAGACGTGCGCACAGCAGAACGGTGACCCAACATGACCGACAGGAGATGAGACCGGCCAGCGCCAGCGGCCAACGGGCTGCGAGGGCGCAGGGCGCTCTCGCTGGACTACGCGGGCCGAGGACCTGCGTTCGTCCAACGTGGGGTCTTGGACTGCCGGACGGACTGGCGGTGCCGTCGGCACTCCTCCCTCTCGTCCAAGACGCGCCACCCGGCCGCCTTCAGCAACGCCGCCTCCGCCATCATCTTCTGCTCAGCATCCTTACGTGGCGTACCCAGCAGATCGATCTGCCGATGCCACGTGTCGGACCTGAGTGCGATGAAATCACTGACGATGACCAGTTGTAGCTGAGGGATGCGGACCACTCCTCTGCGTGATTGGGACTTCCACCCCTGGCGATTTGTTTAGAGTTCCACGCTGACACGCGCGTTCCTTCCTGCCGGAAGAAAAGTCGGCGGTCTCAACGACAGATTGACACCTTGGGTCGGTCTGGGCCGCTGCTGAACAGGGATGCAGGTCATTTGGGGCCCGCGCGCGCCATCAATTGCGTGGCAGCATCGGGTCCCGCTCAACTGGACCCGAGTGGCAACTGCTGCAACGTTTCCGCCCACTGGCGTCACGACCCGCGTTGCGTCGGCGGGTGCGGGCTGCTCTGTCACCTGCGAATGCAGGGCGCGGCCAGTTGTCTGCTGGTGGAGAGGTCGGGGCACAGAGCGGGAATCGAGGCCTCCAAGGAGACCGTCTCCGCTATAATCTACAGGCGTTCAGATCGCGCCACGCCCCCCTCTTGGGGCCCCTGTTTGCGGTCGCTCGCCAACCCACACCGAGGACATCCGCTTGCCAGACTCGCCACTGGGCAGCACAAACTTGCGCCCGTTCTACTTCGACGGCCACGTGCACATCGGTCGCACGTCCCGCAATGAGCCAGTGAAGATCACTGCCTCACGCGACCTAACGTTCGCCAACATCGCCCGGGAATGCGTCAACCGCAAGGGCATTGACTTGGTGGGGATCATCGACTGCGGATCGCCCGCCGTGATCCGCGACATACAGGACATGCTCGGGGGCGGCGACATGGTTGAGTTGCCCGGCGGCGGGCTGCGCTACCTGGACTCGGTCACGGTCATCTTGGGGTCCGAGATCGAGACGGGCGAAGTGGGCGGGGGCACGTCGCACCACGTGAGCTACTTCCGCTCGTTGGGGCAACTGCTTCAGTTCAGCAACACGCTGTCCGGTCTTATCACCAATTCGGATCTTAGTTCGCAGCGGTGCGGTCTCACCGCGCGACAACTGCTGGACTTGACGGACTCCCTTGGCGGGATCTTCATGCCGGCACACTGTTTCACCCCGCACAAGAGCGTCTACGGCAACTGCGTGCCCCGGATGGCATACCTGTTCGGCGACGCCTTCGAGAGGATCCCCGCCATCGAGCTGGGGCTGAGTGCCGATTCGTTCCTCGCTGACCGGCTGGACGAACTGAAGAGCAAGGCGCTACTTAGCAACTCCGACGCGCATTCACTGCCGAAGATTGCCAGGGAATACAACGTCCTGCTGTTGGCAGAGCCGACGTTCGATGAACTGGTCAGGGCCTTGCGACGGGAAGAGAACCGCGCGGTCGTTGCCAACTACGGCATGGACCCAAAGCTCGGGAAGTACCACCGCACGTACTGCCTCCACTGCGACAGAGTCGAGGAGAACCCGCCTCCTCTGTCCAGATGCACGGTGTGCAAGGGTGCCAACGTCATCAAGGGCGTGCTCGATCGCATCATGGAGATCCAGGATTTCGACGTGCCCGAGCCACCGGCGCACCGTGGCCCGTACCACTATCAGGTGCCGCTTCAGTTTGTGCCGAAGGTCGGCGCCGTCACTCTCAACCGGCTGCTCAACCGGTTCGGGACGGAAATGGCCGTGCTGCACCAGGCCTCTGCTGACGACCTCGTAGCCGTCGTTGGCCGCGAGATCGCCAGAAACATCGTGCTGGCGCGATCCGGTACTCTCCGTCTCCAAGCTGGCGGCGGGGGCAAGTACGGCCGGGCCGTTACCTCCGAGAAGGACACGCAACTCAAGCTGTTCGCCGACGGCCCCGTGGTGCGACGCGACGAGTTGTAGGTGTCACCTTGGCCTCCGTCCGGCGCAAGTGCTGCTCGAAGCACGTCTCCAAGCGGCGCCGCCCACCCGACAGCCAAGCCCTAAGCCACCCATGAAACGCCCCCGACACAAGCTACGGAACCGCGACAACTTCGCAGCGGACATCGTGGTCCTACTTGACGCCGAGCACGTCGAGGACCCGCAGCGGTTGGCGCAAACGCTGGACGCGGTCCGCGCGAACGGCTTCCGCTCGGCGCTGGTCGGGCTCCGAACCACACAGTTCGAGATCACCGACGCCAAGGTGCTCGCAGCCTTTCGTCACCTTGTGGAGTTGGGTGCGCAGCGCGGGCTCGCGATCTGGCTGCAGGTTGACCTCCAGCACGCCCGGCGGGAGTTTCTGCGCCAGTTCCCGAAGTGCCGCCAGCACCAGATGGCGTGGGTCGTCGCGCAGACGGCGGACGGGGAAGTGTCGCGCTCCCTGCTGGGTTCGCAGTCAGGGGACGTCTTGGCGACTGGCCAGCCGCGCCTGGTGCGCGCATACGCCCTGTCCGCCGGGAAGGCCTCGGACGTGACCCGGCAAGTCGAACTCCGCCCCTCAGCCGACGGGTGGACCGCCCAATGGGAGCCGCAGTCCGTAGCGGCGGACGAGATTGCCGTCTTTGCGGCTGTTGAGTTGGACACCTTCGACTATGCCCGGCTCGAGACGGTCCGGTTCGCCAGAGAACTGATGGTGACGATGACTCGCGAGGTCGGCAACGCCGCCGGATTTTGGACTGACGAGCCGGGGCACGCAGTGCCTGGCGACTGGCGCAGCCTGTTCGTCTCCGACGCCTTCTTTCATGAGTTCAAGGAGCGGCACCGCTACGACCTGCGAGAGCGGCTGGCGAGCTTGGCGTGGGACCTCCCGACCAGCGGCTCTACTCGGCAAGCTGCCGTGTCCACGTGGGCCGATATGGTCTTCCGCGTTCACAGTATGCTGCGAACCCAGGCCGCACACCACTCGGGGCGCGAGGCGAACGTCGGCGTCTGCAGCGGCCGGCGGGGGGTGTGCGCGGCGGAGGTTCTGCGCGGGAATGCCGACTGGTTCCGGTTCGCCGCGGCGACTCAAACGGGCGGGTTCACCGGCGGCGCGCCCCTCGACGAGGAGGCAACGGACTGGGGCGTCGCGCTTGCGCGGTCGCTGGGCAAGTACCACCCCGACCGCCTGGCGTCTCATGCCTCCTGGGACACCGACCTCGCCGGAGAACGGGCCCGCCCTCACGCCAACCTCCTGTGCGCTCAGTCGGTTCGCTCTATCCTCGCGGAGGCGGGTCAGTCGGACCTGGAGTTGACGCTTGCGGAGCAGCGCTGCCTCGCGACCTCGAACCGGCGTCTCGCCTGGACGGGAGAGCGCACCGGGTTCGAGTCCCCTCGGGCCAACGTGGCTGTCGTCTACAACTGGCGGGCGGCGGCGCGACTGTGGGGGGAGGCAGCGGAAGCGTATCTGCGCTCGCTGCGTCGGCTTGCCGGCACATTGACCAAACAGGGCATCGCATTCGATATCCTCTCGCCGGACCACCTCACCACCGCCGACGACATGACCGAGACTGGTGGGTTCACTCGCGCTGAGGAGACTTATGACGCCCTCGTCTATCCGTGGCCAGTAGCGCATGCTCCCCTCGATTGGGAGATCCTGCTCACCTACCTGGAGGAAGGCGGGAAGGCGGTTCTCTACGGTCTCCCCCCGGAACTGGCTGGCGCCGACGCCGTCGGCGAGGCGTTTGGGGAGTTCCTGGGGTGCTCTGTGCCGGCGGCGTCGCGCTTTTCGCCAAGCAGGCAGCCCCTCGAGTTCCGCGGGCAGACGGTGCCGGTGGTCGATGCCGGACTCTTGGCGGTGCTGGATGCGGCAGGCGACCCGCGTGTGGCGACGACAGCGGGGGCGACCCTCGGCGTCCGCAGCCAGGGTGCCAACTGCTGGTACCTATCGTATGATGCCGGGCTGATGACCCCCACGCTCATCCCGCAGTTGCTGGATGACCTCGGCGTGCCGCGCCTGTTCCGCGCGTCCGTCGGCGTGCGGGCCAGCCGGATCGGTGACTTGATTGTCTGTGCGGCTGAACCCGGGAGGTCGCTCTTGGGGGTGGGCATTCGGGTGGAAGGCAAGTCGTTCGCAATCCAGGAACCAGCGGACCTCGCAATCCTCGACCTCAACACCGGTGCCGTCGAGGCGTTCACCGAGTAGCCATGCCCGTCTTCGTCGACTCACATTGCCATCTCTGCGACCGGCAGTTCGACAAGGACTACGACGACGCTGTCACCCGCGCGCGCGGAGCCGGCGTCGTCGGCCTCATCAACGTTGCGTACGACCTGACCTCAGCGAAGAAAGCACTCGGGCAAGCCCGGAGTACGCCGGGCGTGTTCGCTACGGCCGGCGTGCACCCTCATGACGCCAAGGCGTTCACGCCGGAAGTCGCCGAGTCGCTGCGAGGGCTGCTGGAGAAGCCGGAGGTCGTCGCTGTCGGGGAGATGGGGCTTGACTTCTTTCGCAACCTGTCACCGCGCGAGCAACAGACGGCTGCGTTCGCAGCGCAGTTGGAATTGGCGGCCGAAACCGGGCTGCCGGCGATTGTGCACGACCGGGACGCGCACAAGGCCGTGCTCGATCTGCTGACGGAGTACGCGGCGCGCGGCGTCCGCGGGGTGGTGCACTGCTTCACGGGGGACTGGCCCGTGGCGACGCACATTCTTGATCTGGGGTTCCTTCTGGGTCTCACGGGCGTCCTCACTTACCGGTCCACGACGGAGCTGTCGGAGGTCGCGAAGCGGGTCCCGCTCGATCGGCTCCTGATCGAGACGGACTGCCCTTACCTAACGCCGCAGAAGCACCGCAAGCAGTGGAAGCGCAATGAGCCCTCGCTGCTGCCCGCCGTTGCGGAGTTCATCGCCGAGGTGCGCGGGGACCCGGTCGAGCGGATCGCCGAACAGACAATGCAGAACGCCTGCGACCTGTTTGGGATCAGCCTGCCGGAGGTCGCCTCCGTAGCGGCAACCCGAGACGACTCCACGCCGCCGCGGCGGGCCCAGGCGCGGGCACCCTCTCTCCCGAAGGCGAAGGGCCCGTGCGTGGATGAGCGCACTTGGAAGCTACTTGAGGTTGACCGGGTTGTTGCCGCGCTGTCGGAGCGGGCGGCAACTGAGGTCGGCCGAGAACGCTGCCTGCGACTGGAACCCAACCCTGAGCTGGCGACCGTCCGTGAGCGGCTGGCGGAAACGAGCGAAGCCCGGGCGCTTCTCGAAGCGGGCAGACGCGTGCCCTTTGGCGGCATCCGCGACCTGCGCACGGTGCTTCGCGACGCTGGCATTGGTTCGGTGTTGGCGCCAACTGATTTGCTCTCCGTGGCGGTCACCCTCGGCGGGCTGCGCGGACTCCACCACGCCCTGACCGCCCCGGAAGACGACGCCGGCCCACGCCTGCGTCGACTCGCCGCCCACATTGTCGTTCTACCCGCGCTGGAAAAGGAGATCGACCGCTGCCTCGATCCCGACGGGCGCGTCCGCGATGACGCCAGCCCCAAGCTGTCGGCCGTGCGCCGACGGATCGCTTCGGTGGACCGCGAGTGCCACCGGAAGATCGAGGGGCTGATGGGCACTTCGAGCGTCGCGAAGATGCTCCAAGAGCCGCTGGTGACCATCCGCGACGACCGGCTGTGCGTCCCCGTTCGCGCGGAGTTCCGCAGCCAGTTCGACGGAATGATCCACGACCGGTCGGCCAGTGGCGCAACGTTTTTCATCGAGCCCGCGGCAATCGTCGAGCTGAACAACCAGCTCCGCCAATTGCAGCTTGAGGAGCGGGACGAGATCCACCGAATCCTGACTGAGTTGACCGGTCGAGTGGCGGAGCGCCGGGAAGAGATCGGCACGTCCCTGCGTGCGGCAAGCGTTCTCGACTTCATCTTCGCCAAGGCCCGGCTGAGTCTGGACTGGCACTGCAGCCTGCCGCAACTGAGCGCGCAGCCGCGGTGCGACTTGGTGCAGGCCCGACACCCGCTGTTGGGCGAGGGCGCAGTGCCCATCGACGTTGCTCTGGGGGACGACTTCACGGTCCTCCTCATCACCGGCCCCAACACCGGCGGGAAGACGGTCGCCCTCAAGACCGTGGGTCTGCTCACCGTAATGGTCGCTTGCGGGCTCCACCTGCCCGCGCACGCCAACAGCACCGTGCATTTGTTCACCCGTCTCTTCGCCGACATCGGCGATGAGCAGAGCCTCCAGCAGAGCTTGAGCACCTTCAGCGCTCACCTGAAGAACATCGTGCGGTTCGTCCGGCACGCCGATGGCGACACACTGGTCCTCTTGGACGAAGTCGGCGTCGGTACCGACCCCGACGAAGGCGCAGCGTTGGCGAGGGCGATTCTCCGGCGGCTGAAGCACAACGGCGCGCGGGTCCTGGCTACCACCCACTACAGCGACCTGAAGAACTTCGCCTTCGCCGAAAGGGGCGTCGAGAACGCCTGTGTCGAGTTCAACCCCGAGACCCTCAAGCCGACGTACCGCCTGCTGACGGGGATCGCGGGAAGCAGCAACGCCCTGGTGATCTCGCAACGGCTGGGATTGCCGCGCGACGTAGTGCGCGAGGCCCTCGAGTCCATGGCGGAGCAGAAGGAAGCCACCGCCGAGCTGATCCGCAAGATGGAAGCGCGGCAGCGCGAACTGGACCACGCTGCGACGGCGGCCGAACGGCAACACGCAGAGGCGGAGCGGCTACGGGTGGAGCGCGAGCGCCAACTCGAGGAAGCACAGCGCCACAGCGAGGACACCCGGGAGGAAGCTGTTGCCGCTGCCAGTGAGCTGCTGACGCACACGCGGGCAGAGGCGGAACAGATCCTGCGCCAGCTTCGGCAGCAGTCGCGCGAAGGGAAGCCGACGCAGCAGGCGATGGACCGGCTCAAGGTAATAGAGCAGGAACTTGCTGAAGAAGAAGAGCGGGAGCCGGTGCTCGACCTGCGCCAATTCCAGCCTGGTCGGCGTGTGCGTATCCCCCGGCTGCGGAAGGCCGGCGTCCTGCTCACCGCCCCCAACGACAACGGCAAAGTCTCGGTCCGCACCGATACCGTGACCGTCGAGACCCTCGCCGGCGAACTGCAGCTTCTGCCGGACGAGGAAAAGCGCGAAGAGCCAACATACCTCACCAGCCTACGCCTGACAAAGTCCCGCGTCTCGATGGAACTGAACCTCATCGGCCGGACCGTCGAGGAGGCGATCCCGGAACTGGATAAGTACCTCGACGACGCCGCGGTGGGCGGCTTGCCCTACGTGCGCCTGATC
This sequence comes from Armatimonadetes bacterium CG06_land_8_20_14_3_00_66_21, assembly GCA_002779825.1. Taxonomy (GTDB): domain Bacteria; phylum Armatimonadota; class Abditibacteriia; order CG2-30-66-41; family CG2-30-66-41; genus CG2-30-66-41. The sequence goes on along the minus strand of PEVN01000209.1, from coordinate 20,666 downwards.
CACGGCAAAGGAACCGGCGCGCTGCGCAAGGGCGTCCATGCGTTCCTACGAGACCACGGCATGGTGGAACGCTTCGAGCTGGCCGACCTCAAGCAAGGAGGGGATGGGGCGACGGTGGCGTACTTGGCGAGGGTGTGATTGCACCACGGAGACACGGAGAGCACGGAGAAGGGCAGGGATTCGGAATTGCAGTCCGAGGAAGACAAAGGGCGCGCGGCAGGCTGGCCCGGAGATCGCCCCGCCTCCTCTCTCCTCGCCGTGCCCTTGCCTCGACACTTGACCGTCTCCGTGCGCTCAGTGTCTCCGTGGTGAGCCGAGCCCTCCCTCGAAAGGAAATCCACAATGCAGTTCCTGAACCTGGAAACCGGCGTCCGCTTCGCCATGGGAAAGGTGGACTCCCGCCGCGTCGTCCACCCCGACATGGGCGCGAAGCAGTTGACCCTGAACTACTCGCTCTCCCAACGCGGGATGGAGTTCCCGCAGCACACTCACGACGATTCAGAGGATCTCTTCCTCGTCCTGGAGGGCGGCGTGGACGTGCGGCAGGGGGAGACCTACTCGCCGCTCTATGCCGGTGAAGCGGCTTTCATCCCCGGCGGCGAGGTGCATGGCACGATCACCACCAGCCACTTTGCCGCGCTCATCAGCTTTCAGTCGCCGCCCGACATGAAGCTCTACAGCGGTGACCGCGACGCGTCCAAGCAGAGCGCCGCGCCCGTCCCGGCCGAGGGGCATGTCAGCGGCGTGCAGCTTGTGGACAGGAAGCGCACCAGCCCGGTCTTTCGCTCGCCCGGAGTGTGGCGAAGCGTGTCCTCCGCCGCGAAAGGGGCCAAGCACCTTGGCGTCGAGTTCGTGTGCCTCAACGGCGACGACACCGTGGACCTGCCGCCAGCCGTGGGCGAGGAAGTTTGGGTGGTGCTGCGCGGTCAGGTTGCGGCAACAGGCGACAACGAACAGAAGGCGCTTGAAGTGAAGGACGTCGTCTTCCTCCAGCGCGGCGACTCGCTGGAGCTTGCCTGCCGTGGAGCGGATCGAGCGGAGGTTGTGCGCTGCCGAGCTCTGGCCGTCGGCGGGCGCTGAGAGAGCCGCACACCGTGAACTCTGGGCCCACTGTCCGCCTGTGTTGGCGCCCGTGAGCTGCGCCATTTCAGAGCCGCGTCATGCCGTTGACTTTCCGGCCGGAATGTGATAGAGTTTGAGGCGCGCGGGAATGGACGGTGCAGCACAGCGCGCCCGTCCCCCGGCAGAAGGGAGGTGCCGCCAAGTGATTCGTCGTCTGTTTGTTGAGGAAGAGGGACAGACCCTCGTGGAGTACGGGCTGCTCGTCTCCTTGATCGCCCTCGTGGTGATCGCCATCCTGACCGTCCTCGGTCAGAAGGTCCGCAACCTGTTCGTCACTGTCAACACGAACATCGCCTCGTCCACCTGATCCCCCGCTCGTTTCGGGATCGCTTGCCGCGTCGCCAGCTTCTGGTGCGCGGCGTTTTCATTGGTCCTCTGCGGCGTGCCGACCAAATCGGCAACAGCTCGGGCATACCAGCGCTGGGGCGCCCGTTCGGGCCGAGGGCGTCTTCGGGCACGATTCACCGGGTCCAACTTCGCCTTTTCCCGCCTTCCCCGCTCCGCGTTGGCCTTTGCCGGCGGGATGACGGCGGCGCAGCCCGCGACCATTGCGAACCCGTGGCGCCGCGCCACGGTCACGGTTGCGGAGCCGGTTCAGCGCACGCGCAGGGGGTAGCGTGGCATTTGGGGCAGCCGCTGGCGTACTTGCGGACGGCTGTTTCGAGGTCGATTCCCTTGAGGCTAGCGAGGGTGGCGAGCCAGGCGGCTACGTCGGCGAACTCCTCTTCGAGTTGCTCGACAGTCCCGGATCGGAGGGCTTGGGCGAGTTCGCCGACTTCCTCGACGAACCACATAAAGGTGCTCTCGACGCCGCGACCGCTGTCCTTGGCGAAGTAGATTGCCTCGATCAGTTGCTGGAATTCGCGGATGGCCATCTCTGGTCCTGGGCTTGCCCTGCTGAGTGTGCGATGAGGCGGCGAGTGCGGGCGGGGTCGAGGGGGTTTCCTGTGAGCCCGCCCTCTTTGACGGAGGTGCCAACGATCACTCCGTCGGCCTGGTTCAGGAGGGCGGCGACGTTGTCATCGGTTACGCCGCTGCCGAGGTAGAGGGGGCGGTCGGGGACGGCTTGTCTGACGATTCGGAGGGCGTCGAGGTCGACTGGGGCGCCGGTGCCGCTGCCGGTGACGATCAGCGCGTCGGCGTGGCCCCGGTAGGCTGTGTCACGAGCCAACTGGGCCAACTGCTCGGGGCCGAGCGGGGCGGAGTGCTTCACCGCCACATCGGCGAGGATTGCCACGTTGGCGCCCAGGTCACGACGGAGGCGGAGCGTCTCGGCCGCGCGCCCTTCAATGATCCCCTGGTCGGTCACGCGTGCGCCGCAGTGGACATTGACCCGGATAAAGCCAGCGCCGGTGGCTGCGGCAATACTCAGGGCCGCGCAGGCGTCGTTGCGGAGGACGTTGACGCCCACGGGAATGGTGACTGCCTGGCGAACGTGGGTGACGATAGTGGCCATGGCGGCGATGGTCACGGCGGGGACGCCGTCTTTGAAGAAGGGGATGTCGCCGTAGTTCTCCACGAGCACACCGTCGGCGCCAGCGGCCTGGGCGACTTCAGCGTCGCGACAGGCGAAGCCGATCAGCTCGGCCATGGTCAAGGAAGCGTCCGGCGCGCCCGGGAGCGGTGGCAGGTGGACCATCAAGATGACATTCTGAGGAAGCGATAGCTCAGGCATGGGGCACCAAGGGGATTCTCGTTACACGTTTCCACGTCACGGAAAAGGGCGATGGTTCGCCTTCGGGAAGGTAGGCGCAAGCCAATGGTCCCTCCGCAGCGCGGGGTCAGTAGGTTCAGGCTGACGCCTGTCCTCCGGGCTGTGGTGACGCCTCTTCCGGGGGAGGACACAACTCGCGGACTGCCTTGAGGACGCGCTCGGGATCGAAGGGCTTGAGAATGTAGTCGGCAGCACCAGCGTCCAGGGCGCGCTGGATATGTTCGGGAGTGGCCACGGCGGTCAGCATGATCACCGGGAGCGCCCGCGTGATCTCATCGGCCTTGAGCTGCGCGCAGACCTCCAGACCGCTCATGCCGGGCATGACGATGTCCAGTAGCACAAGGTCCGGCTGTTGCTCTTTGGCCGCCGCCAAGGCGGTCCGGCCGCTATCCAGCTCGCGCACGGAGAACCCTCCGCGGACCAAGGTCATCTTGAGGATCTGCCTGTGGGTGCGGTCATCGTCGACGATCAGTACTGCGGGCAAGCGGGGTCACCATCCATTCGGGGTAGGGATTGTATCCGCCGGGGCGAGCCGCGCCAAGGAGAGAGTCCCTTGTGGCAGGACGGCCAGCCGTCGGCTGCCGGCGAGCAACGCCTCGAGAGCAGTCACAGAAGCCAGCGGCTGCATCTTGAGCTTGCGAATGTCCGCCTGCGGCAGTGACGAGTACACGAACAGGTGCGCATGCTGCATGGCTCGGGCGAACTGGTACGCCTTGTGACCGCCCATGACGAACTCGGCTCGGGCGCGGCGGATGACGTCGTCAAGGGTGGGCGCCTCGGTCATCCACTGAACGAACAGGGCGGACCCAGCGCCCTCGCGGGCTTCGGCCACAAGGACGACGTTGCCGCCGGGCTCGACGATCTTCGCGGCGGAAGAGACGGACTTTTGTGCCTGGTAGAGGTCGAGGTCTCGCGGGTACCCACCGGGGCTGACCAACACGGTGTCGACGGGCCGAGGGATCTCCAGCAGGTACTGCGCGTCGACCAGCTTTGCGCCGGCGCGGAAGGCGCTATCCAAGTCACCTGCAAACGCGCCGACTACCTCCTGCCGGCTGTTGAGCACGGCGTGGAGGACGAAGTCCACGCCCGCCGCGCGCCCGGCTTCGTCGATCTCGCGGCGAACGGGGTTGCCGTCGATCTCGCCGGCCTCTGCCCCCGGCAGTTCCATGCGGGAGTGGCTCAAGCGGATTGCTTCGGCATCGGCAATGCCGGGGTACACGCTCTTCGCCCCGCCGCCATAGCCGACGAACTGGTGGTACTCGACATCGCCGGTGAGGATTTTCAGGTCGGCTTCCACGAACCGGCGATTGAGGTGAAGCGGCGTACCCAGGGAGGTGGTGGTAAGGAACTGCAACTGCGCGGGGTCATGCGGGTCGTGGTTGAGGAGTTCGAGGTCGCATGCCGCCGGACCCACAAGTGCACGCAGTTCCTCCGGCGTCAGCGGCCGATGCAGACCGACTGCGCAGAGGATGAGTAGATCTGTGCGCCGGACGCCGGCTGTCTCCAGGTCCTCGAGAACAGCCTGCAGCATCACCGCGGTTGGCGCCGGGCGCGAGAGGTCGTCGATAACGATTGCGACCTGCTGACCCGGGTGCGCCAGGGCGGGTAGGGGAGGGGAGTCGAGAGGACTGGACAGCGCTTGGCGCAACGTCGCCAACGGGTCGGCCACGGCAGGCAAGTCTGCCGGAGCGTACACGGCGACCTCGGCGTCGGCGGGCAGCCGCACGCGGACAGTCGCTCTTCCGTAAGCCAGTTCGCATTCGCGCATGGGGCGTCGAGGGTGCTCTGCGGAGTGGGGCGGCTCAGTCGACGGTGCAGCGGAAGAACTCGCCCGCCCAGGCTTCCCGCACCAGGAGGTCATTGCCATTAGGGTGGAGCGCCAACTCCAGCGGCTCCCCCCTCAGCGGAATGGACTGCTGCTTCTCCAACGTGTCTACGTCCACGACGACGACGTCGCTGGAGAAGGGCCGGGCAACGCACAGCCGTCGGCCCTCGGGCATCAGCAGCAGTTCGCCAATGAAGACTGCGAACTTCTGACCGTGGTCATTCCAGTCCGGCGGCTGGACTCGGCTCTCTCGGAGCACCTCTCGCGTGCGAGTGTCCACGACTGCCACTGTGTCGAAGTTCTGAACAAAGGCCAAGCCGTCGGCCCCAAATAGAATCTGCCGGCAACCGGCGCGCGGCAGGCGGATGGTTGCCAACTCCTGCATGGTGCGCGAATCGACCGCGAGGAGATGGTCGGAGCGGTCGACGGCATACCACAGCTCGTTGCGGCCAGGCACCGGCCAAACGCCCGAGAACCCGGGGGTCTTGCGGTCTTTAGGGTTGCGCCCGCGCCACGTGCAGGGGTAGGAGGCGACCACGGAGTCCTCCGGCGTGGCGATGAAGGTTTGCCAGCGCCCGCCGTAACGGCCGACCCAGTGGCGTTCCGCGTCTCCCAAGTACTCTCTGGGGAGGGTCACCTGCTCCTCGTCCAGCGCGAAGCGCAGCCGGAATACCTCGGGTGCCGTGTCGCTGAGGGCGCGGACGGAGAGGCAGGGCGTCTTGTCGAACCGGGCGCTCCGGGTGATCACCCAGAAGTACCCGTCTGCCGCAGGTCCCAGCGGCCGATCGAAGTCCCGCAGGAGAACCCCACCGACCTTGAGGCGGCGAGTCCGAGCCAAGTCAAAGCCATCGCACACAGTCAGCCGCCCGCGGTCCAGCCACGGGAGGAAGGAGATGAGGTGTTCTCCGTCGGAGCTAACGATCATGAGCAGCGCGCACCGTTCCCGGCGGGACCCAGCCCTATGGAGCAGCGGCCTCCTTGGGCTTCTCTGTGGGGGCTTCTGCCTTAGCCTTTGCGAGCGCGTCCCGGATCTTGTCGGCATCGGCAGACTGCGGCACCAGTTCCAGGTACTTCTCGAGGGGCGCGATGGCTTCCTTCATCCGGCCGAGGTCGAAGAGGTACTTCCCGAGGTTGAGGTACGCCGGCGCGTACGTGGGCGCCACTTCAAGGGCTTTGCGGAACTGCGCAAGCCCGCCCTCTACCTCCTGGGCAACCATCAGCGCTTGACCGAGATTGTTGTAGGCTTCCGGGAGGTCAGGGTTGAGCTTGATGGCTTGCTCGAACTCCTGGGCGGCGTCGTGCAGCCGCCCCATCTGGAACAACACCCAGCCCATATTGTTGTGCGGGGTGGCAGCCTCGGGTGCGTGCTTGATGGCCAGCCGGAACTCGGCAAGGGCATCTTCGTAGAGGTGCTGGCGGAACAAACACCACGCGAAGTTGTTGTGGGCTTCGGCGTCCGTCTCGTCCAGCTTCAGGCACTCCCGGTACGCGCCGCATGCCTTGCTGAGATCGCCGCTGGCATCGTAGACGTTGCCCAACTCAAAGTGCGCTCGAGCAAAGCTCGGCGCGATCTTTGTGACTGCCTCCAAAGCCGCCACGCCTTCGGGCTTCTTCCCCGACCGAAACAGGACGACGCCCTTGTTCACGCTGGCGTTGTAGTAGTCCCCCTGGGCGGCCAGCGCCTGGTCGAACAGCGCCAGTGCGTCTGCGTACCGGTCCTGCCGGGCCAGCAGCACGCCCAAGTCGTTGTAGGCGGCCGCCATCTTCGGGTCCACTTTGACTGCTTCGCGGTACGCAGCCTCTGCGCCGTTCAAGTCGTTGTCCGCTTCCAGCTTCCGGGCCCGTTCACAGTGCTTCTCCGCTTCAGAGCGGGGCTTGTCTTCCGCGCCGGCCTGCGCGACACACACGAGCAGCAAGGGCAACAAGACGACGGCTACTCTCCTGCGGAAGCCGGTGAGCAATCGTTCTGGCACTGGTTGGTGTCTCCTCGATGAGGTAGCCGTGAACGCCGGTGAATGGTCTCGTGGCGTAGCGCCTCGGGCTACGTCGGCCAAGCGCAATTGTAACCGGTTCGCGCCGCTAAAACTGCTGCCCGACGCTGGTATTCAGCCATTGCCCGCTCTGACCGACACCGAAGCGGGTATCGAATGCGGGGAAAGCCTTCAGGGCCAGGTCGAGGCGCATCTCGCGGCGCTGCTGGTCCCACGTGAAGAACGCCTCCCAGCAGTGCAGATCACGGGTCACCTTGACTTGGTTGAAGTCGAAGCGATCTGTAAAGCCGTTCCAACCGCTCAGCGCCTCGATCTGCCACAATCTGTGCGGCTGCCAGTAGAGCTGCGTGTTGACGCGCGCAAGCTGTCCCAGGCGGGGGCTGTACCGGGTGTTGAGGTCGAGATTGAGCCTCTCACGCGAGGCAATGTTGACGCGGGTGAGGATATCGCGCAACTCTCCGTTTTCCAGATCGTAGCCGGTGGAGAGGCTGAGATAGTAGGTGTCGTTGGGCATAAGCTGGTAGCGGAGCAGCAAGTCGCGGTACTGGCTTCGCTCGAAGTCGTAGCCGGAGAGGAGGCTCAGTTGCTGCCGGCCGTTCTGGTCGAAGCCGATCCGAGCGTCCAGTGACTCGTAGCGGCTGGAGTAATCCAAGCGGTAAGGAGTGTAGCCGGCCGGCCGCTGCTTGCGGTAATCGAGGTTGAAGTTCCAGTTGGGGGCGAAGTCGCTGTCGAGTTCGGAGCCGTAGTTGAAGACGTACTGCGCAGTATCGTTGCTATAGAGCGTCTGGCGGAAGCTGCCGTCCACCTTCAGGTCGGTCTGTGACGAAAGCGGTTTCGTGTAGGGCTGAAGATCGGCATTGAAGTAGGTCCGTGTCAGCCCCAGTTGGCTGGGCAGCTCCCGGTACTTCCCAATGCTGGCCTCGGCCTGCACGGGGAACATGCCGAACAGCTTCCGGTTGCCCAGACGGACGCTGTCAGACTGGGCGATGATCTCGGGCAGTCGCTCGAACGCGAACAGGAAGTTGTCGCCCGGATACGTCCCGCCGTCCAAGTCCATCCGGTCCTCGATCCGGCACAGCAGGTCGAGGGTCTTGCCCCGGTTCGTGAGCTCGAGGGTCGAGTTGAGTTCCTTGTCCGCAGCGGTTGTGCTCCCGGTGTCGTTGCTCCGGTAGTTGGAGGTGAGGGTTAGCCCGAGCGCCCGCGAAAAACGCTGCTGGTGCCGGAATGTCGAGGTGGTGTTGGTGCGGGTACCGAACCCGGTGCTGGTCTGGCGGCGAACGCTGAGCGACGACTGACCGCTCTCGACCTGCCGGCGGAGACTCAGCTCCGCATTCATGTTGGAGCTGCTGCCAAAGTAGTACGCGTTGTTCCGGGTGTAGTTGAGACTGAGCTGTCCGTCCAGTTCGTCGGAGAGCGTCTGGCTGTGCTGGATTCGCGCGTTCAACTCGGTGGCGCCGGTCTGCTTGTCGCGAAGCCCGTAGAGGTACGCCTCGCCCCAAAAGGCGTCGGCCTTGTACTCATGCTCCACGCCGAGCCCGACTCCGCGTTTCTGCATCAGGTCGAGGTAGAGCGTGCCCAGAGCCGCCTCGTCTGCCCGGTAGTTGTAGCTGGTCTTGGCGAACGCGCCCTCGATGTCGTTGTAGCCCACGACCGGCACCAGGGACTGCCGGCGCCGACGTTGCTTCAGCGAGATGGTGTAGGATGGCACGCGCACGAGGGTGGTGTGCCCCACCTGGAACTTGACGTTCTTGGCGACCAGCTTGTCCTCCGGGTAGATGTGCACCGTCTGCGCGACGAGGACATAGTGGGGATCCTCTCTGTCACAGGAGGTAGCCTTGGCGGTGTTTGCAGTGGTCTCGGCGGCAACGCCGGCAAAGCTGCCGCCACTGGCAAACAGCGGCTGGGCCACGCCTTCCTGGAAGAACTCGGGATCGAGGACAACGCGTGCCGAGTCGCTGTGCCACTCGCGGGACTTCATGTTCAGCGTGAAGGACTCGCCGCGGATCGTCTGGCCCTGCACGTGCACTTCTACGTTGCCCGAGATGGTCGCCACGTTCGTCTTCAGGTCCACCTCAGCGCGGTCAGCGCGCATCTCGATCTCGTCCGCCTGAATCAAGACGTTCCCCGTTGCCGTAACGCGGTCGGTCTTCAGATCGTGGTGGACGGCTTGCGCCGTCACGGTGACAGGTTGGCCGTCGGATGCCGCTGTCGAGGGCACCGTCCGGCAGACCGAGCTCCAGACCAAAGCAGGCAGGACGATTCTGACGGCGCATCTCATCGTTCTCGAAGGAGTAACAGGAGCCCGATAAAGGCAAAGACGCAGTTCGGCGCCCAGGCGGCAACCAGGGGAGGGAGGTGCCGCCCTCCGCCAAGCGCGCAGCTCCAGCTCATGGAGCCGTTCCACAGGAAGTAGAGCACCACCGTCAGTAGCAGCCCGACGAAGCTGCCAGCCGGTGCCCAGCGCATGCTCAGCGGCGCAGCCACAAGGGCCAGGACCAGCGACGCCAGGGGCACGGCCAACTTGCGGTGGTACTCCATCTCCATTTCGGTGACATCCATGCCCCCGCGGCGGAACACCTGAATTTCCTTCTCGAGGTCCTTGACAGGCATCTCAAAGGGCGTCCGTTGCTCGCCGAAGAAGGTCTCGATCGCATCGCGGAGATTGAGGGTCACGGAGCTGGCTTTGCCTTGGTACCGGAGCAGACCATTGGGTCCGAACTTGTAGACAACGCAATCGATGAGGGTCCAGGCGCCGTGGCGTTGCTGAGCGCGCTTGGCGAGGACCAAGCGCGGGTACCCATTGCTGCCGTTCTCGCGCTGGTAGAGCATAACGTCACGCAGTGTGTCCGTCGACCTGTCGACCTCTCGGACGTAGAAGTAGTAGTCTCCCGAAGCGCGGAAGTACTTGTCGTTCTCGATGAGCGGCACCGGTTGGGCGTACAGCAGGCGCCTGACGATCTCCTCAGACTTGTGGTTCATCTCCGGTGCCAGTTCCTGGTTGACCCAGTAGGCTATGCCACTGACGCCGATGGCAAACAGGAAGATGGGCAGGAAGAGCCTGTGGAGGCTGACCCCGCTGACGCGGAACGCCACGATCTCGCAGTCGCGCACCAACCGATTCACGACGAGCGACGTTGACAGTAGGACGGCGGCGCCGAACGCACTCACGGCTACGGCCGGCACTTTGTAGAGCAGAAAGAGCGCAAGGGGGACGGGCGGGAGACCGCGGTTGATGACCATGCTCACGGTCTTGTAGAGAATGTCCCCGAGCATGATGGCGATGCACGCCAAGACGCCAATCACGAACGGCACGAGCATCTCAGCGGCGAGGTACCGGTCCATTCGGTTGGCCAGGGGAATGACGCGCATGGCAGGTGGGTAGAACGGACTGGACTCCGGTGCAGAGGGCGCCCGCTGAGCGGCCCAGAGGGATGAGTCCCCTCGCTGCGGTTGGCGCCCGGCGCTCGAAACGAAGCGCCAAGTGGCATTATACCCAAAGCACTCCCGAGCAATCGACAGCACCACGGGGGGCAGCGGCAGCCCCGGAGGTTGGTTGGTGTTCGCGCACATGTCACACAGCCCCCTCGCGGCCCGGTGGTCAGCCCCGCGCCGAGGGGATATAATCGCACTGCTGCCACGGGCAGCCATGCTCACTGCGTGTGGACACGTGAATGGGAGACACGCAGGGCGGTTCCCTGTCGACAGCCGATGTCTGAAAACCAGCAACTCCGGATCGGGATCATGGGCGGAACATTCGACCCGATCCACTTCGGGCACCTGATCACGGCGGAAGAGGTCCGCGTGCAGTTCGAGCTGGACCAGGTGATCTTCGTGCCGTGTGGCGTGCCGCCGCACAAGAAGAAATACGACCTCACGGACGCCAGGCACCGGCACCTAATGGTGGAACTGGCAGTTGCCGACAACCCGCATTTCACCACGTCGCGGATGGAGATCGACCGCGACGGACCCGCCTACACAATCGACACGATGCGCACCTTTCGGGAGCGCTTCGGCGACGCATGCCAGCTCTACTTCATCACTGGCGCCGACGCGATCCTGGAGATGCTGACTTGGCGGGACAACGAGTCGCTGATCGAGTTGTGCCGGTTCGTCGCGGCGACCCGGCCCGGCTATGAACTCAGTGAGCTGGACCGGCGGCTCGGCCCACGACACCGGGCGCGGATCGATCCCGTCTCCGTGCCCGGTATTGAGATCTCCTCGACCGACATTCGGCGGCGCGTCCGCCAAGGGAAGCCGATCCAGTACCTGACACCGTCGGCCACCGTAAGCTATATCCGTAAACACGCTCTGTACCAGCAGCCCGAGTAATCGCAGCCTTCGCCACAGCACCGACCGAGAGGAGCGCCCCATGAGACCCACGGACCGGTGGGACGATTCCCACTACTACCGCGGCAGAACGGCGACCCAGTCGCTGCACCTGCCCCCGCGGCCCGCGGCCCCCGCTCGTCAGCCGGCCAGGTTCGGTGACTACGCAGTGTGGGTGATCGCGCTCAGCACCACGATTGCGTTCGGCACCGGCACGTACCAGACGTGGCAGCGAGCCGGCTACGCCTGCGCTGGACACAGTGATTCCGGGACTGGCGTGCTGCCGCCGTTCAACGGTCAGGAAGTCGTTCGCTTCCTGCTGCTTGGGACCGACGACAGAACCGAGACCGGCCGCTCCGACACAATGATCCTGGCGTCGTTGTACCCACAGACGCACCGGGTCGTGCTGCTCTCCATCCCGCGGGACTCCCGAGTTCGGGTCCCGGACCACGGCGTTGACAAGATCAACTCGGCGTACGCGCACGGCGGCGTCACGTTGGTGATGGAGACGCTCCGTAGTTGGCCCCTGCTGCAGCCGATTCAGTACTATACCCAATGCGACTTCCGCGCGTTCCAGAAGATCGTGGACCTCCTCGGCGGCGTGGAGGTCGATGTCGAGAAGGACATGCGCTACACGGACCGGGCGCAGAACCTGTCCATTCGCCTGCGGAAAGGGCCTCAGCGACTCAGGGGCTATGACGCCATGTGCTACGTTCGCTACCGCGGCGACCGCCAGGCCGACATCGGCCGGATCGAGCGGCAGCAGAAATTCCTCCGTGCGGCGTTGCACGAGCTGCTGAGACCCTCGTCCTTGCCTAAGGTGCCCGCCATACTGACGGCGATACACGCCCATACGAAGACGAATATGGGTGCGGGGCAGGTGCTTGACCTCGCCCGAGTGTTGCCGCAGATCCAGCCCGGTGGTCTGCTCACCGGTTCTCTGCCGGGTGAGCCGCGCATGATTCACGGCGTCTCCTACTGGGAACTGGACTCTGTCGGTAGCGCCGAACTGATCCGGTCGCTGGACGCACAGGCGAGGGCGACGAGAACGGCGCAGGATCAGCCCGACCCCGTTGTGGAGGTACTCAATGGGTGCGGCGCGGCGGGGGCGGCTGCGAAAGTGGCGGAGAAGCTGGCCGGCCGGGGATTCAGAGTCGCCAGGACGGGAAACGCAGAGTCATTCGACTACGCGCAGTCGACGATCTGCGCGTACAAGTCGCCGAGCCCCTTGGCCGAAGAAATCCGAGCCGTACTGCAGTGCGGCACGATCGTCCGCGTCAGTCGTCCCACCCACGACGTGGAGGCGACCGTCATCGTCGGTCGAGACCTGAGCAAAGTATAGGCGGTGACATTTGGCAGAATCACAAATGATGAGTCCGGAGCATAAGCGGGACCTGGTCTGCGAGGCGTTGGCCGCTGCCAAGGCGGTCGACTTGGTGGTACTGGACGTCCATGAGGTCACCATCCTGGCGGACTACTTCGTCATGGGGACCGGCACGTCGTCCCTGCACATCGCGGCCATCGGCAGCAGCGTCCGGGAGCACATGAAGCGCACCCACGGAATCAACTGCCAGCCGGAGGGCGACCGAGAGTCAAACTGGGTCATCCTCGACTACGGCGACCTCGTGGTCCATCTCTTCTCCGACGAAATGCGCAGTCTCTACGGACTGGAGAAGCTGTGGCACACGGCCAAGCAGCACCGGTGGGAGGATCCCGCCGCCGCCGTCGAGCCCGCCGAACAGCCGTCCTGAGTTCGGTGCAAGGGAGAGAGGGATGGCTGTCGAGCGAGAACAGCAGGTGGAGCGGTTGCTCACCAAAGCCAACGCCCTGCGCGCGGCGGGCGACGGCGAGGGAGGTCTCGCGGCCTGTGGCGAGGCGCTGAAGGTAGACCCGGACCACGCCGGCGCCCTGGAACTCCTCGGGGACATCCTGCTGGCCGGCGGAAGAGCCAAGGAAGCGCTGACGCCGCTGCGCCGGGCGCGCGAACTACAGCCCGCGCGGGGAGTGCTGGAGGAGAAGATCGGGTTGGCGACCCTTCAGGCAGACGAGGCGCTCCGTGCCTTCCAGGAGCGTGAACTACTCCTGAGCAACCCCGAGTTGATCGACAAGCCGGAGCGCAACCCGGCGCTCGCCTTCCTCCTGTCGGCGCTCCTGCCTGGAGCGGGGCAGATGTACAATACCGAGTATGCCAAGGGCGGGGTCTTGCTCGGAATCTCCCTGCTCACCTTCGGGGTGATGTTCTACTCCTTCACGGCATTGCTTGGGGAACTCTCGCACATTCCTCTGGGCGGCGACCTGTTGAGCGTGGCGCTTAGGCTCGTCCAGGACTGGAGTGCGGGCCGGCTGTTGTGGGCGCTGTTCAACTCGCTGCTGCTGGCGGGCACGTGGGGATACGCCATCGTGGAAGCGCCGATTCGGGCGGCGAAGCTGAACGTGGAGCGGGAGAAGCGGCTGGGCCTGGCGTAGGCCGGAGTAGGGGAGAACACGCGCCTCGGGCGAATCGGCGGGGTGCACGGCCCTGTCGCTACAGACCGCCCCAACTGGCGGACTGGCGAAGCGCGGAACTACTCTTCCTGCGGTGTGAAGTTGTCGTACCGGAGCTGCGACCCGCGGCGCCATTTGGCGTGCCCATCGTAGTACAGCGTGTTGAACCCGTCTGTATGCCGCTCGAGATCGGGGGAGGTGGTGAGCGCGTCGCGGAATGCCTTCCACAAGACAGTGCCGCTGAGTTGCCCCTCGTCCCAGCCCTGCCATTTGCGGTTGTCAACATCAGCGTCCATCAGCAGGAGCGTACCGGTTGCGTCCTCGACAAGCGCGTCACACTGACCTACCAGGAGCGCATTCATCGCGTACGCGCCCGCGTCGTTGGTCCGGTTCGCCAGCCAGCTCGGGCGACTGGGGCAGGTGTAGATCTGCACGTTGCGGGTGTACGAGTAGATCGCTCCCTGCCATTGGACGTCATTGAGCGTGGGGGGGTCGGGAGGGAGCGTGTCGTCGTAGTCCATGGCGTACATCAAAAACGCCAAGGCGATCTGTTTCTGGTTGGAGCCACAGCTCGTGCTCCGTGCCTTCTCGCGGGCCTTGGAGAACGACGGGAAGAGCATGGAGGCGAGAATCGCGATGATCGCGATCACCACGAGCAGCTCGATGAGCGTGAAGCCACGGATCCGACGGATGCGTTTCATTGACGGCTCTCCTTGTGCTAAGCTGGTCTGTCGCCTCTTCTGGCCGACGGCCCCGCTCGCCGGGTGACTGCCCTGTCGATCCTCCGTGGACTTACACGTAAGTATACCCAATGGCGGAGAGGCGGCAACTACGGTCGTGAGAGGGCTGCTTCCGTCACTTCGCACAGGTCGCGGAAGACGTGGGTGGGGGTCTGGCGGGCCGGCGCGTTCTCGGCCTCCTCGGCGGTGTTGAACCCCGTCAACACGAGGGCACTCTCAACTCCGGCGCGGTTTCCGCACTCGATGTCAGTGTCCAGCCGATCGCCCACCACCAGCGCCTCTCCGCGGGGCGTCTTGTGCTCGGACAGCAGGGATTCAAGCATATGAGGTTCCGGCTTGCCCAGGAGGGTCGGCGGGCGACCGGCGAGCACCTCGACAGCGGCAACCATCGTGCCACTGCCTGGCAGCATTTCGGTCTCGGTAGGGAGGTGCGAGTCACGGTTTGTGGCAATGAACTCGGCTCCCGCCGCGAGCGCGCGCTGGGCGGCGGCGAGCTTCTCGTAGGTGAGCCCTCGGTCGAGACCGACCACAATGCACTGCGCGCTGGGTGCAGACTGGAGATCGAGAACCTCGATGCCCAGGTCAGTCAGCTCCTCGACCAGACCTGATTCGCCGATGACGAAAGCGCGAGACAGCCCGGCGCTGCTGACCCACCGCGCGGCCGCGTAGGCGGAGTTGAGTATGTCGCCAGCAACGGCAGGGATACCCATGGACGTGAGCTTCGCGGCGAAGCCGCCTCGCGTTCGGGTAGAGTTATTGGAGCAGAAGGAGACCACCCGGCCGCTCCGGCGGAGACGAGCGATGGAATCGACCGCGCCGGGCACCGGGTGCTCACCGTTGTACACGACGCCATCGAGGTCCAGAATCAAGTGCTTGGTCATGTGCGGTGTTGCCTTAGGTCCTCGGGGTTCTGCGCCCGGTCGCGGGGCGATTGTACGCTCGCACGGAGGCAGTGTCAACGGCCGCCGCAACCGGCTCCTCGCCCCGGTCGCCCCTGAGTCGAGGAGGCGTTGCGTCCCTCTCGTTCCGCTGGTAGAATGCCCGTATCGCATCGGGAAAGCCCGAAGGCGCCTCGCGCGGCTGGCGCCGACTGAGTGCTAAGAGCGAAGGCAGACCGTGTCCGGTGAGACCCTGAGGCAGGCAACGGAGAGCGACGTCGGCGGCATCGTCGAGCTGCTCATGCGGGTCTTCGGGACAGGCGGGCGATGGACGCCGGAAGCGTTCCACACCTTCTATGATGTCGACTGCAGCTACGCCCCTGAGCAATCATTGCTGATTGAGTGCGAGGGCGCCCTCGCGAGCCATGTTCGGTGCTCGCGGCGGACAATGCGGGTTCGGTTCAGCCTGTGCCTCGTCCGGCCTGAGCGGTGGTGGCAGGACAGATACGCGTGGTCCTGGGACCGCGAGACGGACCGGTTCTTCGTCGCCGAGAGAGAGGGCAAGGTGGGCGCCTACCTTCGGGCGCTGACATGGCGTGGCGAGGTGGCGGTGATGGACGCCGCGCCGGCCGACACCGAAGAGCAGGCGCTGACGGCCATGTTGCACCAGGTGGTGAGTTGCTGTCCGGAAGCGCGGACGGTGTCGGGACCGGTGCCGCTTGGCACACCTCTCGACCGCGCAATCCGCAACCTGCCGGGGGAGACCCAGAAATGGGAATCGAACGACATGATGCTCCGGCTCATGGACGTACGGGAGCTGTTCCGCAGTCTGCTGCCAGAGCTGAACCGGCGCTGTGCCTCGCTGCTGTCGGACGCCATGCGCGGCGAGGTCGCGGTAGACATGCCCGGTGGTTCACTGGCGCTTCGTGTGACCCATAGTGTGCAGCTCGTCGAGCCGACAGCAGAGGCGCTTCCCTTGGCGCTGACCGACCGCGAGGCGCTCCTGCTGGTCCTGGGGTACACCGGCGTCGAGAGGCTACCGTTTGCGCGCGACCGACAGTTGGCTGGGGACGCTGTGGCTACGCTCTCGCATTTGTTCCCGAGGCGTCCGCAGGTCTTCTGGGCCATGGACCAGTTCTGAGTTGGCGTGCAGACCCCGTCTGGCAGCGGCGGGCTGTTTGGTGGATAATTGAGCCATGGTCAGCAACCGCCAGTGGAGAGCAATGCCCCACAACTCCCCCCCCTTGACAGATCGCCGCGGCTTCACGCTGATTGAGCTGCTGATCGTCATCGCCATCATCGCGATCCTCGCGGCGATCCTGTTCCCCGCGTTTGCCCGCGCCCGGGAAAAAGCACGGTCGGCCGCGTGCCAGTCGAACCACCGCCAGCTCGGGCTGGGGCTGTCGATGTATGCGCAGGACAACGACGAAGTGTGGCTCTGGCCCGGGGCCATCGGCACTTGCCCGTGCGATTGGCACAGCGCGCTCAATCCCTACGTCCGCAACGACCAAATCTACCGGTGCCCAAGCGCACCCAAGCAAGCGGCAAGCTGTCAGTACAACGCCTCCGCGCTGAAGGGCGTCGCGGAGGCGGCCTTCACGAATGTCACAGTGAGCATCTCGCTCAATGACAGCAGCGCCTCGGACGACTGTCCGCTCTGCAGCAGCCAGAACGGAACCACCATCGTCGGCGTGGTGTCGCCCAGACACACTGAGGGGCTGAACCTCGCGTTTCTGGACGGGCACGTCAAGTGGATGCTACCCACCGCGCTGGCTGCCTACGGCGGAAACGCGGACCCAGTGGCCAGCCAGCTTGCTCCGCCGCTGCAGGCGACGCTGCGGGTCAAGGATTAGTAACTGCGAGGGCAGGGGAGACCGAGGCGCGCAAGTGGCCTGCCTGCCGGCCAGCCTTGGTGATGGGCAGTACCGGCGCGTCCGCGTCACTGTCAATAACGCAGCTCAGCCCTGCAAACGGACAAGCACAAGGAGGAGTCCATTGATCACCAACATCGAGGACATTGCAGGCCAGGTTCGGGTGTACTTCAACGCGTTAGACAGCGGCCGCGAGAAAGCGCTGGTGCTGTCTCGAGAGATCACCCGGGCGAGTGCGGAGACCATCCGCGCGATCCACCGGCGCGAGTACGACGCTGCCGAGGCGCGCCTCGGTGAGACGCGCCAGTCCGTCGACGCGATGCAGCGGGTGCTCGACGAATACCCAGACGTATGGAACACCGGATTCGCCATCGATTCCGTCAAAGAGCACGCCGAAGCGGTGTTCACTCTGGCACTCGTGCGAGGCGACTCCTTGCCGTTACCTTCGGAGCTGGGCGTTCCTGTCCCAGCCTACATCAACGGCCTGGCTGAGGCCATCGGCGAAGGGCGCCGCTTCATCCTTGATGCGATTCGCGGCGGCAACAGCGAGGACTGCGAGCGGCTGCTGGATGAGCTGGACGCGATCTACCAGTTGCTGGTCACGCTGGACTACCCGCACGCCATCACGAAGGGTCTGCGCCAACGCACCGACGCGGCTCGAGCGATTCTGGAGCGGACGCGGGGAGACCTCACCACGTCGCTCCGGCAACATGCGCTACAGCAAGCTCTGACGCAGCTCCAAGCGCGACTCGGTGGGAACGGGTAGGGGGAGCGCCCTCTCTTCGCATGGCTGGCGGTCCGCAAACAGGGCGCGCCTGCGGCACAACTTAACATAACACATATTATCAGACGTTACGTCTGACTGCATTTCAGAGTCCTGTCAACCGCACGCCGGAGCTTGGCACCGCAAAGTCCGGAGCGCGACCGACGCCGACCGCACGCGTCGGGATCCGCAAGCCGGAGCAGCCTGGAGCGTCACCAACGAGTAGCGCAACTGCCGAAGCGGCCTACAGCCCCCCCCCCGCGTCGCGACACGCCATCGCAGTGCGCCGGCAGCCCTCTGCGGTGTCCGCCGAGCCCTTTGCACGCCGGGACTTTGGTGCCAGGACGAGGGTGGCTGCGTCTGAGTCCCCGCAGGCGTGGTCTCTCTGCAGCCCGCTATCGGCCACCACGTCCGCTTCATCCCCCAGAAACGCAAAAACCGCGGATGCAAACATACGTTGGCAAAGCCGCGGTGTGCGTTCGAGTCAGAGAGATCGCCGTGAGGCGGGCACCATCTGCATCGGCAATCAGTCGCCGATGGTGTAGACGTTCTCGTCGTTGTCCATTTCTTCGAGGCTGCTGAAGATGCGCTTCACGAATGTAAGCAGCTCAAGTGGGCTGAACGGCTTGGTGAGGTAGCAGTCTACCCCGGACTGCCAACCACGGAACACGTCGGCGTCCTGCGCCTTGGCGGTCAGCATGATGACAGGGATGTCGCGGGTCTTGGGATTCGCCTTCAGGTGCTTGAGGGTCTCGAACCCGTCCATCTGAGGCATCATCACGTCGAGCACGATGAGCTCCGGGCTCTCTTCCTCGACCTTCTTGAGGGCTTCCACGCCGTCGAAAGCGGTCACGACTTCGTACCCGGCCCGTTCGAGATTCACTTGGACGAGTCGAACAATGTGTTTCTCGTCGTCCACCGCCAAGATCTTCTTCTTGTCCATGCGCGCGGTGACCTGCCTTTCTGGTCCAGTCGGCTCGGACGGTGTCGCAGCCCTTCTCGCCGAACTTGGTCAAAGTATAGCAAAAGCGCCTTCTGAGAGTCAAGCCGCATTATAGCACGGCTGGGGCCGGAGAATAACCCCCGGCTGAGAGGATCTGAACGGGGATGAGCACACCCATGGCAACAGTCAGCATCAACGGCAGACGCGTCGAGGCGGTAGTCGGCCGCTCCCTGTTCGAGTGTGCCGACAGTCTGGAGGTGAAGGTCCCCTCCTCATGCCCAAGAGCCGGCACCTGTCACGAGTGCATCGTGCAGGTTCTCTCCGGCATGGACGCCCTGGAGCTACGGACGGAGGAAGAGAGCTTCCTCGGTGGCGACTTCCGGCTCGCCTGTCAGGCACGGATTCGTACAGCCGACCAAGACGTGGTCGCCGCGTCGCTCAGGCGGGAACAGCAGATTGTAGCCGAGGGATCGGCTGATCTCCGGGAGCACTGGGAACTTGCGCCCTCGACTCGACGGGACGGTGCCAACGTGGTTAGAGACGGCCAGATCATCGACGACTACCGCGGCGCGATCTTGGGGCTCGCGGTCGATATCGGCACCACCACGGTCTCCGCCTCGCTGATGGACCTCGAGAGCGGTGCAACCGTGGCCCTGACCTCTTTCGAGAACCCGCAGACCTTCGGCGGCAGCGACGTGATGCACAGGATCCACTACGACGGCCAGCACCCGGGCGAGCTGCAGCGCGTGTTGGTCAGCTTCCTCAATGCCGAGCTGAAGGCGATGCCTGGCGACCGGGATCAGCTCTACGAAGTCATGGTCGTCGGCAACCCGACCATGCGCGATCTGTTCCTCGGTCTCGACGTGCAGAGCCTCGGCCAGAAGCCCTTCAAGTCGCAGACGGAACACGACCGCGACGCCGGCCGCGCCTCCTCCACTGCCGTCACCAGGAAACCCAAAGACCTCGGGCTGCGGATGAGCCCGGCGGGAGCGGTCTTCGGCGCTCCGCTCATTGCCTGCCACGTCGGCGCGGATGCCGCCGCGTGCATCCTCGCCACTCGGCTGCATGAGGCGGTTGAGCCGGCAATGATCATGGATATCGGGACCAACACCGAGGTCATCCTGGGCAACAAAGACCGCCTGCTGTGCGCCTCCTGTGCTGCCGGACCGGCCTTCGAAGGCGGCAAGATCAGGTACGGCATGTCGGGAATTGAGGGCGCCATCCAGTCAGTGCGGCTCCGCAACCGGCATGTCGAGATCTCGACCATTGGCGACGTGCAACCCACCGGCATTTGCGGCTCAGGTCTCATCGACCTGATCGCCGAACTGGTGCGGCACGGCAGAGTGAACGGCCGCGGGCGCTTCACGGGTGACGCGAAGGAGTGCGTTATCGACGAAGCCACCGGCATCACCTTCGCCGAGTCCGATGTCCAGGAGTTGGCTCAAGCCAAAGGCGCGACGCACGCCGGCACCTCACTGCTCCTCAAGCACTTCCCACTGCCGTTGGCGGACCTGACCACGCTCTACCTCGCCGGCGGCTTCGCCAACTACATCGACGTAGACAACTCCCGACTCATCGGCCTCACGCCCGACCTCCCGCCCGACCGCCTCCACAAGATGGGCAACGCCGCCGCAGAGGGCGCCAAGGAACTGCTTCTCTCAGTCAACAAGCGTCAGGAACTGGACCGGGTCGTCGGCAGCATCGAGCACCTCGAACTCGAGAGTGACGAGGACTTCTTCACCTACTTCGTCGAAGGCTGCCTCTTCGGCGAGAACTGACCCTCTCCCCTACCCGGCGTCTTCTCCGTCTCTGCCAGCCTGACTCCCGTCCGTTAGCAGTGACGGAGAATCTGCCCTACGTCGCGCACCACCTGGCCGGGCGCCTATTGCGTCTCAGCAGCATGGATAGCAGGCTGGCGATCACTTCCGTAAGTCTCGCTCGCCGGCAGGGGGGCAAGCCCCCCTGCACCCCCCTTGGCTCCGGGCTTGCTGCCCGGTCCGCTGCCTCCC
>PEVN01000565.1 GCA_002779825.1 Armatimonadetes bacterium CG06_land_8_20_14_3_00_66_21 | reverse complement strand
CTCCGGAAGGCCCTCCTGCCTGTCCTCCGACCCCGCTGCACGCGTCCCGCCACCGCCAAGCGGTGGGCGGAAACGAGGATTGCAGGATTTGGGTGCGGTTCATGGCGATCTCCCGATTCGGAGCGCGGAGGGCGGCTCACTGCAGGGGAACCAGTTGCACCGGTCCCAGCAGGCCCGCTGCCCGCACCGGCCAGTTGGACGCGTCGAACGGCTGATAGTGAAAGTTCACGAAGTTGATGTCGCGGAAGATCCGCCAGCCGACGCCGCGCCGGTCGAGGTCACGGACGCGGTTGGCGGCGACGTTGGTGACCTCGACTTCCAGCCTGTTACCTGCCGGCTTCAACGCCGAGAGCCGGACACGAACGGGTGGTGCAATGAGCGTGCCGAAGTCGGCGCCATTCACCCGGACTCGGGCGCTTTCCCGCACGTCGCCCAGATCCAGCAGCCAATCGCCGGCGTGGTCTGCGGGCAGGTCGAAGGTGAGCGAGTAGCGAGCCGTGCCGGCGAAGCGTTCCGCCTCGCTGCCGGCTGCGGTCCACGAACCGAGCACGTTCATCTCGAACGGCGGCGGCAAGACGGGACCGCCGGCCACGAACGTCGCCTGCCAGCGGCCTGTCAGCGGCAGGGGCGCTCCCGTCGGCTGGAGGTACTGCCAGGCTTTCGTCGAAGGCGCCAGGTCGTTGGTCAGCGTCCGCAGCACCACCGACTGCCCCACTGCCAGTTGCAGTCGCACCGCTCGGCCGCTTCCCGGCGCTTCCGTCCATTCCGCCCGACCGGCAACGCCGGTCACGGGGTCCAGCAGCACGGCGTCGGAGACCCTGCGTTCAGGCGCGATCCACCCGTCGAAGTCCTTGCCGCTCTGGTTCACCACGAAGTAGTCGTGCCCCAGCGGGTGTCGGCGCCGGGTGAACCGCAGACCGTGGTCGGTGAGTGACTCCCGCCGCACGCCGAAGTCGTCAAGCGCCTGGTTCACGTCTTGGGTCCGACGAACCCGGTCGCGGAGTCGCTCGTCGAGCTGTCGCAGTTCTTCTCGCCGCTGGGTCAATTGCCCGAGTCCGGGAACGTCGGTCGGAATTCCGTTCTGGAAGATCACTCGTGCCCCCTGCTCGACCAGCGCAGCCAGCCGCCGCGCCGTCTCCAGGGGCAGGGACCGACAGGCGGGAACCACCAACACCCGATACCGCCCGCCGGGCGCGAGAATCTCTTCTGGATCGGCCGCCAGCAGCGCAAGCTGCCGATCCGAGACGTAATCGAACGAGTACCCGCTCTCCCAAAGTACCTTCGCGCACTGCCCGAAGGCGTGATCGCGCAACCAGTCGGTGCGGTGAACGGTAAACTGCCGCCGCACTCCCTTCGCGTCGCGGAGCACGTCCGCGTAAGGCCAGTAGAGCAGCACGTCGTTGTCCGGCTCGCCGGCCTGCAGGATCGACTGACAGCGGGTCATGTACTCATTCAGCGCGCCGAAGTCCCGCCAGATCGGATTCTGCGGGTTGAACTGCGTCGAGGCGTAGAACAGCCAGCCGGGCCACTCAGCGTCAGCGGGGGAATACGCCGTGCCGTGGTAGACGTTGTGGTTGACGCCCGACAGAAGCTGATAGTCCAGCGCTTTCTTCGCCGCTGCCAGCGTCACGGTGAAATGCTCGCCCAGCCAGGTGCAGCTTTCCGACGAACAGAGGCGCCGGCCCATGACGTGGGCTGCCGAGGAAGCGAATTTGCTCATGATCGCCGTCCACTCATCGGGCGCGCGGAAGAGCTCGGTTTCGGGAATGTCGACCGCACCGTACAGGTCCAGCAGGTTGCCCGGCGAGCCGTGTCCCTGGTTCCGGGCGAGTTGCCCGTGAGCGTGGCACCAGTCGGCCCACGGCATGATCACATTGTCCAACAGCAGTTCGCCGTAGGTGAGCCGATAGTCGGTCTTGACCCGCGCGACGGCATCCCGATCGCCTTTGCCGGTAAGTGCTGGGAGTTGGGTCCGCAGGTCGTAGCCGCGGCGCCGCTCGAACTCGGTCAGGAACTCGGCGCACCAGTTGCCCTGGTACTCGAACGAGTCATGGAACTGGGCACGGAGGGCGCCAGTCGGCAGCTTGGCGAACAGCGTCTCGAAAGGCGGCTTGACCGCCTCGAAAGAGCGGCGCGACACCGGATTGAACACCCACCCTTCGCCGCCCGGTCCCGGCCGCTTGATGCGCTCCCTGTTCCAGCGCTGGGTGAGCGCATAGAGTGTCCAGCCGGCGGAGGGCGCGCGCCAGTCAGCCGCGCCAGAAGACAGGTGCTCGTATGCGCCCTCCGGTCCAAACGCCACCACCGCCTGGTACCGCTTCGGCTCCAGACCGGCTGGCAGCCCTTCTCCCGAGTTCAGTGGCGTCTCTTCAATCACGAAGTCCGCGTTCCGCTCGTCCTCCCGCAGATTTGCCCCGCCCATCTTCCACCCGGAACCGGGCGGGAGGTCAACCTGCATGCCCAGGCGTTTGGCTTCCTCGCAGGTGTGAGCCAACATCGCTACCCACGCGTCGGAAAGGTACTGCAGGTCGCGTCGCTCCTGGCCCGTCACGCCGTAGATCGGCGTGACTTCGACGCCGCCAAGGCCAACGCGGTGGTACTCTTCCAGCAGCCGCGTCAGGTTCGTCTTGTCCACGGCACTACCCAGCCACCACCAGCGCGTCCACGGCCGTGACTCGCTAGTGGGCTCGGGCCAGGCAAGGGGTGCGGCGTGGACTTTACGGGTGTTGCTCATCATCGTCTCCGTCAACAGGACGACGCATAGAGCCCCTGCGGTTTGCCATGGAGACCCAGCGCGAGCCGCGACCATCTTCTCCGCCCTTTCAGCCCCCCGCCCGCAGCCCGTATAGCTCCCCATTCACCTTCCGGGCCGCCTCGCGCATTTCCGGGTAGGGGTCGTCCGTCGCGTCGACAAACCCGACGTTGTAGTTTTCCCCATCGGCACGGCCGGTGAGCGGCTGGTCGAGGTATTGGAACCAATGGGCGCCCACGCACCACGGCGCGGCAGCAGCTTCGCGGGTGTAGGCGACATACTTCTCGGCGCGCTCGGCTTGGTCCTTGGCGGGGCGCAGACCGGGGTCGAACATGCCGCGGTCCAGCGCGCCAAAGTGGAACTCGCCGATGACCACCGGGAAGTCTAACTCGGCAGCCAATTCGTCTGCCGTGCGGTCGGTCGGCAGCTCAGCGTAGATGTTGAAGGACACCACGTCACAGTACTTCCTGGAGACCTCGACGAAGTGCCGGTCATACATGCCGCTGAACCGGCAGCCGAGGTAGAGCACCCCGGGGAAGTGCTTGTCCAATGCTTCCCGACACACGCGGAAGTACTGCTCCGCGATCGTCCTCTCGAGCTCAGTCAGGTCGGCCAGCGCTTGTTTGCGCTGGCCGGCGGTCAGTTGGAACGGCGCC
The DNA here is from genome assembly GCA_002779825.1 of Armatimonadetes bacterium CG06_land_8_20_14_3_00_66_21. Taxonomy (GTDB): domain Bacteria; phylum Armatimonadota; class Abditibacteriia; order CG2-30-66-41; family CG2-30-66-41; genus CG2-30-66-41. The sequence continues at coordinate 9,871 of PEVN01000565.1, read as the reverse complement.
GCCGCCGTTTCCCAGTCGGCCAGTTGGGTGCCCCACGCGCGGTTCAGGTCGGCAATCGTCGGATACTTGGCTTTGAGCCAGTCCAGCAGCGCTTGTTTCGCCTGGAACGAACCGTCACTCTCCTGCAAGCAGAGCGCGGCGATGCCGGCTGGCGCTTGGTTCGCGCTTTGCCAGGGGGAGCCCAACGTCCACGGCAACTCGTTGTGGATGAACACGCCCAACAGCCAGGGATCGCCCTTGAACTCTGCCTGTGCCGCCAACTGCTGCTCCAGACCCGCGCGGAACTTCGGGTCGAAGGGATCGGGGAACCACTTTTTCTTCTCCAGACCGGCTTTGAGGCGGCTCGTCGCCACGAACATCGGCACCCCGGGCACGTTGATCGGCAGCGTGTACGGCACACGCCTCAGGCGCCACGTCTCCGGTGCACTCCAGTTGCCGATCGTGTTGATGCCCCACGACGGAAGCCGCTTCATCGTCACGTCGTAGAAGCGGTTTGCGAAGTCGTCGCCGTACTTGCGGTAGACGTTCACTGCGAAGAAGTCGAACAGTCGCCGGTTGGGCGGCGCCGTGTAGAAGCGGGCGAAGGGGTTGTCGGTCGCCGGCAGCCACTCGAAGTACTGCTCACGGCCGGCCACAATCGTCTCGGCATTGAACCGCACGCACGTGATGCCGCTGGACCAGAAGAGCCGCCCTTCCGGATCGACCAGCCACCACTTGCCGGCTTGTTTCTGAACCCGGAACCGCCCCGTTGCTTCGAGTTGCGGGCCGTCTTTCCAACCCCCGTATTGGTCGCGGTCAGGCAACGGTGGGTTCGCCTGGAAGTACTGCTCCTCGTTCCGGATCCGCTTCGGGAACTCGTCCTCACTGTGCAGCTTGCCGGGCCAGTCGGCCCCATTGTACTGCCCGAACCTGTCGACAAAGGCTGCCGGCAGAGGCGCCGGAACGGGGATCAGTTCGAGCTTGTACAGCAGGAGCGTGTGGTCGGCATCCGGATGTGCCAGGTAGACCTGCATCTGGGTGATTCGTTTGGCGTCAAGCGCAACCCCGTTGTGCACGATCTGGACATCGCCTTCCCGCCTCGGGTACGGCAACGGCGGCTGGCCCCGCATACCGATGATCGGCGGGCGACCGCCGACCGTCAACAGCATCCGCACCGTCTGTCCGGGCGCCACTTCGGTGCCGCCTTGCCGGCCGCGGTCCTTCACCGCTTCGGAATCGACACGCACGTTGACTTTGACCGGCACCTCGGTTGGGTTGCTGACCGTGACCGCCAGGAATGCGGCTCTCGACCAGTCGGTTGCGTAGCCGAGCGGGTCGGGAAGCAGCTTCAGGTTCGGGTAGGCCGACTCGTGACCGAAGGCGAGCCGCAACGCCGGGCCGGCATCGGTCCGGACCACCTCCGCCTTGCCGTCGGTGACGGCGTACTTCGGCAGGTTGGCCGGATCGGTAACGTCGATGAGCGTCTGCGGGGCCGGCGCAGCCAAGGCATCGACACAGCAGCAGAGCAACAGAGTGGGCGCGTGCCAGGGAAGGTGAGTTCTCGTGAGTTGTATTCTACGCCGCCAAGGGAAGGAATTCCTGGCTGAGTTTGGATTGAGCCGACCGCGGTTGCCATCGGACTGCAGATCTTGCAAATTCCTCGATCTTATCGTACGATTTGTAGCATGTGGATACCGAGAAAGATGGAGAACTTGCTGACCCGACGTGCCCGACAGCGCCCTGTTGTCGTGTTAACCGGCGCTCGCCAGACCGGAAAGACCACGTTGGTCCGCCGACTCTTCCCCGACCATGGGTTCGTCTCGCTGGACCTGCCGAGCGAAGCTGCACAGGCCGAGCGCGATCCGCAAGCCTTCCTGACCCGGCACCCGGCGCCGCTCATCGTCGACGAAGTGCAGTATGCTCCGGGGCTGTTCCGGCACCTCAAGGTGGCCGTTGATGCGCGGCGCGACGAATGCGGTCTCTTTGTCCTGACGGGGTCGCAGAAGTTCACGCTGATGCAGTCGGTGTCGGAGTCTCTGGCGGGACGTGCCGATATTCTCGACCTGGAGACATTGTCATGGGCGGAGGTGCACGCCGCGGTTCCGCAGCTCTCCGTGGAGGAATTCCTCGTTCGGGGCGGCTTCCCCGAGTTGTACGAGAAGCCCGACTTGGAGACTGACGGTTTCTACCGGTCCTATGTGGCGACCTACCTGGAGCGCGACCTGCGGCAACTCCTGGGCGTGAGCAGCCTGCGCGACTACGAGCGCTTCGTGCGGGCGTGCGCGCTACGTACGGCGCAGCTCTTGAACCGGGCCGATCTGGCGCGGGACGTCGGCATCAGCGGGTCCACGGCGGCTGCCTGGCTGTCGGTCCTGCAGGCGTCCAACCAGGTGGCGCTGTTGGAGCCCTGGTTCTCCAACCCGACGAAGGCATTGGTCAAGACACCTAAGCTCTACTTGTGCGACACGGGTCTGTGCGCCTTCCTCAACGGCGTGCGCAACGCCGAGGACCTGCACGCTTCGCCGTTGGCCGGGGCGCTGTGGGAGACGTTGGTATTCGGCGAACTCCGGCGCCAACAGACCAACCACACCGGCGGTTGGGACCTCCACTTCTGGCGCGACCGCACCAAAGAAGCCGACTTCCTTCGCCATCGCGGCGGCCGCTTCGATTTGGCCGACGCCAAATGGACAGAGCACCCCACCAACAGGGACGCCCAGACCCTCGCCCGCATCGCCCAGGACCTGCCTCCCGGTTCTGTTGCGAGCCGAACACTGTTCTGCCGCTGTCCGAACCCGTACCCCGTCTCGGACAGAGCGCAGGCGGTGCCGCTGGGTGAGTTGCCAGAGGAGTGGAGGTGACCGTCAGACCGGGACGTGCCGAGTGACTCGCCCTGCACACCTGCCGTGTGCATCCCCGCCCCCAGGGCGGCGACCTCGCGTTCCTTTGGGCAGACGAGAACCATGGATCGATGGAGAGCCAGACTGCCACAGAGTGGTTGCATTCGGTGCGAGACCTATCGACACCCGTCCCTCTCGAGCCACCTTGCGACCGGCAAGTCATTTGACTGGCGGTGCCGTGGGTGCTACACTTGGCAGTCAGCCAAACAGCTGTCTACAAGGGCCGCGGGCAGTGTTTGAGTCCTTCCGGAGCAACGGGTTCCTGAACTGTACGGAGGTTGTGGTGAACGCGTTCATTGTCCCAATCCAAGTCCAACCATCTCCTCGGGGGGCGTGTCGATCGCTGCGGGGGGCGGCATCGTGCATCGTCCCCACACCAACGCCCTGCTGTTCCGGTCTTGGGGCACCGTGCCATCCGCTTCGAGTCGCGGGAGAAGGAATGCCTGGGTTCGTGGACGCTTCTCCTCTTCCAGGCATGGCACCCAGGGTGACTACCCCGCTGGATCCGCCGGTCTTTCCTTTCGGTCCAACTTCATCGCTTCGGTAAGCCGGCTCTCGTGTCGCAGTCTCTCCAGCACGGCACGCAACGGCTCCCAGTGCCGTCGGTCGGCCTCACGCTCCCGCTGCTCCTCCTCCCGGAGGGCGTGATCCAGTCGTTCTGCGTCGGCGGCGATTGCCAGGGTCAGCAGCGGCCGCCCATCAGCAGGTAGCGGACCTGGTGCTCCCGCATCGAAGAAAGGACTTTGCGTATCGGGCTCGGGGTCAAGAGAGCTTCCCAGCGTCAAGAAGGTTTGCCAGAGCTTCTGAGTTTGGCGCCAGCGCTCTTGAGGGGTGAGGCGATACCATTCGGCCCACTCGGGCTCGCAGAGGTCTTTCGGTTCAATCACGTGCGGCATTGGAGCCAGCGGGCGGGTGCCGGGCAAGCTTACCCAGCACCTCCGGCCGGGTCCGGCGGCCGGTCCTTCCGGTCCAGCTTCTGCGCTTCGGTCAGGCGGGTTTGGAGAGCGGCGACCACGTCCGGCTTGTCCGTCGCCAGGTCGCGCTCTTCGTTAGGGTCGGCAGCAAGGTCGTACAGCTCGGGCACTTTGCCGGTCCCTTCGCAGAGCAGTTTCCAGTTCCCTTGCCGGATCGCCCACTTGCCGTTGACGAAGGGGAAGTAGAGTGTGCGCTCGGCGGGTCGCGCGGTGGCGGTTACTACGGGCCAGACGTCCTGCCCGTCCCACTGCAGGTCGCGGGGAGGTTGGTAGCCGGCCAGGTGGGTGAGTGTCGGCATCCAGTCGACGGCGTGCAGGGGTGCGGTGACTTTGCCCGGTTTGAGTCGCCCCGGCCAGTTGAGCAGCGCCGGCGTGCGGATGCCGCCTTCGTACATGGTGGACTTGAACCCCCGGAGCGGCAGGTTACTGCCGAGGACGGGGGCGTTGGGGTACGTGCCGGGGTACTTGTCGTTGGCGGCGATCCACGGCCCGCGGGGGGCGCCGTTGTCGGAGACGAAAAGAATGAGCGTGTTGTCGCGCTGGCCGGTCTCCTCCAACGCCTGCACCAGCTTCCCGATCCAGTCGTCCATCTGGGTCGCATAGGCGGCATAGCGCTTGGCGCCTTCGTCCTTGACGGGAGCCTCCGAGAACGTCAGGTGGGCGTATTGGTCCTGGTACTCCGGCGGCGCCTGCACCGGGATGTGGACGGCAGTGAAGGGCACGTAGTAGAACCACGGCTCGCGTTTCTCGCGAATCCAACCGACGACCTCGCGGCCGATCAGGTCGGTGACGTGTCCCTCTTCGTCGACAAGCTCTTCGTTGCGGTGCCAAGTGCGGCTGAACTCGCCCTTCTTGTAGTGGTGATCGTAGGGACCGACGCCGCCGGCCAACGAACCGTAGGAGCAGCTAAAGCCGAAGTGGTTCGGACCCCACTCGGGTTTCGAGCCGAGGTGCCACTTGCCGGACAGCCCGGTGTCGTAGCCGACGCTCTCCAGTGCCGAGGCCAACGTCTCGGTGCCAAAGGGGAGCACCCGCTCATTGGAGGGCTTGCGCGCTTGGTCGCCCCAGCGGCTGCAGTAGCGGCCGGCGAGCAGCGACACCCGCGTCGGTGTGCACATCGGGCAGACGTAGTGCTGGTCGAGGTCGACGCCCTCGGCGACCAGTCGGTCGAGATTCGGCGTGCGGATCTTCGAGCCGTGGTAGCCGACATCGGCCCAGCCGAGGTCGTCGGCGACGATCACGAGGAAATTGGGGCGGTTCACCGTTGACTCCTTGCGCGCTGCTTCTTGGGCAGACAGCCGGCGGCTGCCGAGGGTCAGCAGACCCGCCGAGCCCGCGGTTTGCAGGAAGGTCCGCCTGGTTTGTCGAGGTTGCATGATCGGTTGACCTCTCCTCGAAGGCAATCTCCGTCACCAGCACTGCCGGGGCGACGGAACGGTTGAAGCGCGTCGCCGGCAAGGGCGACTTGTCCGGATCTGCTGGATTCAATTTTCTCGCCGAGATCCTGAATTCCTTGCCAGCGACCACGTGTCGTGCTATACTTGACTCATGCGCCTATGCGCATACTCAGTTCTCCTGATTGGACCGCTCATGAAGTGCGACGAAGTCTCCCGCTTGTTGAAGGCCCTGGCCGAGCCGACGCGCCTGCGGCTCGTGTGCCTGCTTGCCCGCTATGGGACCATCTGTGTGTGCGAACTGACGGAAATCACGGAGCTTCCCCAGTACCACGTTTCGCGGCACTTGGGCATGCTTCGCAACTTGGGGTTGGTCGCCGACGAACGAGACGGCGCCCGAGTCAACTACAAGTTGGCGGGAGGCAACGACCTGCTCGCGCAATTGACCGACGTGTTGGCGACAGCCATCGAGTCCTGCCCCCGCGCGCGGCAGGACTTGCAGCGGGCTGCGATGCTGGTGGGAGGGCGACGATAGCCCATGGCAAGTTCGATTTCCTCTGAAGCCGTGACCGCCGAACGCACTGCGATGGCCCCGACCTCGCACCGCGTCCCCCGTGGACTCTGGCTGTTGCCCGTGCTGCTCGCCTGGGGGCTGGCATACCGCCACCTGCGACCTGCCGCCGACTGGCTGACCGGCTCCGTCCTTCGGCTGCCAGTGGACAGCCATCTGGGCAGCAGCGTCGCCTTCTTCCTGTTCGAGGTGCCGAAGGTCCTGCTGCTGCTCGTGCTGGTCGTCTTCGGCGTGGGCATTGTGCGGTCGTTCTTCACGCCCGACCGAACGCGGCAGATGCTGTCGGGCAGGCGCGAGTCCGCCGGCAACGTGCTGGCGGCGCTTCTGGGAGTCGTGACCCCGTTTTGCTCCTGCTCCGCCGTCCCGCTGTTCATCGGGTTCGTCGAGACTGGCATTCCGCTGGGCGTCACGCTCTCGTTTCTGATCTCGGCGCCGATGGTGAACGAAGTCGCGCTCGTGCTGCTGCTCGGGATGTTCGGCTGGCAGATCGCCGCGATCTACCTGACCGCTGGACTGACCGTTGCCGTGGTCGCCGGCTGGGTGATCGGCCGGCTGAAGATGGAGCGGTTTGTGGAGGACTGGGTGTACCAACTCGGCACCGGTGGCGGCGAGGTGACCGGCGACCAACCGAAGCCCGCGTGGGGAGAGCGGCTCGGCTACGGGCTCACCGCCGTCCGCGACATCGTGGGCAGGGTGTGGCCGTATGTTGTCGCCGGCATCGCCGTCGGTGCCGGCATCCATGGCTACGTGCCGGAAGGGCTGATGGCATCCTTCCTGGGGAAGAAGACCTGGTGGAGCGTACCTGTCGCCATCGTGATCGGGGTGCCGATGTACTCCAACGCCGCCGGCATCATCCCCATCGTCCAAGCGCTGATGGAGAAAGGCGCCGCCTTGGGCGCGGTCCTCGCGTTCATGATGTCCGTGATTGCCCTGTCCCTGCCGGAGATGGTCATCTTGCGAAAGGTCCTCAAGCCGCGCCTGATTGCCACCTTCATCGGGGTCGTGTCGGCCGGCATTCTGCTGGTCGGCTACCTGTTCAACTGGATCATGTAAGAAGCCACGTATGGCGGGTAGGCTGCCCGACCGTACGTCAAAAGGAGTCAACGATGAAGATTCAAATCCTCGGACCCGGCTGCGCCAAGTGCCGGGAACTGGAAGCCCGCACGAGGAAGGCGGTCGCGTCTGCTGGTCTGACGGCCGACATCGAGAAGGTCGAGGACGTCATGGAAATCGTGAAGTTCAAAGTCATGATGACCCCCGCCCTTGCCATCGACGGGAAGGTCAAAGTGGCGGGCAAAGTGCCTTCCGAGACGGAGTTGGTCAGCCTCTTGACGACGGCCGCAGCCGGAGACAACTGATGCCGCAGACGGCGAAAAGAAGTCTGGGGGTGGTGTTGCTACTGTTCGCCGCGGGGAGTCTCGTGGCGCTGGCGGTCAAGGACCGCGGCGGGGCAGGTGGTGGGGCCGCGCGGGGAGTGATGGCGGCTCGTCAGTCCGATCGGTCGAATCCGTCGGATCAGTCCGACAAGCCCGCCCCCAACGCCAACCGCCACCTCGTCGTTTACTACTTCCATGGCAACTTCCGCTGCCCCACCTGCAACACCATCGAACGCCTCTCCCGGGAGACGATTGAGAAGGAGTTCTCCCAGGACTTGCGCGCGGGCCGGGTGATGTTCCAAGCGGTCAACACGGATGAACCGGACAACCGGCATTTCGTCCAAGACTACCTGCTCTTCGCGCAATCGTTGGTACTGGTCGAGTACGTCGACGACAAACAGACCCGCTGGGAGAACCGGAAGCGCATCTGGGAGCTGGTTCACGACGAACCAGCCTTTCGCAAGTATGTTCGGGACGGCGTCCGTGCCTTTCTGAAGGGGGAGCAGTCCTAGTGGAAGCTGTGCCGCTGGCGGGAGCGCTCTGGTTGGGCGTGCTCACCTCGATCAGCCCGTGTCCGCTGGCAAGCAACGTCGCGGCAATCTCGTTCGTGGCGCGCGACCTCACCCAGCCGCGGCGCGTGCTCCTCTCGGGGCTGCTCTACACCTTGGGCCGAACGGTGGCGTACGTGGCGCTGGCCGGGCTGCTCGTCTTCGGGCTGCTGTCGATCCCCGCCGTGTCCAACTTCCTGCAGCAGCACCTGAACCAAGTTCTCGGCCCGATCCTGATCGTCGCCGGCGTGGTGCTGCTGGAGCTCGTCCCGATCCGGCTCCCCTCGTCCGGGCGACTCGGAGAAGCGGTTCAGGGCCGCGTCGAGCGGTGGGGGATGGTGGCTGCGGGGCTGCTGGGCTTCCTGTTCGCCTTGGCGTTCTGCCCGGTGTCGGCAGCGCTGTTTTTCGGGTCGCTGATCCCCTTGTCGCTAAACCACACGCCGCACCTGCTCTACCCCGTCCTCTACGGCATCGGCACGGCTGTCCCCGTTATCGTGATCGCCGCCGGTCTCTCGACGGGCGCGTCGGCAGTCGGCAAATGGCTCCAGCAACTTGGCCGCGTCGAGGCTGTCGCTCGGACCGTGACAGGCCTCCTCTTCGTCGGCGTCGGCCTCTACTACGTGCTCGCGCACACCCTTGAAGTGATCTGACTGGAGGACAAGTCAACATGACACGACCAACCGGGACAGTGCTCTCCCGCTGGGGAGGCGTGATGGTCGCCTTAGTGGCAACCGCGGTTCTCGCAGGCGAGATCCCTTCCGCCGAGGAGCCGGCCGGCCTTCGGGTCGGCACCAAGGCGCCCGCCTTCACCCTCAAGGGCTGGGACGGGAAGACCTACAAACTGAGCGACTTCAGGGGCAAGAAGGTCGTCCTGCTCGACTTCGGCCGCTTCACCTGCATCCCGTGCCGGTCGGTGGTCCAAGACCTGGAGAAGCTGCAGGCGAAGTACAAGAACAAGGGCGTGCAGATCCTCTCGGTCAACCTTGACGGCCCCTTCGCTCAGGAAGCCGTGCCCAAAGGCATCAAGGAGTTCAAGCTGACGTTCCCCGTGCTGTTGGACTCCAAGTTCGAAGCTGCCCAGGCGTACAAGGTGCAAACGATCCCGCACCTGTACGTGGTTGACACGAAGGGCATCGTCCGGCTCAGCCATCTCGGCTACGACCCCGATCTGCAGAAGATTCTGTCGGAGCAGTTTGAGAAGTATCGGCCGAAGAGCAGTAGGTAGAGCCCTCTTGGCCCTCCCGGACGAAGTGCTGGCGTTCCTCCGGCCAACCGCGCGCGACGACAGCTTGACCCAACTTTTCGCGCTCGCCGTGCAACTACTTTCCTGAGACCGCATTCAGGAGACCAACCCTTGGGGACTGTAGACCAACTGGTTCAGCAAGCGCGAGACGGGAGCCGGGAGGCGTTCGCCGAACTGGTGCGCCGCCACCGCGGACTGGTGTTCGCAACGTGCTTTCAGAGAACGGGCAACCTCGACGACAGCGAAGACTTGACCCAGGAAGTCTTCGTGGAGGCGCATCGAAGCCTGGCGTCCCTTCGCGAACCGGAGAAGCTCGCGGCCTGGCTCCGCGGGATCGCCGAGAACCTGTGCCGGATGCACCTGCGACGACAACCCCCTCCCAGCGTCGCCGAGGAGGCGGCGGAAGCACAGGCTGACGCGCAGGCATCGGTGGCGAAGTCCGTGGAGCTGCAGATGCTGGTCCAGCAGGCGCTGGACGGGGTCTCTGCCAAGAGCCGGGAGGTGCTGTCGCTGAAGTACGTCGGCGGGTATTCGTATGCCGAAATCGCCGCTCTCTGCGAGCTGCCTGAGAAGACCGTCAGGAGCCGGCTGCACGAAGGGCGGGAGCAGTTGAAGTCGCAGTTGCTGCGAATCGTCGCGGAGCTCTGCGAGTGCCGCCACGGCGGAGACGAGACCGTTCACTGCGTCTTGGACCGGTGCGGCGGCGAGCCCTGCGCGTGTGTTGACCGTCTACGGGGCGAGTGAAAGGAGGTGAGCGCGATGTGTTGTGGACCATGCCAACCCGCACCAGCCCCCGCACCCGCGTGCGGCTGTGGTTGCGGTTGTGGGCCGTCGGCTTCATTCCGAAGACGATTCCTCACCAGGCAGGAACGAGTCCAGATCCTGAAGG
>PEVN01000019.1 GCA_002779825.1 Armatimonadetes bacterium CG06_land_8_20_14_3_00_66_21 | reverse complement strand
GGCGAAGGACGCCCACGGGCATCTGGGGCGCTCCCACGCGAACAAGTGGGCGTTGGAGTGTGGGCAGCTCTGTCGCTGGAACCCGGACCTGGACACGGACTCGGACAACGACGGTGACATCGACGAAGACGATGATCCCATCGAGGCAGATGCCGACAAGCCAGGGCGAATCGTCGCCCTGAACGACGATGATGACAACGGGAACGGCATCCCCGACCTTACGCCGGGCGATGACGAGTACACCGACGACGACATGGTGGAAGTCATCCTCCGCGCCGTGCCGATGACGCCCGACAACAAGCTGACGCTGCGCTGCCCGCAGGGCGGCGCGAAGATCCGCGTGTGGCCGAACCAGTACAAGGGCCCGGGCGAGGCGCTGGACTTGCCGCACGAGTTCGAGTTCGGCGGCGGGGACATTAGCGTCTGGGTAGAGGGCCTTGAGACCAGCGCCGCGCCCGGCGACGTGGTGCTGGAGCTGGTGGGGACGGTGGATGGGGAGGAGTATGTAGATGTGGTGAGGTTGACCGTTGCGCGCTTGCGACTGAAGGAGGCGACCTTCGGTGGCCCGCACCACCCAGTGGTCAGGGACAACGGCGCAGGCCAGTACGTTGCGCCCCACTGGCTCGACAACAACGAGGACGGGGACGGGAAGGACCCCGGGGACCAGCGGTACCCCGTCTGCTACACGCGGGACACGCGCATGCAGGTGGCTGCCAAGGTGCTCCTCGCCCCGCCGGACCTCTTCCCCGGCCCCTTCCAGATCAGGGGCGACGGTCCCGGAGCTTGGGACGTCTCCGCGACTGGCGCCACTGTGAACGGCATTGAGATCACTATTCCGCTGACCGAGTGCCCGACGCCTTTCCTCAACGAGATCGACTTCTTCAACCCGATGGAGATCAAGTGGGAGCTGTCGCCGGACGGCGGCGCAACCTGGCTGAACGTGGGCAAGAGCGATGACCGAGTTTACGTAATGCTCGCGAACCCCGTTGCCAACTCCCTCTACGAAACCATCGTAGACATTGGGTGCCGGAATGCGGACGGGAAGAGCAACGCCAATGACGGGGTAACCGCGATCTGGGGCGACTTCCAGGGACCGATTCCAGGTGTGCGCCGGAAGGTCATGGACGGGGACAACAACGTCGACGGCGTGAACATGCGGTACTGGCTGCCGGCGAACAGCACCCCCCAGACACTGGCCGGAATGCTGGCCAGTCCCGTTGGCAACGGGAGCTGCGTGGCCTGGTCCGAACTGCTCCACGAGACGGTCAGGGCTCAAGGCATACCCGGTTCCCAGATATACGAGGTCCAGGCGAGCACGATCGTGAACCCCGACGCGGACGGGTTCCTGGTGAAGAACTGGAACTTCGGCCACCACGTAAGGACGGGACCCCTGGGCGGCTGTGAGACTGCCGCGAATCCCGATGACTTCCAGGCGATTCCGGAGGGACCAGCGCCCCCTGATGCGTCGTGCGTAACTCCCGGTCCGAATGGCACTCTGGGTACTGCGCCTGGCGGCAACGACGTCGAGGCCGACGGGCTATTCGCCGGAACCGCCCATCCTTACCTGCTGTTCACGGGGCAATGGGGGGGCGATCCGGCCCAACCGTATGGTGATCAGGCGGGCGACGTAGCTAACCAACCCGGGGTGGCGGGCCAACACAACGCTGAACCGCCAGAGTTCTTCTATAACCACTACGTCGTCAGATACGGAATAGAGATCTACGATCCCTCCTACGGGGCAGGTCCGTTCGCAGACGAACTGGCGCACGAGACGACGTCGATCCTTGGCATCAAGGCGACGTTGCCCGTCGGGCCGTGTGCGAGGCGAGACGACCCGGCTCGCCAGGAACTGATCTACATCCCCCGTTAGGGCTCTGCGTAGCTGTGGAGGTGAGTTCAATGCTGAGCCGTCTTGCGCCAAGACACGGGCTTCCCCGTGCCGCCCTCGTTCTCTCGGTTGTGGCAGTGGCCGGGGCGTGTCGTGCTCCCGCGTCGCCAGCGGCGGTCGAGGCAGCCAAACAGGAGCCGCAGGTGGAGCGACTCCAGAGCCTGGGGAAGCCAGCCTACCACGCGACGCATAGGCAGCTTGCGCTGTGCGTGCAGCAAGCCCCGATTCCTGCGGACCCACGCTGGATGTTTGCGCTCCCGAAAGAGTGGCTGCGGCCGGTTGGACTCGATGAGAACCCTCCGTTCGGCAATCTCATCTTTCAGCTAGTCGACTCTCGGAGAGAGGACCCGCTCAGCGGCGACGTGATCTGGGTTGCCTACGAGCTGTGGCGCACGGGCGGGGGGCCGCCCGAACGCTGGACCGGGGGTATCGTCTGGGATGCCCGCGCAGAAGAGGCGTACATCGTGCTCATGCAGTCGCGAGGTCAGTACAGCTACAACATCCTGCGGGTGTATCGCGCCCGACCGGGGCAGGCAATCGCGAAGCATCCCATCAGCCTGGAGGCGGGCCGGCCGCAAGCATGGCCCAAGACCGCGATGCCCTTCGCTCAGGTACGTACCCGTGGACGCGCGGACGCACTCACTCTGGTTGGGCTTCGCCGGCGAGGCGACGAACTCGTCATCACGAGTGAGAGCGAAGGGAAGGCCCCGTCCCCCGCGGAGTTCCGGTACCATCTGAAGACCGGCAAGTGGTCCACGCCGCTACCCATTGAACACATCGGGCCTTAGTCGTCACGCCGTGAACGGGGTCACACCGGCGCCCTGATTGCGCCGAGCATCCCGCACTGGCCGGACTACTTCGGCGCCGCGGCCTACAACCGGCTTGGCACGCCGGAGGTTACGGAATCGTCCGCTACGACGGCCGGTTCTACGACCCGTCCTACGGCGCCGGCCCGTACGGGACGGAGAATGACCATGAGAACGCCGCGTGTGCTGGCATTCTGAGCGCTGGCTTTGCCAAGAGAAACGAGGTAGCTGTGCAAGAGCTCTCCTATCGTCGTAGAGCAGACCTGGAGTAGGGGAGGCAACCATGGACACTTCGGCCGTTGTGTGGTCGAGCCTTGCTCGAACTCTCTTCGTAGTGACATGCGTCCTGCTTCACTGTGCGTCCGAAGCACCATCCGAAGAGCAAGTGGGGCACTCCTCGCGCCGCGACAGCCCCGAGCGGCTGGCGCGGCGCGGCTACTCGGTAGACCGGTCAGCGCGCCAACTCGCTTTGTGGCGGAAGCCGGTCACCCTCCCGCGATTGACGTTGCGCGAGTGGGATGAGTTTGTGCGAAAGCACGGCACAGAGGGGTTCCCGAATATCGCCTTCGTGCTCGTCGACGCGTCACGAGATCGTCCCGAAGAGGGTCATGTAGCTGCGGTCGTATACCGCCGGGATACTCCTGGAGCAATGCCTCCTGCTACTTGGTGTGCTGACCTATCCTGCGCCGACGAGGAGAACCTGGCGTACATTGCCCTAGGCAGTTCCACCCCAGAGAGGCTGGATCTCGCACTCTACCAGGCAGATGTGCGGAAGAACCTGGGCCAATGGCCCCTGCAAATGAAGTACGAGAACTGGCCGCAATGGCCCTCACCGGTGCCGCCGGTCTCCCGGGCGAACTGGCGCATCGAGGGGCGGTCCATGCCCCGGGTTTCACGCGTGCGCCTTCGGTCCCAACCCGCTGCCATCGTCGTGGAAGCTGAAGTGGACCATCCGGCGGGTGCGGTGATCCATTTCCGCTTCGATCTGGAGAGCCAGCGATGGTCGGCAGTTGCCCCAGCAGGCATAAGGGTAGTGCGCCATCCGTGAACCACGGAGGCCGACAAGCGAAGGGACGGAACCGGGCCAAACCTGCCCTCGGAGTCCGCCGGGGACCCCGACGACCTCCAAGCGATACCGATTGGTCCAACCCACTCTTGTCCAAAACAGCATTTGATGGAGGAGCCAGCCTGTCGCCCAGGTATCGGACCAGTAGGTGGTGCTCAGATGATCTGCGTGACTGATATACATCGGCCCCTGAACGTGAGGCGCCGAGGAAGGAATGCCCAGATGAACGGACAGACCGGGCTCGAGGCACGCCGCGTCACAATCACTATCTGTGCGGCGGCGCTTTTTGTGTTTGGGCGGGCCCCACTGGCTGGCCAGACGACTGGCGGACCACTATCGCAGAAGCTCACTGGCGACGGGTCCGCCCCGCAGGCGGTGGCGATCATCCGCCACGACCCCAAGGAGCCAGCCCGGCGCCTGGTCCTCTACCGCGTCGACCTGCCGCAGCCATCTCTGCGGGACCTGGAGCGCTATTACCGCACACACCCTCCCGGGGTCCATTTGGGGAATGTCGCCTTCCTCTTGGTGGACCACCCAAGCGGGAACGAGTCGGAGGGTCGAGTCGTGTGGGTTGCCTACGTGTTCGAGAGCAAGTTGGTGATGCCTCCCCCCATCTGGTCCGCTGCCCTCGCCAGGGATCCGCGCACCGCGAGGACCTATGTGGTCTTAGTTGAGTCGGCGGGTCAGTACGCCAGGCTGGACGTCAGCATCTGGGAGGTCGCTACCACCAAGTCGCTTGCCGCGTACCCTTGCCGACTCGTGACCGCTGAATGGGAGAAGTGGCCGAAGGCCCCGGTACCAACTGCCCACGTTCGAACGCGCGGTTACGTCTACGGAGTGTCGGGAATCAGTGCAGCCATCGAGGCTCACCGTGTGGTGATTCGTGGGGAGAAGAAGTACGAGGGCTATCCACCCGCGGAGTTCTCCTACCACCTCAAGGACGGGAAGTGGTCCGGTCTGCCCAAGAAGTGGTCTGCTCTCCCATAGGCTTCGACAGCGCTGGCGAGCATGCTCCGCTCCACCGCCGCGCGTGTAGCAACGCGCCGGCCGGGGTCCGAGAGGGTTGCCCCTACCGGCGGGGCACCAGCGACGCATGGTTTCACCCAAGTAGATCGTTGCCCTGCTGCAAGCCAACCTGCCCGGTCTTGTCCACCACGGGGTACACTCCAGTACCATCTCACCAGGCGTGCGGGCGAACAGCGGCGACTCCGGATCAGGTGGAGAAGGATTGCGTTTCGGGCTTCTACAATGAAGTCGTGCGCTGGTTGAACGAGCCGGATGTGGCGGCGGACCTGAACGGAGACGGAGATATGCTCGACTTGGGCGTACCGTACCAAGTCTTCGCCATCGACCACAACCCCGCTGGTCTACAGATAGTCGAGTACGTGTCTGACAGGTAGGCGGTGGCCACATGATCTGGAAGGTGCTTTTGACCTCGCTGGCCCTGTGCGGCGCATTCCCCGCGCGGGGAGCGCCGATCAGCGACGGCCTGTGGCCTGGGCTGATCCCCAAGGCCGTCATTGTCCAGGGGTCCTGCTACCACTCCGAGCTTGATCCGCACCTCAACTATAGGCTCGACATTCTCAAAGCACCCATCGGAAGGCGGTACGCGGAAAAGGACACAGAGAGATACTGGGGCACGGCTATGCAGCACCATGCCAACGACGCCTGGGACTTCAGCGCACACGGTGTGCTTTTCCTGATCAGCAGTTGGTTGCCGGGCCTCCCTCCGGGTCGCATCGGGTCCTACCATCTTGACCGGTTGGACCTGCCTCTGTTGGCGGCATTCATGTGGGAGCCGAAGCGAGGCCCAGGGACTTCCGGCCGCCTTCACGACAAGGAGGCAATGAAGTGCGCGTCCATGAGGCAATATGCCATCGTGGACTTCCTGTCGCAGAAGGACTTCGAGGCTCAATGCCGAGGCCTTCCGGCACCGCGCTTCAACTACGACATCATTGCGAAGGACGGCACCACAGTTGAGTTCTGCTACGGCGCGGAGGGTTCGGACTACGAGATGTGGACGTGCACCCAGAAGCTGACTCCGTTCAAGAGGCTCTACCGGTTCTCCGCGCCCTCCGCCCCGGCGTTTCGTATTGCGCGCAGCAACGGCAAGCTCTTCCTCCTGTTCAGCGAGGCGGGAGTCTATGCGATCAAGGAACCAAGAGCGCCAGTGGGCGTGCCGGCCTACATCCCCCTCGAAGGCGACCGGAGGGGATTGAACCGCGCTGCACCGGTGGACGCAGTGCCGAAGGTCACCTGCGAACGGGTGAGCGCGCTCCGTGTGGAGTTGCTGGTTGTTGACAAAGACACGGGGAAGGCGTACTTCTACAACGCAGGTTCATTGTGGGAACTGGGGCAGCGACTGAAGCCCCTCCCCGTGGCTGGGAAACCGCCAGTCCCGGCAGACAGAGACGGGATCGTGCGGCTGCTGCACCGGCTTGCAGGGGTGGTGCAATCACGCCGCGACGTTCCCCGAAAGCGCTAACGCGCGGCACCCCAGCGCGGGAGCCCGCCGTGCTCAGCCCGTCGAATGTCACGCAGGAGCGGTCCGGCGCTGCGCACGGTCCGTCGGGCGTCGGGCAGGCTCCGTCGCGCACCTTGCACGCTCCGTCGCATATCGCGCACGCTCGGTCCGACGCCGTGCACGGTCGGTCGTCCGTCGTACAGACGATGCTGCGCACCGCCCACAGTCGGTCGGACAGCGTACAGGCTCGGGAGGACGCCGTGCACGCTCTGGTGGGGCACCGCGCACGCTCGGTCGGACACCGTGCGGGCTTGGCCGAATTCCTCCCGACGCAGTTGGCCGCTCGACCTGCTATGATAGGTGCGTGACTTCAGCCGTTCATCGGCTTCCTGCAGTAGAACACAGCCGGAAGGATGGTGCAGGATGAGCCAGAGAAGGTATTCGATGGAGGACGAGATCGACCGGGCGCTGAACTGCCGTGGCGCGGTGGCGGAACTGCCGAGCGCGATCAACGAAATGACGGTGGCGGCGTGGGACGCGCTGATCGCGGCGGGGCGCGCCGCAATCCAGGCCGCAGAAGAGCAGGAGGACGACGCGGACGTGGCGGCGGCGCTGATGCGCAACAAGGTGGACGAGCTGAACGCCAACTTGCAGTCGATCCGCGCCATTGCGAAGGCGCAGTTCAAGCGGTCCAATCCGGTGGTGGCCGGTCAGTTCGAGTCCACTCCGTCGTACGCCAAAGCCCCCGAAGACGTCCTCTCGCGGGCAGTGGCGGTAAACGCCGCCTGGAGCCACCACCCCGGACACGTGGGAGCCGATCCCCGCCCTCGACCGGGCCGCCTTCGCGGCGAAGATCGCGGAGGCCGAGAACCTGGTGAAGACCGCCGTCGAGAAGGAGAAGAACGCGAGCTTGGCAGCGGCGCTGCGCCTGGAGAAGTCGGCCGAGATCCACGACACCAACGTCGCCTGGTACGCCGTGGCGAAGAACTCCTTCCTGCCCGGCTCACCC
>PEVN01000564.1 GCA_002779825.1 Armatimonadetes bacterium CG06_land_8_20_14_3_00_66_21 | reverse complement strand
CAACGTAAGCGCAGCCAACCTCGTCGCGGGGGCGGCGACCGGGGTTGATCTGGACACCGCGGTGACGAACCTGACCGCCTCTGTCACTGGCGCCGGGAACATCACCGTCAACGAAACCGACGGTGCCAATGTGCTCAACGTGAGCGCCGCCAACGGCAGCGCCACGGTGACCAGCGCCACCGGCAACCTGAACGTGACCACAACGTCTGCCACCGGCACCGTGACACTCACGGCCACGGCCGGCGCACTCACCGATGCCAACGGTGCGGCCAACAACGTCACTGCGAACACGCTCACCGCCAGTTCGGCAACGGGCGTGGACCTGGATACGACGGTGGTCAATGCCTCGGCAACCGTGTCCGGTACAGGCGGCGTTAACCTGAACGAAGCGGACGGCGCCACCTTCACCAACGTCGCGACCGTCAACGGCGCTATCGATCTCGTCTCCGGAGGCACTCTGAAGGCGGTGAACGTGGTGGCTGACGGCGCCGGGAGGAATGTCACGATCACAACCACCGCCGGCGACCTCATCGTGGACCTGGTGAAGGCCACGCAAGGCGCCATCACCCTCACGGCTGCGGGCAGGATCCTCGAGAACCCGGACCCCGAGGCCGATATAGTGGGCAACTCGCTCACCCTGACTGCTGGCAGCGGGATCGGAACCCCCGCCGAGGCCGTCGAGATCCAGACGCCGACGTTGGACGCAGCGACGAACGCCGGTGGCATCCACCTTGGCGCGACGACGGCCACCACCCTCAACCAGGTGAGTGCCGGCGCAGGGGACATTGTCATCACCAACACCGGCGGAGACATGGTCGTCAACACGGTGACGGCGGCAGGCGGAGGTCTCTCGTTGACTTCTGTCGGTTCGATCCTTGGCGGAAGCGCCGCCAGTCAGTTCACCGCCAATGGACCGTCGTCGCTGACGGCCGGCGGTCTGATCGGCGTGAGCAGCACTGCGGCGCTCAACCACCCGCTGAATGTCAACACGAACGGCAACGCGCTGACAGTAGCGGCGGGCGGCGCTCCTGTGGATCAGGTCTCTATCGCCATCACCGGAGACCCGGCGATGAAAGCGCTGATCTCCGTGGACTCCAACTCCTTGGGTGTCGCAACGCTCAATGGCGAAGCCCCGACGCTCGACGCCTATGACTATGCCGGTCTGGATTCCTCCTTCACGCTGCTGTCGCCCCAGGCAGTCTTCGGTGCTTCTGGACCCGCGCTGAGGAATCTGTTGGCGGCGCTTGGCGGCATCCTTACCGCGCAGGACTTCCTGGAGCGGGCAGTCGTCGGAGACCGCCGTTAGCCTATCGCGGACGAACGGTCTCGACCACCGTCGCCGCGTACACGCCTTACGCAAGGGCAGGCACTTTGCCTGCCCTTGCTTCGTTTGTCGGGATCTCGGCTTGGATTCCGACGCGGGGGCGGGCACCGTCGCGTGAGGTGCGGCGTTGCCGCCGGCCGCACTTGCCGCCAAGCACTGCCGAGCGGGCAGAGATCGCCGGGCGGCCTTTGCGTCCCCCCCGGGGGTCGCGGTATCATGGGCCTACCGATGAGCTTCGCACGGGACCCTTGCCCAGACTTGACGCTTTCCCTGCCCGATCCCGCCGTCCTCCACCACCTCGGCGAGCACTTCGCCGCCGGCTACTTCGAGCTCCCCGGAGCCTCCCCGATGCGCCGCTGGTCGCGCGCGGTGCGCCGGCGGTTCGAGAACCGCGCCGTGCCGCCGTATCAGGGCGAGCTGCTCTACCCGGCCGGGGCGGCGTATCGGGGGACCGAGGACCGCCTCCTGTCGCCCAGCTACTCCTTCACCTGGAACTATGACGACGCCCTGCTCAACGAGCGGCTGAACAACGGCTCTACGAAGGAACAGTGCGGGGCGCTGGCCGCGCTCCAGGCGCACTTCCGGGAGATCCTGCCGCAGTTGGGCATGGCGTTGCGCCAGCACGGCGTCGGCGGCGTGGGCTATACGCACAGCATCCCCAACTACGGGCGCGTCGTGCACGAGGGACTCGACCGGCACGGCGAGCGCATTGCGGACGGTCTCACCCGCGCCGAAGGAGAGGGCGACGCAGGCAAGCGCGACTTCTACCTCGGTCTGCAGGACGTGCTGGAGGGCATTCGGGTCTGGCAGGGGAAGCTCAGCGCCGCACTGACGGACGCGCCCACCAACGGCGCGCCCTGGCGGGAGCGGCTGCTCGCAGCGTACGAACGGGTCCCATTCCGGCCGGCCCGCGACTTCTTTGAAGGGCTGGTCGCGTACAACTTCACCTACTATCTGGACGACTGCGACAATCCGGGTCGCCTCGACCTAGAGTTGGGCGAGCTGTGCGAGCGCGCGCTGGCTGAGGGCAGCCTGACGCGCGACGAGGCGGTGAAGCTCGTCCGCCAGCTCTGGGAGAATGTCGACGCCAACAACGGCTGGAGCACGGGCATCGGCGGCACGGCGCCCGACGGCAGCCCCTGCCGCAATGCACTCACCAAGATCTGCCTCGAAGCCGCCCAGGGGATTCGTCGCCCCAACCTGCAACTACACATCCGCCAGGACATGCCGGACGATCTGTGGGAGGCGGCGCTGGACACCCTCGCCACCGGGTGCGGGCTCCCGGCGCTGTACAACGAAGAGGTCTACCTGCAGGCGCTGCGCGACGCCGACCTCGGTGTCCGCGAGGAGGATCTCGCCTGGCACAACGGCGGCGGCTGCACGGAGACGATGATCCACGGGCGGTCGAACGTCGGCTCGCTGGACGCGGGCATCAACCTGCCGTACATCCTGGTGCAGACGCTCGATGAGCACCTGGCAACTGCCGCCAGCTTCGAGGGGCTGCTCTCGGCGTACAAGGACGACATGCGCCAGGCTGTGGCCGACATCGCCGACATCGTCAACGCCAACCAGGAAGCCAAGGCCCGCCTCCGCCCCCAGCCGATGCGCAGCCTGCTGGTCGACGACTGCCTCGAGACTGGCAAGGAGTTCAACGCCGGCGGCGCGCGCTACAACTGGAGCGTGGTCAACGTTGCCGGGCTCGCCAACGTGACCGATTCGCTGGCGGCGGTTCGCGAGGTCGTGTTCGAGACGAAAGAGCTGACCGGCACCGAGTTGCTGGACGTTCTGCGCCGCAACTTCGAGGGCGCCGAGGAGATGGGCAAGCGGTTGGAACGCTGCCCTCGCTTCGGCAATGACGACCCGGCGGCGGATGAGATTGCCGCCGCCGTCTCCGAGTCGCTATTTCGCGACTTCCTCGCTCAGCGCCCCTGGCGGGGCGGCCGGTTTCTGGCGTCGTGCCTCATGTTCGTCACCTACGCCGACGCCGGCAGACCCGTCGGCGCAACGCCCGACGGCCGGCGCGCCGGGGAGCCTCTCGCCGATTCCGCCGGCCCGGTGCAGGGCCGCGACAAACGCGGCCCTACTGCCATGCTCAAGAGCGTCGCGAAGGTCCCGCACCGTCTGGCGCCAGGCACGCTGGTCGTCAACGCCCGCTTCACGAAGGACTTCTTCACGACCGCCGCCGGCCGGAGCCGACTCAAAGAACTGGTCCGCACGTACTTCGATCTGGGCGGTATGCAGTTACAAGTCAACGTCGTGGACCAGCAAGTCCTCCGCGACGCCCTCCCCCACCCCGAGCGGCACGAGGACCTCATCATTCGCATCGGCGGCTATTCGGAGTACTTCAACCACCTGTCGCCGGAGTTGAAGCAGACGGTGTTGGAGCGGACGGAGCACGGGATGTAGAGCGTCGCTGTGCGACGCAGCTCCGCACCGATTCAGGAGGCTGCAAACGATGCTTCTCCGAAAACCTTCCCGAATGGCGGCGCGCCTTCTGGCTGCCGCGCCGGTGGCAGCCCAAGCGGCGCTCTACCCTCCGATGCCGCCGCCGCTCGTTGAGTGGATCGCGAGCGGCCGCGCCAGAGCCACCATCGTGGCGACATCGCCGACGCAGGGCACTGCGCCGGCGGCGGAGCTGAACCAGTGGCTCAAGCGCCTCACCGGCGTCGCGCTGCCGGTTGAGTCGACCAAGCCGGCGACCGGTCCCGCTGTCTTCCTCGGCGGCGACGCTGCCTGGAAGCGGCTCGGCACGACGCCCGAGGGCCTTGGTCTGGGCGGCCAAGGCTACGCGATCCGCACCCTCGGTGACGACCTGGTAATCGCCGGAAAGACCGACCTCGACACGCTGTTTGGCGTGTACGCCTTTCTGGAGCACTACCTCGGCTGTCGGTGGTTCTGGCCGGGCGAGACGGGCATGGTCGCGCCGCGACAGGAGACGCTGCGGGTCGGGCGGATCGACGAGGTGTCCGAGCCGGACTTCCCGCTCCGGTGGACCCTCCGCGACAAAGCCTGCGCGCGGTTCAACGGCGCCAACGTCGGCATCGGCGAGCCCGAGGACTTCCGAATCCAGTGGTTCGTCCATACGTGGCTGCGGCTGGTCGAGCCGTCGGAATACTGGGCGGAACACCCCGAGTTCTACGCCGACCTCGGCGGCAAGCGCGCCGACCCCACGGGGAAGCAGGCGCAGGTGAACCTGTGCACGACCAACCCGGAGGTGGTCGAGGCGGCGGTCCGCAAGATCGACGAGGTTGTCGCCGGCGACCCGTCGATCGACATGGTCAGCGTCGATCCGATGGACACCCAGCAGTTCTGCCAGTGCGCCGAGTGCCGCAAGCTGCAGGACCCCGAGGCGCCCTACGAGGCGCGCAACTCACGGCTGGTGTTCGAC
Source organism: Armatimonadetes bacterium CG06_land_8_20_14_3_00_66_21 (assembly GCA_002779825.1). Taxonomy (GTDB): domain Bacteria; phylum Armatimonadota; class Abditibacteriia; order CG2-30-66-41; family CG2-30-66-41; genus CG2-30-66-41. The sequence goes on along the minus strand of PEVN01000564.1, from coordinate 1,893 downwards.
TTCACCAATCGCGTAGCGGAGCAGGTGGCCCAGAAGCACCCTGGGCTCCTCATCAAGACCATCGCCTACCACACCTATCTGGCGCCGCCGCCCTTCGCCATGCGCGACAATGTGGTCATCCAGTTCTGCCGGTTCATGTGCCACAACCACTCGCTTGCTGAGACCGGCTGCCCGGAAAGCGCGTACTTCGGCAAGTACCTGCAGCAGTGGCGCGACAAGGGCGCGCTGCTCATGCTCTACGAGTACTACTACAAGGCGTCGTGGTGTGGGCTACCCTGGCCCATCGCGCACATGCTGCGCCGCGACCTGCCCTACATGCACCGGAGCAACGTCGCCGGTGTCGCCACTCAATGGGATCACAACTACGCCAACAACGGCCTGGGTCAATACGTCGCGACCAAGCTGCTGTGGAACAGCCGGTTGAGCGTGGACGAGTTGCTGAGCGACTTCTACGAGAAGGCGTACGCCGAAGCCGCCGACCCCATGCGCCGGTACCACGAGCGCCTTGAGACGACGCTGGAGCAGTCCGGTGTGCACGTCGCCGAACAGCGAGGGTACAGGACGATGCTGCAGTTCCTCTCGCCGGAGCTGCTCGCCGGCTGCGCCGCTGACCTCGAGGCAGCGCGCACGGCCGTGCGCGACCCGGAAGCCGCCCAGCGCGTGGCGCTGATGGCGAAGGGGTTCGACTACGCGAGGCTGGTGGCAGCGTACCTGACCGCCGTCGCCCAGCACGGGGAGAATGCCCGAGAGCCCTACTGGTACACCGGTGAAGACACCACCGACACTGCCGCACTGGAGGCCGCGTGCGCGCCGCACGTCGAGGCGCTGCGCGCGTTCCTGCAGTCCGCGGAGACCGAGGGCGCCCGGCACGGTCTTTTCGAGTACGAGGAGTTGCTGCTGTCGCCAAAGGGCGTTGCCGGGAACTGGTACCGCACTGGCGACAGGCCCGAGGGGGTCCGGCTCACCAAGCCGGAGTGGCTGGAGCATGCCCCGCAGCAGCTCTCGAAGGAGACGCCGCAGACGGTGTCGCTCTGGGTCTACGGCAACGACATCGACTGGATGCCTGACACCGGCCCCGAGCACACTGTCTACGCCCGCGGGAAGGACGGCGCCCAAGTCCTACTGGGAACGATGGGAAGGCAGGACCGCGCGGGCGACGGGCGGAACCTGGCGTTCGTCTTCCGCGGGGTCGATCCCGGGAAGCTGTCGCTCGACCCGCTGCAAGTCGTCGTCGAGAACCCGCCAGGCGGCCCCTACGGAACGCGGCTCTTCGCGCTCTACCTGATGCCTGACGACAACACCTCGGAAGACGAAGCCACGCGCCTGCTCCAGGAGGACTTGGAGGCCGTCCGTCGGCGCGCGGCCGCGTTCGTGGAGTTTGGCTTCAACGGAGACATGTCCAACGAGGGAGACCCGGCAGAAGCAACGCTGGACGTCCCCGGATTCCCCGTCGCGAGCTTCACGCGGTGACACCAATGCCGGGCCCCGGTGCACATACCGCCCCTCCGCGGGAGCGCGAGCCTCGGCCGACGGCAGGAGATCGGGGGCGTGCCGGGAACTCCATTCGTCCACGCCGAGGTGCTGAACCATGAAGATCCAGCTTGCCGCCGATCAAGCCCTGCGAACGATCGTCACCCGCCCCGTAGTCGTGATCACCACCCTCCACGAGAGCGGCCTCGTGAACGGCGGCGCGTTCGGTGCGTACACGAACGTCGGCCCCACGGAGATCGGCGTCGCCATCGGTGTCGCGAGTCACACCTATCAGGACCTCCAGCGGACCGGGGAGTTCGTGATCAACGTGGCGACGGTCGAGGTGGTGGACTCCCGGGCAGTCTCAGACCTCCTGATCTCGGACGGAGTGGTCCGCGGTCGTGGCTGCCGGAAGAGCCTTGA
>PEVN01000523.1 GCA_002779825.1 Armatimonadetes bacterium CG06_land_8_20_14_3_00_66_21 | reverse complement strand
GTTACTGTGCCGGTGTCCAAGATCAACTGCGTCGGGTTCTGGAACCGCACCAGGGTTACCGGCTGGCCTGCGCGCCACAGTGTCTGGATCGACACGCCGACGTCTGACTCGGAATGAGTGCGCAGGATAAACGGCTCGGCCGGCTTGTCGAACCCGTTCAGCCGCGTGCCGCAGACGCAATGCGCTGCGACCAGTTCGTTTCGCGCGGTGTCCGCCACCGGGTCGTTGATAAACCCAGGCTTATCGAAGACGTAGCTGCTGAACATGAGCGACACCGCAGCGAAGAGATCCGCTTCGCAGCCGCCCGTCACGCCTTGGTCCTGCAGCAGCGACCACGCCAGGCAGGGCGGCGTCGGCATGACCCGGGCGCTCACCATACCGAGGCAATCCATACTGAGAGCGTTGGCCTGCTCCGCCTTCATGAGGCGCTTCGCGGTGACATAGGCGCGGGCGGCGTTCAGGAAGTCCCGGTCGGTGGGCTCGACTACCTTGGCGGCGGCCTTCTTCACGCGGGCCACGACCTCGCGCACCTCCGGGGTCACGGGCTGGCGCTCGAACCACTCCTGGAACACCCGTCGCGGAATGGTCCGCACCTTGGTTCCCAGGCATTCCAGCACCGACTCGGCGCGCTGGTTGCCGCTGACAACGAGCACGCGCGACTCCTCGAACATCCGCTTCGCCCGGACCATGCGCAGGGCCTGCTCCACGGCGGAGAAGTCGAGACCCGAGAGGACGTACACGCCCTGCTGCCAGGAGAACCGGGCAATGTGGCCGGTGAAGGAGGTGCCAATCGGAGAGAAGACAATGGTCGGCACCCCGGCCGCGGCAATCCGTTCGGCCCACGACCAGACGCCGAGGTGCTGCAAGATCACCAACACGCCATCGGGAGCGTCTGCCTTCAAGTTCTCGACAAACGCGTTCACTGCCGCGTCGTCTTCCAGCGGCGCGTCCGCCACCTCCAGCCGGAGGTGCTGTTCCGCCGCCGTCCGCCGCGTCTCCTGGAGGTACTTCTCGCGCCATCCCTCCACGTCGTAGCTCGTCCCCGGCCAGCCCAGCCAGTAGGGCGGCTTGACACGAAGGACGGCCACCGCCACGCGAACGTGCGGATCCGGCCGCAGCGTGGCCGCGGCGATGCGGTCCTCGGGTTCGCCTGCATGGCCAACTTGGTCCGCCAGTGTCAGGCCCACTGCACCGGCGGAAGACACCTGCAGGAACCGCCGTCGCGACAGACAGTTACAGCAGGCGTTCTGCTCTGCCGAGGCAGAATCGTGAGAAGTCATCCGGACACCTCCTCGCTTTGGGTGGCGGGTTCTCCGGCCGGGCACACGCACTCCGGCGACGAACGGGACCACGCCGGGCCCCAGTATTCACCCTCGCAGCCGAATCTCCTGCAACGCCCGTAGTTGGCGCGGCGAGCGCGGGCCCGCCGCCGTCAGCCGCCCACTTCCAGCGGCTTGGGCGCGTGGGTCAGCAGGCGGCACCCGTCCCGCGTCACCACCACGTCGTCCTCGAGCCGCACTCCGCCCCTTGACGTATAGGCGCCGGGTTCCACCGTCAGCACCATCCCCTCACGCAGTCTCCGCGGGCAACTCATCGAGAGGTACGTGGCGCCGCACAGCAGCCCCAGTTGGTGGCCCAGGCCGTGACAGTAGAAGTCACCGTAGCCGGCTTTCACCAAGTAGTTGCGCGCCGCCGCGGCGACCGTCTTCCCTTGCTTGCCAGCGCGGATGCTCTCCAGGGCACGTTGTTGCGCCTCGGCGACGGCCTGCCACAGCTTGCGCTGCTCGCGGCTCGCCTTGCCGAAGACGAATGTCCGCGTCAGGTCCGACCCAATGCCGTTCACCTTTGCCCCGAAGTCCAGCATCACCAGGTCCCCGCGTTGCAGCGGCCGGTTGGTCGAGACGGCGTGAATCTGGTTGGTGTTCTCCCCAAAAGAGACCAACGTGCCGAACGCCGGCATGTCGGCGCCGTGCTCGTAGAGCAACTCGTCGAGGCGCGCTCTCAAGCCGATCTCAGTGATTCCCGGCTGGAGCGCGGCGGTGATCTGCGCGAAGACTGCGTCCGCGAGGGCGGCAGCGTGCTCCAGGAGACCAAGCTCGCGGTCGGTGCGCGTTTCAGCCAAGTCCAGTAGCGGGTTCTCTTTGAGCAGTCGGAGCTTCGCCGTTGAGGGCAGCGCTTCCTTGTAGCGCAGCCCGAATGCGCCCAGTCTCTTCACGCCGTGCTTGCGCAACAGGCGCGTCAGCTCCTTGGCGAAGCGATAGCCCTTCCGCACGAACGCGTCGCCATCCGCCTCCACAACCGCCACTTCGGGCGGCAGGTGAGGCACCAGTCGGTGCGCAGAGAGCGGGTCCGTAACGAACGTGAGAGCGTCCGCTTCCACCAGCGTCACGCCCCGCGCTTCGCCGGGCGCTAGGGTCCGGTAGACCTCCAGCAGGTACTGGCTCTGCGCCAAGTCCTCGAGGAGTAACGCGTCGAGGCGCCTCTCCTTGCGAAGGGCACGCACGGCCTGGACTCGGTCGTTCATCTCTCTCCCCTGTCTCCGACAGGCCGGGCACCGCCCGCGGGTCAGGGCCGCGCGGCCGTCAACTCCCGCACCAGCTCAGCGTTCGTCCTGGCGATGTCCGGGTCGTCTTCCGGGAACATGCCTACGCAGACGCCGTCGGTCGGCTTGATCGCGGCGAAGACCTCGGGGAACGAGTCCCGCGGGTGCTTCCGACCTGCTCCCAGGATCTTGTAGGCGAAACAGGGCTTGGCGACCTTGCCACACGTGTCGAGGGCCGGCTGGCGGTGCGCGTCGATGAACATCTCGTCGCCCTCGACGCCCAGCTTTCCGTGGTAGCTGGTCACGTTGTAGACGCAGACCATGTAGAAGTCGACCGGCCAGCCCTGCGCCTCCGCATACTCGATCTGCTGCGGGTCGTGCGCGGCGATGCCGACAGGGCAGTCGAAGTCCTGCAGTCGGGCCAGCATCGCCTTGATCTCCTCAGGCTTGCCTTCCTCGAACAGCCGCCCGACCTCGCCACCGTGAATGTACATGCCGTTGGCGCCGAAGCGGCGGCATTGGGCGAGGTTCTGGTACGTGTCTTTGCGTTCGGGCGCCGACTGCGCGAACCACTGGATCGTGCCGCCTTCGTTGCGGTGCTCGTAGAGCAGGCGCATGACGAAGTTGTCTGCCCGACCGAAGAACGTGTTGATCCCTGCCGCTTCGCAGTCGCGGAGCAGCTTCTTGGTGTTCTCCATGGTGAAGCAGTCGAGCATCGCCTTCGTGCGATCCGACCCTTGATGCGAGAAGCCCGAGATCGGGTTGCCGCCGACGACGAGACGAGTGACTTCAACGCCGCGGATGTTGGTGGTTGGGAGCAGCATAGGCACCTCCAAAAGGCTCGAACGACAGTCGGTGGAGGATAGCGCGGCGCCCGTCAACTGTCAACACGGCCGCTGCCGCTGCGGGTAGAATCGAGGAAGCCGGGAACCGGAGCCCGGCCCTGCCGTGTAACCTCCCTGCGCCCCAAGGCACTCTGCCATGGAACTACCGAGGGGCACGTCCCCTCCCCCTTCCCGAGACCCATTGAGATGAACCCTCAACCGGCCCCCAACCCAAAGCCCGTCCGCACGCCCCTGCCGTGGCGGGAAGTTGGGTGGAGCCTCGTGTTCGTGGCGTTCGTCCGCTTGGGCGTCACCGGGCTGCTGCCTCCCAAAGCCTCCGAACTCGCCGGGCCGGCTCGCCACGCCGCCGGTGAGAAGCCCCCGCGCCGGGCACCCGACCTGTTCGCGCTCAGCTTCCCGGCGGCCGTTGAGCAGGCGCCGACCGAGGAACTCAAGGCGCCGCACGTCGGTTGGGTACAGAGCGTCCTTGTAGAGCCCGGACAGCGAGTGGGCGAAGGGGAGCCGCTCTTGCGACTGTGGCAACAGCCACCTCCCGGCGAGCAGGAACTGCCCGTGCAACTGACTGAGGCGCTCTCTGCTGTTGAGAAGGCCGAGAAAGAGAAGTCTGCAGCGAAGGCTGCGCTGGAGCAGTCGGTGAAGCGCCTGCAGGAATTGCGGACAGGAGTGGATGAAGCGCGGGCGAAGCTGTCCGCAGCCCGGATCGCGCTGAATGAAGCATTGACACTCGTGACGCGGAAGGCGGAGAAGGCGGCTGCCGACACTGTAGCGCACGGTGAGAAAGTGCGGTCGTGGCAAGCAGAACGGGACAAGGCAGAGACCGCGTTGGCCGCTGCCAAGCGCGCCACCGACGAGGCAGCCCGCGCGCTGGAGGCCAGCAACGGGAAGCTGCCCAAGGCGGAGCAAGCGGAGAAGGCGGCCCGGGAGGAACTCGCGAAGCGGCAGCGCCTCTTCGATCTGGGCGTCATCGCCGAGGTAGACGTGAAGGCCGCCAAGGCGACGCACGCACAGACGCAGACGGCGCTGGCGGCAGCGAACGCAGCAATCGCCGAGTGCGAACGTGCCCTCCGGTCAGCGAGAGGCGCCCAGGAGAAAGCGGCGGCGCGACAGCAGGCGCTGCCCCCCGCGCCCCAGCAGACCGCGACGGATACCCCCAGCGACTTCACCGACTCCGAGCAGGAAGTCGCCGCCGCTCGGACCGAAGCGACGCAGCTCCAGGAGAAGCTGACCGCCGAAGTCGAGCGTTCGGGGAAGCTCCGGGAGGCGCTGCAGAACGCCGAGACTCGTCTCAGCGAGACGAATGAGCGCTGGAAGCAGGCTCAGGTTGAGGCTTCCTTGCCTTCGGCGGACCTGCTGACGACCGTAACTGCTCCGGCGGACCTGACTGTGGATGAGGTGCGCGCGGGTGTTCGCAGCCGCGTCGAACCGGAGACGGTATTGGTCGCGTATCGGCCGGGTGACGGGTGGCAGATCGCTTTCAACGTCCCGGCTTCCTACCGGGACCAGCTTAAGCCCGGTGCCGGCTGTCGTGTCACACTGTCGGTGAAAGACGCCGCGGCTCTCGAAGCTACCGTTGCCCGGGTGGACGCGGCCGGACCGGCAGCCCTGCGGGCGATTGCGCGCTTCTCGCAGACCGCCGGCATTGCCGGGCCGTGCCGGGCCACTGTGCGGTTCGCTGCGCCAGCGCCGAGCGCCGACAGAGCAGACGCCGGGGCCGGCGTCGCTCAACGCCAGCCGGGCCCGACTCCCTCGACGGCGGAGCCTGCTCCTGCGTCGAGCGTCCCTGTTGCGTCGCGTCCCGCGGCCACCGGGCGAAGATGATATGAATGTCCCCCTTGCCAACCTCCTTGTTGCCGCCGTGATCGTTTGTTCCTCCGTGCTGGGCGACGAGCTGCCGGCTGCAGCCCAACCACCGGCTGTGATTGCTGCCAAAGCTGCGGTCACCGCTGCGCAGGCAAAGCTCAAACAGTGTCAGGCGGAAGAGGCGAAGCGCCAACGGCTCTTCGAGCTGGGAGTGATCAGCCGGAAGCAGTTGGACGAGGCGACTGCGGCGACGCGAGCCGCAGCCGCCGAGTTGAAGTCGCTGCAGGAGCCCGCACAGAGCAAAGCCCCCGGCCCTGCTGCCCAAGACGGTGCTGCCAAAGAGGCAACTCCAAGCACAGCGGCCGCGCCTCCGGCCGCTGTGCCGGCTGAAGCCCTCGCCCGCATCAGAGCGATGGAGGCGCAACTTGCCGCTGCGGAGCAAGCCCTCGCCGGCGCTGAGGATCGCCTCAACGAAACGCTTGACGGGCTGAAGGCCGACATTGCCGACGCCGACTCGCGGAACGAGTTGAGCAAGCTCGCGGCTTCGGCGCGGCGGTACGTCGGCACGCGCTACGTGTGGGGCGGCACCACCTCCCGCGGGTTCGACTGCTCCGGGCTGGTCTATCGGCTGCTGCAGATGGAGCGAGTGTCCGCGCCGCGCACCGCCGAAGGGCTGTTCCGGCTCGGGACACCGGTGAAGAAAGACTCCCTTCATTCCGGTGACTTGGTCTTCTTCAAGGACACCTACAAACCGGGCATCTCCCACGTGGGGATCTACTTGGTGGATGGCGAGTTCATCCACGCCTCGGGTATCGAGAAGGGCGTAACGGTGAGCAAACTGGCGGACCCGTTCTTCGTGGAGCACTACGCTGGCGCCCGCAGGCTGCTCCGCTGAGCCGCGGTTTGGGGGGCGGTTGCAGGGGTACACTCACCGTATTGCGTCGCACAGTTTCTGGCGTTGTCCGGTTGGTGTGTACTGGGGCCGCCGCACGCACGTTCCTCGGCTGCCTCTGCTGCCCGGGGGAGGCCCCGTCGGGGGCGGCCGGTCTCTTCTTGGTGCCTCACTTCCCTCAGCGAATACGGAGTTGATCCCCTTGGCGACTCGAAGTTGTGCGTCTACCCGGCGAGTGCTCGCCGGCACTGCTTGTCTGATCGCAGCCGGTCTGGCCCTGGTGGGTTGCGGCGGCGGAGGGGGTACAGCCGGGCCCGTTGTCACCGGGACCGGCACGCTCGATGGGTTCGTGTACACCCCGAAGTCGAAATCGAGGCCGGTGAGCGCGACCGGCCGGCAAGTGCCCTCGGACTCCGACCCAGTGGTCGGCGCACTGGTCACCGTCTCGGGCACGTCCCTGACCGTCGCCACAGACTCCTCGGGCTACTTCAAACTCGAGAACGTCCCGGTCGGTCCGCGAACACTGATCGTGACGAAGACCGGCTTCTCCGCGGCAGAGATGGCTGTGACCGTTGCCAAGGACACGACCACGCGAGTCAACGAACCGGGCGGCGGGATCCTGTTGACCACGGGCACGCGCGCGAAGTGGACGTTCATGGTCTACATGAATGCCGACAACGACCTGGAGGAGTTCGCTATCCAAGACTTGAACGAGATGGAGCGAGTGGGCTCGTCTACGGACGTGAACATCGTGGTACTGGTGGACCGCAGCGGGGGCTACGACTCCTCCAACGGAAACTGGACCGACGCGCGCAAGTACTACGTCACTCAGGACAGCGACAGCCAGGTCATCCACTCGCAAATCTTGGAAGAGGTTGGGGAGATCGACATGGGCGACCCCGCGCAACTGAAGGCGTTCGTGCGCTGGGCGATGACGGAGTACCCCGCGGACAACTACGTTCTCGACATGTGGGACCACGGCGCCGGCTTCCGCTCGCGCGCTACCGGGCGGGACGCAATCACCCGCGGGTTCTCCTTCGACGACACCCAGAACACGCACATCCAGACGACCGCCCTCCCCGACGCCATCCAAGGGCCCGACCACCTCGACATCCTGGCGTGGGACTCGTCGCTGATGCAAATGATGGAGATCGCCGACCAGGTTGGCGACGCGGCGACGTTCATGGTTGGATCTGAAGAGAGCCCGCCGGGCGACGGCTACCCCTACCAGAGCTTCCTCAGCGACCTCGCGGCGAATCCCGCCCTGACCCCCGAGCAGCTCGCAGTCCGGATGGTCAACGACACCATCAACGAGTTGGGCGGCGCTTTCGACGTTACTCAGTCCGCGTTGAGGCTCTCACACCTGCCCGCGCTACGCCAGGCGCTCAGCGCGTTCGCCCAAACACTGATCGACGCCATGCCCCAGTATGCGACGCAGATCGCTGCGGCGCGCGGCGATGCGCAGCGCTACGGGCACGGCGCCTACACGTTCCGCGACTACAAAGACATCCAGGACTTCGCCGAGAAGATCAAAGCAGACGTGCCCTCGACGCCGGTTCAGTCCGCCGCAGACGCGGTCATCCAAACCTTGACAGACGCCCTGGTGGCCGAGAACCACGCCGGCTTCAGCGTGCGGAACTCCCACGGTCTGTCCCTCTATGTGCCGCAGCCAAGCGACTACCTCAGCTCCTACGAATCGCTGCACTTCGCACTGAACACCAAGTGGGACGAGTTCATTCAGGCGCAGACGAAGTGATACGGCGGGCGGATGCGGATCCTTTTCCGGGCATGGCTCGAACTCACTTTCCCGGCGCAGTCGCCGCCTCTTCCTTCGCCCCCTCCTGTCGCCGTTTGACGCGCGCGAAGAACGTGGACTTGTTCTTCTCGTAGCACACCTTGCCGTTGATGACGGTGGTCTCCACGAAGGTGTGGATGTCCAGCGGGGAGCCGTCCAGCACCAGGAAGTCGGCGTCCTTTCCGACTTGCAGGCTACCAATCCGGTCGGCAACGCCGAGGATCCGGGCGGGGCCGAGGGTGATTGCCTCCAACGCGGCGTCTTCGGGCAAGCCCCCTTGCACTGCGAAGGCGGCCGAGAACGTTAGCGTCTGCAAATCACTGCCGATCCAGTCAGCGCTGAACACCGGTGAAGGGGGCACCAGGGCCAGGGGGATGCCGGCTCGAGCGAGGAGGGCCGCGGTCTGGGGGGACGAGCCTGTTGGGCGCGAGACGAACTCGTTCGCCACCTGCTTGTCGCGCGGGCAGAGGATCACGCTGGCGTTGCGCTTGGCTATCTGCGTCGCCAGCGGCCAGGCTTCGGTGCCGCCGTCCAGGATCAGCCGGATCTCATAGTCGTCCACCAGGCGCAACGCCGCCAGGATGTCGTTCTGGTCCCGCGGTTGGAGCCGCGCGGGCAGGCGGCGCGTGAGCAGTGCAATGTAGTCGTCGGCGCCGTTGGGCTTGGCGGGCGCAGGCACTTTCTTGCCGGCCTTCTGGTCTGCCTGGTACTGCCCTTGTTTGCGCAGGTACTCCCGCGCTTGGCGGAGCCCCTCGCGGAAGGCGAAGCTCTGCACGGGAGCGGAGGGGCCGAAGCGGACGTTGAGGGATGCCGGTTCGCGGAGCACCATCGAGTCCAGGGCCCCGAAGGTGAACTTGAGCGCTGCATTGGTGCCGCCGAGGGGGTTGTCTCCCGACGGACCGCCGGAGACTACGTATCCGGCCGTGATGCCCGAGGCGGCGGCCAGTTCGAGGCCGAGACTCATCGGGTCCAGCGCCTCGGCAATCTTGTCGCTTCCGGAAAACACCCCGACGCTGGCCCGAGCCGCGACCATGCCGGGCATGACGGCCTTGCCTTTGGCGTCGATGACTTTGGCATCCTTGGGGACGGTTACGCCCCGGCCGATCTCCTCGATTTTGCCGTCGCGGCACAAAATGGTCCCGCCCTTGAGGATTCCGTCCGTGATGGTGTACAGGTCACCGCCCACCACGCAGAGGACCTCGGGCTTCTTCTCCTCGGCGGCGCCGGAGGTCAGGTGTATGACCAGAGCGCCGAAGAGCAGCAGCGCCCACCGGCCCGGTTTGCGGCAGAGGAATCGGCAAGCGCCTTTACCCTCGGCGCTCCGTTCGCTAGCACGGGTGGAGGTCATCGGCCTTCGTCCCTTTCCTCGAACACCGTCCGGCCCTCCAGCACCACTCGCTCAAGCCGCGTCGTCGGGGACAGCGGGTCGCCGTTGAACACCAGCAGGTTCGCGTCCTTCCCTGGCTCCAGGCTGCCCAGTCTGTAGTCAAACCCGAGGGCCTCCGCCGCCCCCAGCGTCACAGCTTTGAGTGCCGCGTCACGAGGCAGTCCGGCTCGCACCAGGTGCGCCGCCTGGAGCAGAATGTCTCGGAATGCCGACACTGAGTCGGCTTCCGGGTAGCAGGCCACCTCCACCCCGGCTTCCTGCAGTTCCCGGACGGCGTTGACTCGGTTCGTGGTCTCCGGCGCGTACGTCAGCGCTGCGGGAACAAGCACCGCTGCCTTCACCTTGGCGAGTTCCTCCGCGACCCGGTAGAAATGCGCCGGGCCCACGTAGGTGATCTTCATCTCGGCGTAGTCCTTGAAGAACGGGAGGGCATGCAGCAGCTCTCCCGGACCGCCGCAGCGGACCAGCGTGCGCTGCTCTCCCGTCAACGCGCGACACAAGGCGTCGTCTGACTCGTTGAGACCGGGCGGCGCCTTGCCGTCTCTCAGCAGCTTCTTCGCGCCTTCCAGGGCGTCGCGGACGGCCTTCTTCCCGGCCGTCGTGGCGGCAAAGTCGATCACCAGCGGCCCCCACCACGACAGCAACATGTCGTCGCCGGTCTCTGCCCGCGGCCGACACACTGCAGCCTGGCCAGAGATTCCTTCGCCGCCGGGGACCAGGCACAGCGTCGTGCAGCCTGCCTGCAGCGCAAACCGGTAGCTGTCCTGGAACGGGTACAGCTCGTCGGCAACGCGCACTTCCGGGTTGGCCGCCGGCTTGCCGCCCGGTACGCCCGAGAGCCCGAGACGCGTCCACGGCACCACCAAACCCGGCATGATCACTTTGCCGGTTGCGTCGAAGCGTCGGGCCCCGGCAGGTACCTGCACGTCAGCGCCCGCGGCCGTGATCTTGCCGCCCTCTATCAGGACGGTTCCCGAAGGGATCGGCTCACCCGACACCGGCTCGAGCCGGGCGCCGACGAACGCGGTCACGGCCTCTTCGGCGACTGCTGGGAGCGGCGCAGAACAGCACCAGGAAAGCGCCAGGCACAGCGCGCCAAGTGGGTGTGTGCTCACGGCGCCCACCCCTCCCTCTGATAGGCGATCTTCCCGCGAACCAGCACCACGTCCACCGGCGCCGCCAAGTCCAGCAGGCTGCCCGACTTCACCACCAGATCAGCGTCCTTGCCCACGTCGAGGCTGCCAACTCGGTCGTCGATGCCGAGGGCGCGCGCGGGACTGAGGGTTACGGCGCTGAGCGCCTTTTCATCGCCCAGCCCGAAGCGGGCTGCCACCGCGCCCTGTGTGGGAAGCTGGTCCGCCCGGTCGTGGGACACGGCGTCGGTATTGACCGAGATCGTCTTCACGCCGGCCTCGTCGTAGGCGGTGGTCAGCTCGACGAACTCCCGGTCTCTGCCGGCGTAGAAGTCGACGGTCCGCGGGCCGATGTCGATGGTCACGTTGGGCTGCTTGGCCACCGCCGCGGCCACCCGATAGCCGCCGAATTCCGTGTGCGTAGCGATGGTCTTCAGCCCGAACTCCCGGCCGAACAGGTCGGTAGTCTTCAGCACGCCCCACGGTCTGCACGTGTGCACAAACGCGACGCACTGTCCAAAGAACACAGCGCGCGGGTTGTCCAGCGCCGGGCGACGGCGCGGGCGGTCTCCGCGGCCGGCTTCGTAGGCCGTCCACGAGTCGTTGTACGCCTTCGCGTCGCGCAGGTACTCCCGGAGCGACCACGTCATCCCCATCCAGCCGCTGCCCAGGTCGCCGCCGCCGCGCTCGGGGTTGAACGCCTGGGCGATCTTCATCGTGCCCAGCCGCTTCATGATCATGTCGTCGGCGGAATCGCCATGCGTCTTGGTGATGACGCCGTAGCCGCCATGGTTCGTCCCGCTGCCGGGAAGCGTGTGGATGGTGGTGACGCCTGCCCGCATCACCTCCCGCATCACCGGCGACTCGGGGTCCAGGCTGTCGCAGATCCGCAGTTCCGGGTTCAGTGGCTGCACCATGTCGTTGAACCCGCCTTCGGTGCCGAGGTGGGTATGCGGGTCAACCATCCCCGGCATGACCCAGCGGCGACCAACGTCCAGCACCTCGCAGCCCTCCGGCAGCTTGAGCGTCGCCGTAGGGCCGAGCGCCACGATCTTCCCGCCGTCGACAACCAGCGTTCCATTGTCGATCACCGGCGCGGAGACCGGGACGATCTTCCCGGCGCGGATCGCTAAGGGCTTGGCGTGGACGGGCAGCGCGGCGCAGAGCGCCAGCAGCCAGACCAGGCCGGCACCCGTGAGGCGCCCCCCCCCGCGAGTTGGTTCGTGCCTACGGAGCTTCATACACCCACTTCCCGTCAATCATCACCTTACGAACGGAACTGGTGAACTCCAGCGGCGAGCCCGAGTACACCACCACGTCGGCATCGCGGCCCGGCGCCAGGAGGCCGACTCGGTGGTCCAGCTTCGCCAGGTGCGCGGGCCATTCGGTCAACGCGCGGAAGGCGGCTGTCTCATCCATGCCGTGGCGGACAGCGAGGGCGGCCGCCAGCCGGAGGTCGCGGGCACCCGTCGTGGCGTCGGACTGGAACGCCACCGGCACGCCCGCACGCGCCAGCAAGTCAGCATTGTTCACTGCTCGCCCCTTTTCGTCCGTGAGCACATTGGGACCGACTGCGACGGCGGTGCCGTGCAAGTCGTCCAGCGCGCGGTAAGATTCCTGCCCGCCCAGAATTATCAACGCCAAGCCGAAGTCCTCGTGGAAGACGCGCACCGCCGCGCGGATCTCGTCCGGTCGATCCGCCCGCACAAGGGCCGGCAAGCGCTGCACGAACAGCTCCGCCAGCGATTCCAGTTCGGGGTCGCGCTTCGGCGGCGTCGGCTTGTCCAACTCGTCCTCGCGGTCGGTCAGTTTGTGTTGGCGGTAATCGGCCAGCTCACGCTCGTAGCGTTGCCGGTCGCTGAAGTAGCTGCGCGCTTTGCCCAGCAGGTCGGCGGCCTCTCCAGCCCGCCGGTCGCGGCCGATACCACCGAGCAGGGAGAACTTGCAGGCTGCCCGCTCAGCCAGCAGCCACCGGCCGGAGGCGGGATCGCCACCGAGCTTGACGGCGGCGACGTTGCCGCAGAACAGCCCGGTGGTGTTGGGCGAAAGCAGCACGGTGGTGACGCCGCCTCGCAGCGCCGCCGCAAACCCGGGGTCGTCGGGCGTCACCGCCAGCGCCGGGCTGACGCGCCGGAGCACCTCGGCCGGCCCCCACGTTGCCTCCCCCGGGGCGGCGCGCGGCGGCTCGGCTTCCCAGTGGAGACCGAGATGGGAATGAATGTCGATCAGCCCCGGGGCGAGGACGCCGGTGGGGAATTCAACGACCTTGGCACCCTTCGGGAGTGGCGACTCCGCCGGTCCCACAGACTCGATCAGCCCGTCCCGGCAGACGATGACTCCGTTGGCGATCCGCTGGCCGGTTCCGGTCCAGACTTCCTTTGCTCGCAGCACCGTGCAATCGCCGTCGAGCCCCGCCGGCTTCTCGGCGTCGTACGCCAACGTGCCGTCCACGAACGTCTTCTCAACCACGGTCTTCGTGGCCAACGGGTCGCCGGACAGGATGACGAAGTCTGCGTCCTTGCCGGGCTCAAGCGTCCCCACGCGGTCGGCCACTCCAAGGATCTCGGCTGCGTCGACAGTCACCGCCCGAAGTGCGCGCTCGGGCGCCATCCCGTAGCCGACCGCGGCTGCGGCGATAGCCAGCAACTCGCCGGTGCTCTCGGTGGTGGGCGCATACAGGCTCACCTTCACGCCCTTCGCCGTCAACAGCGCAGCCGTCCGCGGGTCACGGGTCCCCAAGGCCGTGTCCGTCAAGTCGTCGCCCGGCCGGGCCAGTCCGGGCCGGAAGTCGGCGCCCAACACCACCGGCAGCCCTGCCGCGGCGATCCTCTCCACGAGTTCGTGGGCGTCCGTCGCCGCTTCCAGCACCGCGCGGACCTCAAGTTCCTTCGCCAAACGGAGGGCGTTCGCGAGGTCGCCCTTCGTCTGGCAGTTGAGGCGCACGGGCAGCGTCCCCGCGAGATAGGGCGCCAATGCCGACTCCCTCACACTGCGTGCTTCGGAGGCGGCGCGGCGGCTCTCGGCGAACAGCGCCTTGAGCATCGCCAACTGCGACAGGCGCGAGGTCGGCCGCTGCTTCTCTGCGGGGACGACCGGGTTGTCGGGGCCCGGCGGGAGGGGCGGAGTGAGAATGCCGGGCGGGTTCTTCGCCCATTCGCCCAAGTTCACTTGCAGTGCCGCCAAGCCCTTGAGCACTCTGCCCGGACCGGCTTCGCCACCCAGCTTCACCACGGCGCCCTGACCGCTGACCAGCCGGCGCACGCTGGTGGCGAGGTACGCCGAGGTCACGCCACCGGCGAGAAGCTGGCGGTAGTCGGCAGAGGAGTCGAAGCTGTCCACCGCCCGGATCTCGGGCGACATCGTCCACTCGCTGGGTCGCTCGTTCTCTGCCAGCGACGTCCGCGAGGCAATCAGCCCGGGCATGACCACCTTGCCGGTAGCGTCGATGACCGTCACGTCTTCGGGCACGTGCACCTTCGTGCCGACCTGGACGATCTTCCCGTCGCGGATGACGATCCACGCGTCGTGGAGCGGCGGTCCTGCCATGGTCAGCACGGTGCCGGCGCGGACGGCGACGAGCCCGCCTGCTGCCCTCGCTTGAGGGAGCCAGAGCGCGGCGATCAAGATTGTGCACAGTGCGCGCATGGTCTCGTGTTGGCAGGACATCCGTGGTCTTCGCTCGCGCAGCGGGTACTCCTGATCGGTCCGATCCGACTGGTCCGTCCGATCGGTCAGACCGGATCGACACCGGGCCTGCTTTGGCGCGAATCCACAAGCCTACTCCGGCTTTGGTTCTTCCTTCTTGGCGTCGTCGCTTTTCTGCTCTTCCTTGGGCTCGTCCTTCGCTTCCGGCTTCTTGGGCGGCTCCAGGAGCTTCTTCAGGCGCTTGTCTTTGTCGCGCTCGTAGACGATCTCTCCACCCAGCATCACCTTGTCGACCCAGGAGGTGGCCTCCAGCGGGTCGCCGGTCAGGACAATGAGGTTGGCTTCCTTGCCTTTCTCGAGGCTGCCGAAACGGTCGTCGATGTTGAGGAGTTGCGCCGGGTAGAGGGTGATCGCCTTGAGCGCCTCGTCGCGGCTCATGCCGTAGCGCACGGCGAACGCCGCCTGGAACCAGGGGAAACGACTGCCGTACGTGACGAAGTCGGTCTGGAAGGCGAAGTGCGCGCCGGCCTCGGTGAAGATCTTGGGCAGGATCTTCCGCTCTTCTTCGTGGGTGGCTTCGTTCGTCTCCCACGTCTCCAGTTGCGGCGGCAGAATGCAGGGGAGCTTCCTCTCGGCGATGAGCTTGGCGGCCTTCCAGCAGTCTTCGCCCAGCACCAGCACCAGGTCGAACTTGTACTCGTCTGCGAGCTGGATCGCCCGCGGCACGTCGGCGGCCGTCTCGCAGTACACGAACGCCTTGAGCTTCCTGTCGAGCAGGTCGATCACCGGCTGCTTCCGGTTGTCGATTTCCTCGTCGAGCTTCTCGCCCTTGCCTTTCGCGACGGCTTCCTTGCGCTTGCGCTCTTCCTGGTAGTCCTGCAGCTCGACCATGTACTTGCGGAAGCGCGCCAACTGCCCCATGCGGGAGTCGCCGCCACGCCGCATGGAGAGCTTCAGCCCGGTGTACGGGCGAACCGTCATCTCTTCGACCGTCATCCCGTAAGGGCGGACCACGATGCCGGTGCCGCCGAACAATGTGTCATTGCCGGGGATGACCAACTCGGCGACGATGCCATCGCGGAGCGCGTCCTCAAAGTAGGACGACAACGGCTCCAGAGCATCGGCGGCGGTGACGAACGGTACTTCGGGGACGTTCTCGTTGGGGCGATCCATGCCTCGCCACGTGTGCGGCTCGATGAACCCGGGCATGACCACCCGGTCGGGCAGGTCCAGCACATTGGCGTCCCAGGGAATCTCGACATTCGTGCCCAGCGCAGTGACGAGGCCGTTCTCGACGAGCACCACGCCGTTGGTGATCTCCGGCGACGCAATCGGGATGATCTTGCCGACCTTCAGGGCCGTCTTCGCGCGAGACTGGGCGACGCAAGGCAGGGCCGCGCTGAGGAGCGCGGCGCTCAGAAGCGCCGCGGCAACAAACTGGATGGATCGTGTTCTCATTCGAGCTTTCCTCTCGCGACCCTCAACCGCGGCCGCGCTCGACGATGGTAGTCACCGGAGGTTGTAGACCTGCTTCCCGGCGAGGTATGTCTGCTCGACGCGACTGGTGACAGACAGCGGATCGCCGGACAGCACCACGAAGTCGGCGTCTTTCCCCGGAACCAGCGAGCCGATCCGGTCGGCAACGCCGAGGATCTCCGCCGCGTTCACGGTGAGCGCCTTGAGGCAGTCGTCTCGCGGGAGACCGTACCGGTGCGCAATCGCTGCACAAGTGAGCAGGTCGGGCCGCCCGTCGCTCAGTGCTGTGCCGAAGGCGATCTTCACGCCCGCCTTGGCAAGGATACCCGCGTTGTTCAGGTGCATCTCGGGCGTCTGCGGCTGGCCGTCGCCCAGGTAGAACAGGTTGCTGAGCACTACGGGCACGTTTCGGCGGGCGATCTCGTCGGCGACCTTGAACGCCTCGAAGGCTTCCTCCAACACAAGGTTGTGGAGGCCGAACTCGTCGGCAATGCGGAAGGTCGTCTCGATGTCGATCATCCGCCGGACCGCAACGCGGAGCGGGAGCTGCCCCGCGACGACCGCGCGAAGCACTTCGGCATCGGCCGGATCGGGCGCGGGCTGGCCTTCCTCGGTGACCGAGAAGAACGCCTTCCGCAGCTCCCACACAACGCCCATGCGGGTGGTTGGGCGACGGTAGTAGAAGGTGTCCGGAGACTCGCGCCAGGGAATGCGGTTGCCCGCGGAGGCTTCCCAGCCGACGACCGCCTGCAGCGCAGCCCGGTCGGTGACGACCATCGCCTCGCGCGTCGGTCCTGCCGTCTGGACGACAGCGCACAGCCCGCCGATCACGGCGCGGTGGCCGGGCGACAAGCAGACCGCCGTCGTCCCCCGTTGCGCCAGTTGCCGGAGTTGCGGGCTGTCGGGATCGAGCGCCCGGGCGACCTTGTACGACGGGAACACCTCGCGGCTCTCCTCGCTCAGTTGGCCGCGGCAGCCCTCCCAGGCGTTGGCGTCGATGAGGCCGGGCATGATTGTGCTCTGGGGCAGCTCGACGACCGGCACCCCCGCGGGCACCGCAACGTCGGCGCCGACAGCCGCCACTTTGCCGTCGCGGACGACTAGGACGCCGTTCCGAATGGGGTCGCCGGCAATAGGCAAAATCGTGCCGGCACGGACAACGAGGTCCTGTGCGTGAACGGCCGTGGCGAATGCCACAGCGGCGAGGAACGCAGTTGCAGTTGCCCAGCGCGCGGTCACGGCGATGCCTCCCCGTAGACGACTCGCCCCTCGACGAAGACGCGCTCCACCCGCGAGGTGAGGTCCAGCGGGTCGCCGTTCCACACCACCAAGTCGGCTTGCTTGCCGGGCTCAACGCTGCCCGTCCGGTCGGCAATACCGAGAATCTGCGCGGCATCCAGTGTGAGTGCGCGCAGCGCTTGGTCGCGCGGGAGTCCGTGCCAAACGGCGAGGGCTGCCGTAGTCCGGAGGTCGTCGGCGGCTGCCACGGGCGTCCACGAACCGAACGCCAGCCGAACGCCAGCCTGCGCCAACTCGGCGATCCCGTTCAGGCCGACGGCGCCGTCGAGGCGCTGGAACGTGGGGAGCACCACCGGCGCTTCCGCTTCGCGCAGGCGCGCCGCGATCCGGTGCGCCTCGACAGGGCCGAGCAACCGAACGTGGAGCCGCAGTTCTCCGGCAAGCGCCAGGGCTGTCTGAAGCTGGTCCACCTCGTCGCACTGGATCCACACCGGCAGCCGCTCCTGGCGCGCCTCCGCGAGGGGACTGCCGGCTTCGGCCGCTGAGAAAGCACGCCGCAACAGCTCTTCGAGGTCCGGTCGAGTCGTCGGTTCGCGAAGCGGCAGCAGGGCGGCGTCTGTCAACGACACGCCGAGCCCGGCCCGCGGCTCGAGGACTCGGCACGCACCGTCGCTGCGGTCCAGCTTCACAATGGCCGTCAGCCCGCCGACGGCGTTGTGTTCACCGGGCACCAAGTGGACTGTCGTCACCCCGGCGCGAAGCGCCTCCAGCAGCGAAGGCGCCTTGGGCGCGAAGGCGTCAAGCACCGTGAGTTCCGGGGTGACGGCGTCGAGCGTTTCCTCGCGTTCGTAGTAGAGACCGAGGTACGACGCGCAGTCGATGAATCCGGGCGTCAGCGTGCGTCCATACAGGTCAATTCGCTTCGCCCCCGGCGGCGCTTCGAGCTTCTCGCCCACGGCGCGAATAACGCCGTCCTCTACCAGCACGTCGGCCTGCGGCAGTGTCGCGCCCGAGACAATGACGACTCGCGCGTTCCGCAGGAGCAACGTGTCACCCTCCGCGAACGACAGACTCAGAACCAGGAACACGGCACCCAAGGGACGCCCGAACTTGTTCGGGTACGGAGCGCGAATGCCACCCCAAACGAGACCAGCTCTCATTGCGCGCCTCCGTACACGAGCTGCCCGTCGATGAACACCGCCTGAACGGCTGCGTCGGGCGCCCACGGCTCGCTGGCGAAGACCACAATGTCGGCGTCGCAGCCCGGCGCAAAGCTGCCCACCCGCTTCTCGACTCCGAGCACGCGGGCCGCGTCGACCGTGACGGCTCGCAGTGCCGCGTCGCGCCTCAGGCCGCCGCGGATTGCTTGGGCGATTGCCACGCCCAGGAACTGCGACTCCCTGCCTGTGTCGCCCCCAGTTCCCACCAACACGTCGATGCCGGCCCGGCTCAAGGCGGCTGCATTGCTCAGTGAGTGGTTCCTCAGATCGAGCTGCGGGAACAGCCGGAACGACTGCACCACCGGCGCCACGATGACAGGCGCGTGGGCAGCGGCGATCTCGTCCACCAGCCGATACGCCTCGGTGGCGCCCTCCAGGATCAGCTTGAAGCCGAACTCCTGCTGCAGCCGCAGCGCGTTGCGCACGCAGTCTTCCCGGTACGCCTCAAGCTGGAGCGGCACCGCGCCTCGGAGCACCTGTACCAGCGCGCCCTTGGCCGGGTCGCGCTTCGGCCGCGCCGGGCGCTCCGGCTTCTTCTCGCCATTGGGCTTCGCGGCGCCAGCGTTCTTCTTGGCGTCCTGCGCCTTCTTGGCTGCCTTCTCGTACTTGCGGAGTTCCCGCTGATAGCCCTCATACTCGTCGAGGTATCGCTGAGCGGCCAACAGCTCCTCGCGAATGGTGGCGTAGTCGGCCAATCGTTGAATGGACGACGAGATGTTGTCCTGGCTGACCCCGAGGCTGCCCTTCACTGCCACGCGCCGTTTGACCACGAGTTGATCCCGAAGCTCGGCGCCGTTGAGCTTCACCACTGCCGTCAACCCGCCCAGCGCGCCCTCGCTTCCAGGAGACACATACACGGAGGTGACGCCCTGGGCCAGGACTTCCTGCCGGTCTCGGTCGTAGGGGTCGAGCCCGTCGGTGAGGTCGAAGTGCGGCGCGACCCGCTCGTCTTCGCCCTTCTCGGCAGGGGGGACGAACAGCCGCGAAGAGCAGTCGATCAGCCCCGGCAGGGCCAGCCCGGTGGGGAAGTCGAGCACCTTCACGCCGGCCGGCGCCTCGCCCTTGGGGACGACCGCTACGATCTTCCCGCCGCGGATGACGATGGCACCGCCCTTGATCGCCGGTCCATACAGCGGGAGGACACTACCTGCTTGGATGACCAAATCCGGCGGTGGCTCCGGCCGGGGCGCTTCGGCCGCCGCCGCGAGGGCGCAAGCCAAGCGGGCGGCTAACAGCATCAGGGCCACGCGAGTTGGGGGGGAGGGCAGCTTCATGGGCGGGCAAGGACGGAAGGGACTGCAGGGACGCAATGGGATTCGCGCCAGCGACCGAAACCCCTTCTGCCGGGGCAGGACCGGCGGGACTGAACCGGCAAGGGGATTCGCTGTCGCCGGAGAACCTCCTGCTCGACGCGCCGGCGGGTAACCACTGTCGGCGCCAACCCGTTCCTCCAGGAGAGAGACACCATGAAGCTCTGCGCAATCGTTGGTCTGACAGCACTGGCCGCCTCGCTGATCGCCCTCCCCGTCTGGGCGGAAGCCGGCGGCAAAGCGACCGGCAAGGCCGGCGCCCCAGCCCGGCGGCCGGACCCGAGCCTGGCGCCGATTCAGGACGTGGCCGGCCTGCCGCGCGTCTTGCTTATCGGCGACTCCATCTCGATGGGCTACACGCTCCCGGTGCGAGAGCTGCTCAAGGGCAAGGCAAACGTCCACCGTATCCCGACCAACGGTGGCCCGACCCTCAGAGGTCTGGAGAGCCTGAAGCGCTGGTTGGGCGACGGCAAGTGGGACGTCATCCACTTCAACTGGGGGCTGCACGACCTGAGGCTGGATGACGCGGGCAAGTACCAGGTGCCGCTCGACGAGTACGCCAAGAACCTGAAGGAGCTCGTCAAGCAGTTGAAGGCGACCGGCGCCAAATTGATCTGGTGCAGCACCACCCCCGTCCCTGAGAAGTGCACGCCGCCACGCAAGAACGCCGACGTGATCGCCTACAACGCCGCCGCTAAGAAGATCATGGACGAGAACGGCATCGCCCTCGACGACCTCTATGCCTTCGCGCTGCCCAAGATCAAGGAGCTCCAACTGCCGGACAACG
>PEVN01000520.1:7544-7632 GCA_002779825.1 Armatimonadetes bacterium CG06_land_8_20_14_3_00_66_21 | reverse complement strand
TCCACGGGATTCGAGGAGACCTGTCGGTCCGGGGAGCGGCGGGGTCAGGAGACCCTCGCCGAGCACATTCGCGCTAAGTACGGTTGTA
>PEVN01000520.1:0-7532 GCA_002779825.1 Armatimonadetes bacterium CG06_land_8_20_14_3_00_66_21 | reverse complement strand
AGCGATCCCTTGGGATCACTCCGAAACCCGAACAGCCGCCACTTCGGCCAGCGAGCAACGCCGATACGGCTGAGACCCTCGTCGATCACTGTCTGCATCCGTTTGTCGTCAATCTGACCTTCGTTGTCTATGTACCAGCCGTGCGTGCGAGTGTACGCAGTGAAGTAGAGCCATTGCTCGTCTCCGACCGTGACCGGGCAGGAGGAGGTGTAGCTGGTGCCCTTGCCAAAGCCGAGGTCCGCGTGGCTGATGAAATCGGGGCGGCCGGGGACGTGCTCCCAACGCTCGCCGCGTCCAGCCTGGTAGACCAAGGGTACGTCGTTCACTCCATGCATCCCGTTTGAGCTGCGGAACTGCCAGAGGAAGCCCACCGTGCCCGATCCGGCAGGCATCATACCCATGCCGTAGTAATCGCCACATGAGTAGCCGCGGGAGACGGCATCGGTATCGGTAAGTCCATCCGGCAGCAGCGCAGGATGCGCCTCCGACCAACGGCCCTCTCGGAGTTCCGCGTTCCAGATCGAACGGCGCCGGATGCCATCGATCAGCGGTGTGAATTTCAGGGCGACGGGGCCCCGTCTCTGTCCCGGATGGGAGATGCTGTTGATGACATCGACGGACTTCCACTGCGGCGCGAGTTGGTCATACTCCCACTTCAGACCGTCGGCCGAATGCGCCGTATAGTAGCCATAGCCCCCCTCACGCCTGAGGGACATCGTGGCGCCATAGCGGGAGGCGGCCGGTGCCTCCGGATCAATGAAGACCGTGAATGAATGGCCGAATATGTCGATCAGGTTGTTGTCCTTGCCCTTTCCAGCGTAGTCCACCAAGCCCAGTTTCGGCTTCCGCCAGGCCAACCAGTCGGCGGATACAGCGTAACCGATCAAGCCTGAATTCGCACCGTTCTTCCAGTCGCGCGGCCACGCCTGGGACCACATGCGGAAGATCCCGTTGTCGCGCAGGACCGTCCCGTAGCACATTGTGCCAGCCCCGTCGACGAACGAATCCGGCCCAAGGACCGACTCAGGGCGAATCGTCGGCTTTCGTCTGTCGGCGCGTCGCCGCGCTGGGAGCCGTAGAGGAACGGGCTGCCCATGGAACCGATGACGAAGCGCTTGCCGGCCGTCGCGATTGGGGCCGTCAACCCACCGACGCCGGGAAGGCGCCACAGTTCGCGGCCGGTCTGCAGGTCGAGGCCGTACAAAGCGACATCGAAGGGCCACTCGTAGGCGTTGCCGAAGTGGCTGGCAAAGACGGTGTCGCCGTCGACGGCTGCGGTCACGTTGCAGAGGCGCCAGGGGATGCCTTTCCACTGCCAGAGCATCTCGCCCGTCCGCGCGTCGAGCGCGATCATCTGGCCGCCGAGGCTCGGCACGATCACTTTGCCGTCGGCGAGGACAGGTGCGGCGGAGTCGGGCCGGCCGCCGACGTGGTAGGGCGTGCCGGCTCGGCTGAAGGCCCAGCGGATGCTGCCATCGCGTCGGTCGAGAGCGTAGTAGTGACCGTCCCACGAGCCGGTGTAGACGGTCGTGGCGTCGAGCGTCGGCGCGGGGTAGATGCCGTCGGCGAAGCGGCGCTCCCAGCGCGTCGATCCCGTGGCCGGGTCGAGGCAGAAGAGCACGCCCTCCTTGTTGCCGATGAAGAGCTGATCGCCATCACACTCGGGTGGCGCCCACACGGGGCCGAGCTGTCGTGACCAGAGAGGCTGCCCGGTCTCGGCACCGAGCGCGTACGACCGCTCGGTGCCACCGACCTGCACGACGAACACGCGACCGTCGCATACGGTGGGTGTGCCCGAGACGCGGCCGCCGCACTCGAACCGCCACAGCCGGCGACCCGTCTCGGCATCGACGGCCTCGACGAAGCCCTCCGTGCCGGCGGTGTAGCACCGGCCGTTGCCCAGCGCGACGCCCGAGAAGAGCCGTCGAGATCTGGCGTTGGGTTTGGCGACGGGCGTCCGCCAACGGAGTACCCCGGTTGTCGCGTCGGTCGCGTAGACGGCACCGTCGTTCGCTCCAGCGTACAGGCAGC
Organism: Armatimonadetes bacterium CG06_land_8_20_14_3_00_66_21; assembly: GCA_002779825.1. GTDB lineage: Bacteria > Armatimonadota > Abditibacteriia > CG2-30-66-41 > CG2-30-66-41 > CG2-30-66-41. Next base: position 5,501 of record PEVN01000520.1, on the reverse strand, counting down.
CAGCCTCCACCGTCAGCCTGGCTCCCCACGAACCCTCGATCGGGAACGTCCACGCCACCTGCTGGTCGCCCAGCAGGTTCAGCGCCCACAGCGTCCCGTCTTCCGCAGCGGCGTAGACGTACTCGCCCGACAGCACGGGTGCGTCGGGCAGGTAGCCCGTGGGGAAGCGCCACCACGTCCGGCCGGTGGCGAGTGACTTCACGAGGATCTCCCTGCCGCCGTCCATCCGATGGGCGGCGAGGTGCGGTGGCGGCGTTCGCACTTGGTCGTACTGCTTCTCCTGCGGGCGCGCGGGCGTGCGCCGCAGGATGCGTCCGTCGTCCTGGCTGACAACGACATGCTCCAGCGGCCAGCCATCGAAGGTCTCTCGCCAGACGGCCAATTCGGTCTCGCCGAGCGGGACCACGGTCGAGTACGCGCGGCTCCGCCGGCCGAAGCCCCACTTGGGATTCTCCGCTGCCCACAGCCGTCGTTCCGGCTTGCGGTCGAGGCAGAGCATGGAGGTGTCAAGTCCGGGCGAAGCCACGAACACGCGATCGCCATCGACGTACGCCGACGCATGCCATGGCCAGCCGACGGGATAGCGCCAGACTTCCTGACCAACAGTCGGGCCCGAATCCGCTGTCGCACCGGTGTGCGCGGGCCTGCCGCCCATGGAAGGTCAGTTGCTTCCCAGCCTCGGCGGCGTCGCCAAGCGCTTGCTGACCACTGCGGGCAGTGGTTCGTTCTCCTCGACTTCGGTCAGTTGCTTCAGCGCCTGCTCGCGAAGCGCCTCCGTCGGCTGCCCTTGCTGACTCGCGCGGGTGAGCGCCGACATCGTCTCGACCATTGCCGACAGGTCGCGGCCCGAGTTCAACGCGTGCCAGTAGCGGGTCTCGAGGCTCTCGGCGAGGGCATTGCCGCGATGAGGCGCTAGGAGCGCAAGGAAGGGCAGGCAACGGCACCATCGTGGTTGGGCGTGGCAGCTCACGGCCGGGGTTTCACCTACGCACCTCTTTACTTCATCGGGCGCCCAATGCACAGCCCACGTGTCAACGCCCCAGATTGCGCCCGGGAGGGACAACAAACCGTAGCTCTCGCCCCGGACGCTGACCGTGGTCGAATAGTGCAACAGGCGGTCACTGACCGCCAGGCAGCAGGCCGTGAAACACGAGCCCCCAGCACTGCCGCGCCTCCGCCAGACGCCCAGGGAGCAGCAGCAGATCGGCGTCGGTGAGAAAGGCGCCCCCCCCGGTGCGCCGCATCGCGCCCCTCCCGTAGGTGCGTGGCGCCTGGTTGTGCGGACAGCTACAATCACTGCCAATGTAGTAGCTTGGCGGCGGGAAGCTTGGACAATGTCGCAGACCACTCCAATCAACGCAATCAACGCGAGACTCGACACAGCAAGGAGCAGCGTGGCTGAGCTGTGCCGCCGGTGGCGAGTGACGGAGCTATCGCTCTTTGGGTCCGTGGTGCGGGACGACTTTACGCCCCAGAGCGACCTCGATGTTCTCGTGACATTCGAGCCGGAGGCACCGTGGAGTCTCTGGGACCTGATGGACATGCGCGACGAACTGCAGCAGGTGTTCGGGAGGAGCGTCGACTTGGTCGAGAGCGAGGCGTTGCGGAACCCGTTCCGTCGCCAAGAGATCCTCGCCACCCGCGAGGTGGTCTATGACGGCTGACAAAGGCAACGCGGCTTGCCTGTGGGACATGCTGGATGCCGCGCGGGCAGTGGAGGAGTTCATCGCCGGCCGGACGTTCCTGGACTACACGACAGATCGCATGCTACGCGGCGCCGTCGAGCGGCACCTGGAGATCATCGGCGAAGCCGCCAACAACGTCTCTCGGGAGTTCCGCGATCGACACCCGGAACTGCCCTGGTCCAAGATCATCGCCCAGCGGCACGTGCTCGCGCACGAGTACGGCGAGATCAAACATGAACGGATCTGGTCCGTGGCGACCGTGCATCTCCCCCAACTCATTGCCTGGCTCACGCCACGGGTGCCGCCCGCGCCAGGTCCGCCACCGACAGAAGCTGGCGGAGGCAACGAGGGCGCTTGAGGGTGCTCTGTCGCCGCCCGTTGGCAGCCTGCGACCGTCTGGCTGTAGTTAGCCGTCGATCGTCCCCTGCCGCAAGTTGAGCGGCAGCGGTGCAGGCCGCTCACAGGTGCTCTGGACGTCAATGTGTTTGCCCTGCGCCGAAGCGTCGTGGAAGGCGTGCATCAGGTCGAGCACGTGGTAGGCCAGGTCGCCATTGCAGCGATGCTGTCGGCCGGATTGGATTGCTGCTGCCATGTCGGCGACGCCGATCCCGCGGCTGTTCTCGGCGTAGCCGTGGCTGAGCGGCACTTCCTGCCAGTTCTCGTTGTGATAGCGCTTCACCCGGACCGGGCCGCCGAAGGTGTTGGGGTCAGGGCAGCTCAACGTGCCTTCCGAGCCGTAGATCTCGATGCGAGGCAGGCTGGCCGCCCACACGTCGAAGCTCATCACCATGGTGCCGACGGCGCCGCAGGCGAAGTCCATGACCCCGGCGATGTGGGTGGCAACTTCCACCTCTATGGTCTCACCCTTGTGCGGCTCACTGCCGATGATCCGCTGGGGGTGGCTGATCTGCGCGGAACCGGTCACGCGCTTGACGGGGCCGAGTAGGTTCACCAGGGCGGTCAGGTAGTAGGGACCCATATCGAACATGGGGCCGCCGCCGACTTTGTAGAAGAACTCCGGATCGGGGTGCCAGCCTTCGGGACCGTGACCGGTCATGAACGCCGTAGCCGCCACCGGGGTGCCGATCCAGCCGTCGTCGATCAGCTTCCGGCAGGTCTGCAGACCGCCGCCCAGGAAGGTGTCGGGCGCGCTGCCGACGCGGAGCCCCTTCTCCTTCGCCAACGCGACAAGCTTGGCGCCGTCTTCGCGGGTCACCGCCAGCGGCTTCTCGCCGTGGACGTGCTTGCCGTTCTCGACGGCTGCCAGACCGATCTGCGCATGGACCTTCGGGACCGTGAGGTTGACGACGATATCGACCTCGGGATCGGCCAGGAGCGCTTCCGTGGAGAGCGCCTTGCCGACGCCGTGCTCTTTCGCCTTCGCCTTGGCGCGCTCCTCGAACAGGTCGGCGCACGCGACGACCTCGAGGTTCTCAAAGGTGGTGCCGCCCTGGAAGTAGATGTTGCTGATATTGCCGCAGCCGACGATACCGATCTTCGCGGTCTCTGTTGCCATGCTGTTTCGCTCCTCGGGTGCCCTCCGGCACAGGTCAGGTATCCGGGTTCCCCCGGTGAGTGGCAGGGATGAGGCCCGCCGGATGCGCGAGCCGCCACGCACCGACGCCAGCGCAAGGATGTTACCTCGCCAAAGAGACCGCTTGACGCGGTCAAAGGCAGCTCGTACAATACTCGCCAATCGCAGCCGCACTCAGCAGCTTCAGTCGCAGCCCGCAATGCAGTCCTGCACGATTCCCGCGTTGGTTCTACTTGGCGCCTCCGGGTGCCTCGCCCAGCCGCGGTTGGGCGCTCCGGTCACTCTGGAGGTTGAGGTGGCTGTCCGAGTCGGAGACTCAATGACGACGCCGGCTGTCGAGGTCCCTGAAGGCTTCTGGTACCAACACCCCCTCGACTGCGAGTGGCAACGCCGAGAGAAGGCGGTGGGGCAGTGGGCGTTCGCCACATTCGAGACTCCGACGCCCCCCGGAACCACCGATCCGGCGGTTGACCTTCGCCCGAACTGGAAGACCACGTACCGCGTGACCGTCTGGGAGGTGCGAACGGACAATGCCGCCCAGTGCGAAGCTGGACCATTGGCTGCGGATGATCCAGCAGGTGCGTTTCTCGATCCCCAAGCGCCCGATGTCGCCTGGGTCCTTCAACAATGCCCGGAGTTTGAGCAAGTCGCCGAATCGCTTTTCGCGCAGCCAGGCAGCGCGTGGGAACGCGCCAAGCGCACCTGGGACTACGTCGCGGCAAACCACAGTGAGTTCGGCAAGTGCTACCTCCGCTCCTCGCTGTTCTGCGGGCTGCTGCGTCGGCAGGGCGTCCCGGCGCGACTGATCGGCGGTCTCTGCTCGCGGGCGTGGGCGCACCACGTGTGGGCGGAGTACTATCTGCCGGGATACGGGTGGGCTCCCGTGGACTGGATCCCGGGATCGGGCTTCGACATCGTGAGTGCCAAGCACCTTGCCTTCTGGCGCGGCAGCCCCCCGCCTCGCCCGGCTTCCCGTCAGGCGATGCCGGTCAACCGTCCGGTTGTCTGCGGGCAGAAAGTGGACTCCTCGACGCCCCTGTCGGTGGAGCACCGAGTGACCTGCACGAGCGTCGTAGCGGCGACCTCGCCAGAGCGCGCTGCATTCAGTCTGCGGCCCTATTGACAAACCCTCGCCCTGGCCGTAGAATGGGGCGTCATGCGGCTGGATACGGCCGGGAGAAGCCGGCCGGCGAGGTGAATTAGCTCGCGGGTGGAGGCAACTAGCTCGGGGCAGGTCTCCGACCGCCCCGAAACGCTTGACCGGAAGGTCTCAAAGGGCTCTGGAGACCTGTCGGTCCGGGGAGCGGCGGGGTCAGGAGACCCTCGCCGAGCACAGAATCCCGCCTCCGAACTTCATGACGACGCGCATGTGAAACACCGTCCTTTGGAAGTGTGCTGAGCCTAATACTACAACCGTACTTAGCTCGGGGCAGGTCTCCGACCGCCCCGAAACGCTTGACCGGAAGGTCTCAAAGGGCTCTGGAGACCTGTCGGTCCGGGGAGCGGCGGGGTCAGGAGACCCTCGCCGAGCACAGAAGCCGGCCGGCGAGGTGAATTACCTCGCGGGTGGAGGCAACTCGCGGGCTGGCCTTGGCATGGAGTTGGGCACAATGCTGTCGAACAGGCAGGATTCGTGTCATACTCTCACGCATGGCGCAGCCATTGTGGAATACTCGACAATCCCTGTGGGCGAACGACAGCTTGGTTCGGTGAGAGATGCCCCCGCGTTCAAGGCGTGCGGTAGCCCGGTCGAGGCGTGCTCGAGTGAGCGTGCCGTCGGACTCCGACACAGAGGCGGGGGGTCCCGTACCGACCACGGATATCCATTGTCACCTCCTGCCCGGCGTGGACGACGGACCGGCGTCCCTGGCGGAGTCCATCCGTGTCGCGGAGGCGGCCAGCAAAGCCGGGGTGACCCGAGTCGTAGCCACACCACACTGTGGCGACGAGGGCTCGCCCTCCGCCTCGAAAGAGCAGGTGCTCGAAGGGGTGGCGCTGCTAAATCGCGAGTTGCAGGAGCGCGGCATAGACCTCACCGTACTCCCCGGGTCGGAAGCCTGGGTGAGCGCAAACCTCATTGAGCGGTATCGCCGCGGCCAAGTCACGAGCCTGAATGACCTCTCTCGGTACCTGCTACTCGAGTGGTCTGACTACGAGATCCCGCGAAGCATGTCTTCCCGCATGTTCGAGTTACGGGCCCACTCCCTCACTCCGATCATCGCTCACCCGGAGCGCAACATCGCGGTGCAGGACGACCCAAACGTCTTCTACCGATTCGCGCG
>PEVN01000333.1 GCA_002779825.1 Armatimonadetes bacterium CG06_land_8_20_14_3_00_66_21 | reverse complement strand
CAGCAGCGTCTTCGGATAGTCCTCCATGAACCACTACTCTACATATAGCGTGTACGAGAGTCAACTGCATACCCCCATCGTGCGATTGCCCTGGGGGTGAGTCGAAGCGCTACCGAAGCTCTGTTTCCAAAGGAACCACTCATGCCCGCCGCCTGGCTGGGCACCACACCAGATGAGAACGCGGTGTACGGTCCTTCGTCCCGCATTCCGCATTCCGAAATCCGCATTCTGGCAGGAGCCCCACACCCATGACCAACAGAAGACGCTTCGTGAGCACCTCGCTGGCCGTCGGTCTTGCGCGCCCGTCGCTGAGCCAACGCGCCCACGCCGAGGAACCGATGGCCACTCTCACGCCCCGCCCCTACGAACGCGCCCTGCGCAATCCACTGAAGGGCTTCACCACCCTCAACGCGCGGACCGACCACGAGTGGGCGACGCTGGCCCACCAGTACATCAAGTGGAACGAGCTCGAGGGCGTCGAGACGGATAGCGTCGAGAAGATCCGGGCGTTCTGTGACGCCAAGTGGAAGGGCTACGCCGAGAAGAACGTCAAGGTGATCCCCCGTGTCTACCTCCACTGGAGCGGCGCCGACCAGAAGTACTGGCCCACCGACATGGAGACCGATGACTACACCAGTCCGCAGTTCCAGCAGCGGGTGGCACGGTTCATCGAGAAGCTTGGTGAGGCGTGGGACAACGACCCGCGCGTTGCCTTCGTCGAGTTGGGTCTCTTCGGTAAGTGGGGCGAGCACCACTCGCCCTCGCCGACGGCGGAGCTGCAGCAGTTTGCTGGCGCCGCGTTCGAGGAAGCGTTCCCGAACAAGCTCGTCTCGGTGCGGCATGCCTGGAGCGAGTTCCAGGGCTTCGGCTTCGGCGAGTACTGGGACTCGTGGGCGCACTACCAGCAGATGTGGGCACATGGGCAGCCGATTCGCGAACTCAACGAACGCACCGGGCTGTGGCGGACGAACTACGTCGGGGGCGAGACCGCCTACGACTGGGGGCTCTGGAAGACCCAGCCCGGCCAGAACGCGACCGACAGCGTCTCCGATCCGGTCCACCGCGACTTCGTCATCAACACCATTCGTTGGCTGCACTGTACGCAGTTGCGCTGGATCGCCAACTACGACGCGGAGGACCCCACAGCGCGCGCCGGCGCGGAAGCCTTCCCGCCGGCTTCGTTGATCTAGCTCGGGGCAGGTCTCCGACCGCCCCGAAACGCTTGACCGGAAGGTCTCAAAGGGCTCTGGAGACCTGTCGGTCCGGGGAGCGGCGGGGTCAGGAGACCCTCGCCGAGCACATTCGCGCTAGCTCGGGGCAGGTCTCCGACCGCCCCGAAACGCTTGACCGGAAGGTCTCAAAGGGCTGCGAATCCACGGGATTCGAGGAGACCTGTCGGTCCGGGGAGCGGCGGGGTCAGGAGACCCTCGCCGAGCACATGTGTTCCCGTTGATGCCGAGGGCGGGCAATCGCATCTGGGGTTGAGCACGAAGGTGCCGTAGAACTGGATGGCAACCAGCCCCAACACGAGAAGCTGCTTGACCCAGAAGGCGGTGGCGGCAACCGTGCTCGTCTCCCGGAGCTCGCCGTGGAACAGCAGATACACAACCGGGAACCCGATCCCGGTCGCGTACAGCAGGATGATCATCAGTCAGCAGAGGGCCGGTTGGCTGGTGAGCACCTCCTCTTCCAGCCGGTCCATGGGGTAGATGATCTTCTTCTCGAACTTCGCCCTGGCCGCCACGATGCGCGCCCTGTAGAACGGTCCGGCGACGCAGCCCACAAGGGCGAGGTTGTGCAGGGCGAGCAGTGCGCTGTAGAGGGCGTTTTCCATGGGTGCTTTCCTCCAAGGGGACGGGTTTGCGGTTCCGCCCCGCAGGCGGGTCGTGCATCGGTCAGCTCGGACGGATCAGACCGATCGGACAGACCCGACCACCGCCTGACGGAGTACGGCAAACGAAGCTCTTCGCCGCCAGGCGGAAGGAGCCCGGGCTTCAAAACGTCACCACCCGGTCGCTCTCCTTCACCAGGTCGTGAAGGTCTTTCATCGTGGAGGGCGGGCACAGTTCCGAGCCCGCTGACTGCCGCAGCTTGAGGCACGTGCCGCAGGCGAGGAGCTCGCCACCGGCGTCGACGAACGTCTGCATCTGTTCGGTCACCTTGAACTGCGCCGTGTCCAACGACTCGCACTCCACCCCGCGCGCCAGAAGGAACACCTTCGCCTGGTCGCCTTGATGAAGCGCGAAGCTGCCGAGGCGGAAGGCGTTCCAGACCGTCTCCGGCACGTCTGAGTGAATGACAATTCCGAGTTTCATCCTGACAATCACCTCAATCTCAAGCAGTCGCCACCGGGGCCTGCTCTTCGCGCTCGACCGGGAGGCCATGCGCCCGCCAGAGGAATCCGTTCCCCAACAAGCAATCGGGGGGCGGCGGAACAGTTCCGCCGCCCCCCGGGAGGGTCATGCAGGGCTCTGGCTCCTGGCTCGGTTGGGTCACCAGTTCCGGCACCAACCGCGCCCCCAGCCGCCGCGTCGTGGGCCCCTGCCGGCGCCATAGCCCAGGCCGGCGCCGCGACCTCGTCCAAACCCGAGGCCGGGGCCGCCGTACGGACACGCGGCGGTGCCCAGGGCGGCTTTCTGCTCCTCGGTCAGCACGTTGCGCACGGCCGTTTGGTGTTCGAGCCGCGCCTGGGTCAGCTTCTCCTGCAGAGCAGTGATCTCCTCCTGCAGGGCCTTACTCTTCGCCGCGTCGGGGTCGGCGACCGCTGTCAGTGTGCGCAGCTCGAAGCTCTTCTGCCGCAGGGCCGCGAGGTCGCCCTGCCTCTTCTGCTGGTGCTCGACGCGGAGCGCGTCGACCTTCTTCTGCTGGTCCTCGGTCAGTCCGGGGCGGACGCCGGGGCCGACGCCCCACGGACAGCCGGGCCAGTTCTGGGCCAGAGCGACGCTGCCAGTCAACGCGAGCAGCGCGACTCCGGCCGTGCCAAGTACGAGTCGTTTCCTCATGGTCTTGCCTCCATCTCGTGTCTGAATACGCGCCTGCGTGCGACCGGTCGAGTTTACGTCAGGCGCGGGCAAGGACGAGATGCGGCAGGACCGGTTCCCGGCCCCAATCCCTACGCCGGCCGCGGATACCGGCGGACAACGTACAGCCCGGCTGCCAGCCGGCTGCTAATGTGCGACCGACAACGAGCGGGCTGGCACCGCCGCTCTACGGTTTCCGTCCCACGTGGTGTCGCCACGGCGGCATGAGCGATTCTTGAGGCATCATAGTTGCGGTCGAACAGGCTCGGCGCAGGTATTGTCAAGGTCCATCGCAAAGGGAGGCGTCCATGCCGTGCAGACACATTCGGCTCAGGCAGTTCGTCACCGATGGCGAAGCTCCGGCCGCGGAAACTCCGCAGTTCCAGAAGGGAGGTGCTCAGCGCCTATGAACCGACAGCCGTTGATGCCGGACTGAGGACCCGAAAGGAGTGTTCCGAAGTGGAAGTTCGCGGAACTTCCGCGGCAGGCGTGCAGCAGACGTAGGACAGAGGGTATTCTCCCAGACGGAGCCGAAGTCGCACCGGGACTTCGGTGTGTTCCCAACCTTCGCGGGTATATCGCAGCAGCGCCGCTTCGCCTTCAGCCTTACCGTGCGGAAGTCAGCCGAACCCGCCTGGGTGCTGTGGGTGGGCACCCACCACGCCACCTGGCAGGTCGACAACGCGGGGTTCCTGGAACTGCGGTAGGCGTTCGGCGATGTCGGAGCTGCCGCGTCACTTCTCGCCGAGCCACCCCTCGGGAATCTCCAGAGTCCACACCTCGCTGTTGAGCGTCTCCGCATAGCCGCCGGCGACCCAGAGCTTGTCGTTGAAGACGTACGCCGAGTGTTCGTGGCGGTTCTTCCAGACCACGGCCGACTTGAGCTCCGTCCAGTGCGCACCGTCCTTGCTGTACCAGACGTCGCCGAAGTTGCCGTTCTCTTTGGACCAGCCGCCGAGGACCCACATCCGGTCGCGGTAGACGACCGACGAGAACCACAGCCGCGGCGGCCACGGGGCGGCGGCCGTCACCTGCGTCCAGTTCGCGCCATCCTCCGAGCACCAGACATCGTTGGCGGCCACGTGTTCCGGGTGCCACAGCCCGCCGCCCATGATCCAGAGCTTGTCGTCGAAGACGACGGTCTGGGCGTGCGCCCGCTTCGACCAGTCGGCGTTGGCGGTCGCTCGCTCCCACTGCTTGCCGTCGGCAGACGACCAGACGTCGTTCTTGACCATCGCGTCACTGTGGTCGTAGAAGCTCTCGGTGCCGCCGAGGATGCACATCCGGTCCCCGAACACGGCGAAGGAGGCCGCCACCCGCGGGCACCAGCCGGGGTCGTCAGTCTCCAATGTCCACTCAGCGCCATCGGTGGACGACCAGACCTTGTTGCTGTTCTCGGCGCCGGGCAGCTTGCGCCCGCCCATGAACCACATTCTGTCCCTGAACACCATCGACGCCGACAGGTCGCTGTGCTCCCACGGGGCGACCTCCACAGTGCAAGTCCACTGTTTGCCATCAGGCGACTTCCAGACATCGCGCGGGTTGGGCGTCTCCGGCGTGAACCAGCCGCCGAGGACCCAGAGGTGGTCGTCGTAGACGAACTCACCTTGCGAATCGCGCGCCTGCCAGGGCGCCTGCCTGTTCACACACACCCAATCCGGTCCCTCTCTGGATTCACTCATTGCGCTACTCCTGGATGACGAGGTCCTTCAGCAACACTGAGTCACGTCCTCGCCGCGAGGTGTCGATCAGGAGCGAGTGCAGTGTCGCGGGGTAGTCGATCTTCGAGTCTGCGTTCCCGCCCCACGACGCGCCGAGGAACGTCAGTGGCCGGCTGGCCACCGTCCAGCCGTAGCCGTGCATCTGGTAGGTGATCTTCATCTGGAAGGTCTCGCCGGTCGCGTCCACCACCCGGAGGGCCGCCTCGCACAGCGACCCACGCGGGTCCATCCGCACACCGACCGAACGCGGCGGCGCCGCCAGCGGCTGGTCGACCACAAGCTCCGTCCAGGCGTAGTCGCCCACAGGCAGGTGCGGGAGGTAGTAGTCGAACCGAAGGCAGGGCTCTCCGCCGACCGTCACCGGTTCCGCGCGGCAGTCTTGGACGTTGTACGGGCTGAGCTTCACGTTCGGGAGGTCGGCGATCGGGACCTCCCGCGTCCTAGCGGGAGGCCGGGCCTCCTGCCGAGCCTCGACCTCCCCCTCCAGCCGCAGCCGCACTTCGCTCACGCACAGGTCACCGCCGGTGCGGTTGTCGCCAAAGCTGCGAATGCGGAAGTCGGTGTAGTCGTCGAGCCGGTTGCCGAAACGGGCATCGGGCAGGCGGAAGGTCGCTGTCTTCCATTGCCTTGAGTTCTGTCGGTAGAAACACGCCGGCTCCTTGTCGCGGCCGTTACGGACAGGCATCCAACTGCCGGTCGGGTCGGTGGAGTCGTAGGACACCGTGCACTTCCCCTGTCCGGAAGCCTCGTCGAAGTAGTGGAACTCCAGGACCACCGGCTGACTCGCCTCGAACAGGAACCGGTCGTTTACGCGGAAGCGGAGGAAGTAGCCGCCGCGCACGCCGTCGGTTCGGCGGCACTCGCGGCCGCCGACGTCCTCGACCGCGGTCACACTGTCCTGCCGTTCAACCAACTCCAGACCGTTGCCGACGATCCGCTTGCCCAGACGAATCCAGACGCCGTTCACATAGTCAGCTTTGGCTCCGGCCTCCAACTCGCCCAGCCGTCGAGTCGCCTCAGACCGCGACCGCTGGGAGGCGCTGATCGGGACGTCGTCTGCCGTGGCGACCTGCCGGTGCAGCGCCGCCGCCTGGTCCCACTCGGCGACTGCCTTGAGCGCCTCCGCCAGCCGCAGCTTTGCGTACGCCCCGCCGTCTTTCGCCACCGCGTCCCGGTAGTGCCGAACGGCTGAGGGGTAGTCTCGCAGCTCCCGTGCGTAGTCGCCGGCGAGCGAGTGAAGGAACGGGTTGGCGCCCCCCGCCGCCAGCTTCGCCCCGACGGCGTGCCACGCAGCCTGCCGGTTCTCGACTACCGCCATCCAGCCGTCAGGCGCGGCGAGGTACTCCGGGCTGTGAGGGGCGATCCGGAGCAGCTCGGCGAAGACCTCCAACGCTCTGTCGTACGTTCCGAAGCACTCGTAGGTCGCAGCCGCGAGGCGCCATGCCGATTCGGCGTTCCTCTCCCGCGCCACGTGCGCTCCGATGATCTCGATCGCCGCCTCCGGCTGCTCCGAGGCGAACAGGAGCTGAGCCATCAGCCCCAAGCAGAACGGATCCCCCGGCGTCGCCTCGTACCGCGCCCGCCATTCCCGCTGCCGCTCCTCGACCGTCCCGTTCAACACCGCCAGGTGGGCGAACTCCCGCTGCGCCCAGGCAACCGTCCACTCGTCCACCTGTTGCCCCGCCAACGCCAGGATCTGCCTCGAAGCTTCATCCTCGCGACGGTCGGCGAGGAGCTGGGCGATCCCCAGCCTGGCCAACTTCCCGACCGTCCGGTCTTCGGCGACGTCGGGTGCCGACAGGCAGGCAATGGCTGCAATGCCGGTGAGCGCTACCAGTAGTGTCGCCCCAAGCCGACGCGTTCTCATGGTCTGAAGGGGAGCTCAGTAGACCCCGTCATGGGTGCCCATCGTGAGTAGCAGGATGGCTTCGTCCCCTGTCTCAGTGTCCTCGACGAACTTGAAGAGGACCCGGTTGTCGTAGTCCACCGTGCAGGTCCATCTGCCTGCGAGGTCTCCTCGCAGCTTGTGTGCGTGTAGGCGCGGGTCGAACGGGTCCACGGCGAGCCGTCGAAGTGTCTCCGCAACCTTCGTGCGAAGCTCCGGGTGGCGCCGAACCGTCCTTCTGTGCGCGCGGACGAAGGCTGCGCTCCAGAGGAGTGGTGTCATGCGTCCAGTTCCCGCATCAGGTCGTCGATGCTCCCTCGGCGCACCTCGCCGCGTTCGTATGCCGCTTCCGCCTCGGCGACTTCGGCTACCAGTCTACGACGGCGGTAGTCTGTCAGGCGCCGACGAATGATGTCAACCAGTAGAAGCTGGTCGTCAGGGGGTAGGGACTCAACGGTGTCGAGAACCTCGTCGAAGGTCGCGGTCGCGCCGTCAGCCATCAAAGCATCACCTCCGCATTGCTGGTGCAGTTCACAGTATAGCGTCTCCACCGACCCACAACGGAGGCTGCCGAAACGCACTTCAGGCGTTGAGCGTTGGGCGTTCTCTATTGGGTGTTCGATGTTCGACGTTGGCCGTTCGCTGTTCCGCCTTCAGCGTCCACAGCCTCCCCAGCGTCGTCACGCCTGCGTCATCGGCCTCAGCGTGTCGTCCAAGCTGAGCCCCGACCGGGCGGCGGCGGCGGGTTCGCTATCGTCCGTCGACAGGCGCTCGTATCGCCCGTACTCCTGAATCGCCGCCATGATGAGCCGCAGCCCAGTCAGCCGCGAACCGTTGTTGATGGAGCCGGCGGTGGCGAACAGCAGGCCGCGCTTCTCGCGGGCCATGTCGAAGTCGCGCAGGAACTCGGCGACGAGGCCCACTTCGTCGTTGCGGCTGAAGGTGAACGGCGCAAGCTGGCCGTGGATGACGGCGTTGGGGAGGTGCTGGCGGATCTGGTCCACCATGACTGTCGGGCCGAAGTTGGTCCAGCTCAGGTTGAGTCGCCCGAGGAGCGGCAGCAAGTGACCCATGGCGGAGTCCGAATGCTGCCCGCGCGTGTTGCCGGGGTCGGGTGCGTAGCGGTCGAACAGGCCTTTGAGGATCGGGTAGCCGAAGAGCTCGTACATGTCGGGCGAAAGCAGGCAGCAGTTGTCGTCGCAGAAGGAGAAGCCGCGGGGCGCCGCCTCGGCGGTGTAGCCGGCTTCCTCATCCAGGATGGTGCCGAGGTCCAGCATGGCCCGCAGGATCAGGTCCCGAAATCGCGCGACGAGATCAGGGCTGTCGTAGAACAGAAACAGCAGGTTCTCCGGGCCGTAGATCGACGCGGCAAGCGTCACCGGCCCCCGCTGCCCGCGGTAGAGGCCGGGCTTGACGCCCAGCGCCATGAGCCGCTGGCGCTCCTCGTCCCAGTTGGGCGGCAGCAGGAAGGCGCGGAGGTTGTCCAGTCGCGCCTCGACGCGATCCAGCAGCGCCCTCAACTCGTCCACATTGTGCGCCGCCTGCTTCAGCCACCACGAGTCGGTGTGCCACTCGTTCACGGCTTCGAAGATATCGTGCAGCGCCTTCACCGGCGGGTATTGCCGGGTCGGGTCAGCGGGGCCGGCTTCGCTCAGCAGCCGTCGCCCCACAATCTCCTCCGCCCTGTCGTTGTACTGCTTCGTCAGCGGTCGGCTCCACTCCGGCTCGCGGTGCAGCTTGTGGAGCGTCTCGGCATTCTCGTCGATCCCAAGCTCAGCGAAGAAGCAATCCGGCGCCATCCCGATACCCAACGGCACTTGCGGGCAGTCGCGCGCAAACGGGTCCCTGCGAGCGAGGGCGTTGTCTTCCCAGAAGCGCTCCAGGTCCAGCGGCGCCAGACCGCCATTGGCATGGGCTTTGTCGACGAGCTTCTGTGCGAGGAGGAGGTGATGGGGTTTGAGGTTGAGGCGCATGGAGACTCCAGCGTTGACGCGGGATGCAGAACGGGTGATCCGCCCCAGCCTGTTGGATTATCGGCCATCCGGGATGATGGCTCAAGGGCGGTCGCCCAACGCTGGCGCCGGGCGATGCTGCTAAAATAGGTCGCTGAGCACACGCCCGCAACACACCCGATACGTGACACCCGCCACACGACACAGGGCACGTGACACCTGACACGCATCCTCAGAGGAGCCCCACCGTGATCCTGATCCTCACCCCCGCCGCAACCGACGAACAGAAAGCCGAAGCCCGCCGCGCCCTTCGTCGCGATGGCTGCTCACTCAAGGAGATTGAGGTCGGCAACCGCGAGGTGTGGGAGGTCAAGGAGAGCCCCGGGCAGGACCTGAGCCACCTCGGCACGCTGCCAGGCGTCGAGCGGGTCGTGGCCTCCGCAGTCGGGTTCAAGCTGGCCGCGCGCGACAACCACCCGGAAGACACCATTGTGCACGTGGGCGACGTGCCCGTCGGCGGAGGGCGCCTCGTGGTCATCGCGGGGCCGTGCGCCATCGAGAGCCGCGAGCAGGCGCTGACAATCGCCGAGGCAGTGAAGCGGTGTGGCGCCGTCCTGTTTCGCGGCGGTGCCTTCAAGCCGCGGTCATCGCCTTACTCGTTCCAGGGCATGGAAGAGGAGGGATTGCGGATCCTTGCCGAAGTGCGCGAAGTGACCGGGCTCCGCACCGTCTCTGAGATCACCTCGCCCGACCAGGCCGAATTGATGCTGGCCTATGTCGACGTGCTGCAGATTGGCGCGCGCAACATGCAGAACTTCGAGCTGCTGAAGTGCGTCGGCCGGCTGGACAAGCCGGTGCTCCTCAAGCGCGGTCTGTCGGCCACCATCGAGGAGTGGCTGATGTCGGCCGAGTACATCCTGTCGGAGGGCAACCGGCAAGTGATCCTCTGCGAGCGCGGCATCCGCACCTTCGAGCCGTATACCCGCAACACCCTCGACCTGTCGGCGATTCCGGTGGTGAAACGGCTCACCCACCTGCCGATCCTCATCGACCCCTCCCACGCCACCGGAATCCGCGAGAAGGTCGCCCCGATGGCCCGCGCCGCCATCGCCGCCGGGGCCGATGGACTCGAGATTGAGGTGCACAACGAACCGGAGAAGGCGCTATCCGACGGGCCGCAGAGCCTGTTCCCCGAGCAGTTCGGCCAGCTCATGCGTGACCTGCACGTCATCGCCCCGGTGGTGGGCAAGCAACTGGACTTTGACTACTTGGAGAAGGCCCGCGCCGTCGCGCAGGCCGCCCCCTCGGCAGCCGCCGCCTCGCTGCCCGTGGCGCTGGTCGGCGAGGCGGGCACGTTCAGCCACAAGGCGTGCACCCAGTACTTCGGCAGCGAGGTCGCCATCGTCTCGGCGCGCTCGTACCGGCAGGTGTTCGAAGCCGTCGCCGAGGGGCGCGCCCGGTTCGGCCTCGTCCCCCTGGAGAACTCGCTCACCGGCAGCGTCCACGAGAACTACGACCTGCTGCTGTCGTTCGACCTGAAGATCGTCGGCGAGATCCTGCTGCGCCTCGAGTACGCCCTCCTCGGCCGCCCGGGCACGAAGCTGGAGCAGCTCCGGCGCGTGTTGTCGCACCCGGAGGTGTTCCGCCAGTGCCAGGAGTTCCTGACCGCCCAGCAGTGGGAACTGGTCGCCACCCAAGACGAAGTGACAGCCGTCCGGCAGCTCAAGGAGAAGGGCGACCCCGCCGCCGCCGCCATCGCCAGCCGAGAGACCGCCGCCGCCCACGGGCTGGAGGTCCTCCAGCAAGGCATCGAAGCGAACCCGCGGAACTACACCCGCTTCGCCGTCGTGGGCGCTGCCCCCTGGAGCAAGGAGCCCCGCCGCAAATCGTCGCTCATCCTGCAAACTCCCAACCGTCCCGGCGCCCTCCACGACGTCCTCGGCCTGTTCGCCCAGAACAACGTCAACCTGGTCAAGCTGGAGTCGCGCCCAATCCACGGCACCCCGTGGGAGTACCTCTTCTACGTCGACCTCGAAGCCGACGCCGAGTCGGAAGCGTTCCGACCGGTGCTGGAGGCGCTCAGAGAGCGAACGGACTTGCTTGTGGTGCTGGGAGCGTATTGAGGCGTGCCCGCCCTGAAGGCGATTCGTGGAAAGGGCCCTGTGGCATAGGTTTCCAACCTGTATCGCCGACCACCGCGCCGGGGTGTTGCCGCACAGGTTGGAAACCTATGCCACGAGGGGCGCCAGGCACGTCGGAGTGTTGGCTCCAGTTCCGTCAGAGGCGGGTGTGCACCGGCGCTGAAGCGAACTCGTGGGCGGAGGGGGGCCGGCGCAGAGACCCGCGCCCCCCTAATCATGCGAAGACCGACCGGCACTGCCACGCTCCTCTCCTTCGTCGGCTCCCGCGACCCGCGCAACGCGGACGGCGCCGACGGGCCGCTCCTGTGGTTACTGCGGGCGAGGCGTTGGCGACCCGCTCAACGCGGACGGCGCCGAGGGGCCGATCCAGCGTGCAAGGTCGCCGCCGTCGAAGCAGCGGAGACCGACGCCAGAGGAAGACAGAAGGAGGTCTGCGACTTTCTACTTGTGTTGCGCGGCAACGCCATCCTTGCGTCAATGAAGTGCCAAGCTGATCCATCATCGAGAGGCGGCGACAAGCTGCGGCGGTGGACAATCAAGAATGCTGAAAAGGCCGTAAACCAAGCAAGAGGGGCGCTAAAAACGATCGCCCGTGAACCATTCTGGTGTCAGCATTGGCGCCGAGGGCGGGTCGACTTCAAGCAAGGCTCAGTCCGTGTCGCTCATGCTGTGGTCCTCACCGAGGTGTTCGGTGAGGCCGTTGAGCTGCCGCAGGAGCTGCCGCTGCTACTGGATGGCGTTCCGGTCACGTATCTCTCGGTGAGTGACTTCCTAAAGCTCATTGAGGAGCTGCGGGCATTCCCAGACATCGCCGGTTACTTCCACGCCCGGAGGACGCTTCCAGACGGGTGCCTACGGCTGGTTGGTCATGAAGCGCTGCTCTATAGGTACTACGTGCTCAACACAGAGTCTTTCGCCGGGTGCGACGGCCACGCGCACGCACGGATATCCAGGTCCGCGCGAGACGCGGAGTGGCGGAGCGTGCTTGACGCCGGACAGTCACGACATGAGTTCGCGAGCATGGTCGAGTGCGTTTCAGACGCACTTGCCGCACGCCTCAAGGACTTCTCTGAGGGGCTGGATGCCCAGACTATTGCTCGGTTTGATCCCCCCGATGATAGGCGCAGCTACCTGCTCATGCAGGAGGAGCTCTGCGATCTTCGATTAGCAGAGCGAAGTGCCTTGGGGCGCCAGTTCGTGGGGGTGATGGACAAGGTGGAGAAGAACGCCGGCGCCGAGAATATGGCGTATGGCGCATTCTGGACAGATTCCAAGCCGGATCTTGTGTACGTACTGGTTGCTGCGAGGGGAGTCGAGCGCGCGGTCCTGCTTGGTCGTTTGCCCGTATTGCTGCGTGCCGCGATGGCGGCCTGCGGGAGAAACCGAGGCCTGGCGATCGCGGATCGAGATGGGGCGGGATTCGAGGTTCTGCTGATCTCCGGAAGATCTGGCGACCCAAACGACGAGGAGCTGGGCAAAGCGTACTTCGCGAAGCTAAGGGTCTCGCATACTCCAAGTCTCTTGAGGCAAGCACGTGCGGCATAGCGTATCGTTCAGCCGGAGCGCCCAACAGTAGGGCTGATGGGTGCCTGTAGCGCCTCGCGCTCCGGCGCCCGGTTAGCGGCGGCTGCTCGCGTCGATCCGCGGCTCGAACAAGTCATTGGAGCGGACACCGATGGCCCAAAGGGCGCCCCGGCTGCCCTGCCTCGTCATCTCCCCGGCCATTCGGCGACAGACCAGGCTGACCGCAGGGGGGGGCACAGCGTCGCTCGCGCAATGACCACGGCCGGCCAGCTAACCCACGCTTGCCCCCGCAACGGCCGCGTGCCGCGACCGCGGGAGCGGGCGAACCTGCTCGCGAATCCGAGCGCCTCGGTCGTTCTCTGCCACTTCGAGGTCGTAGCGCGCCTGGAGCCGCATCCACACAGCGGCGCTTGTGCCGAAGTAGTGGGCGAGTCGCATCGCCGTGTCGGCGGTGATGGCGCGCTTGCCATGCACGATCTGGCTGACGCGCATGGGCGAGACGCCCAGGTCCTTCGCCACGCGGCACTGGCTGAGTCCGAGCGGCTTCACAAAGTCCTCAAGCAGCACTTCGCCTGGATGAACGGGTGGGAGGGTCGCCATCGTGAGTGCTCCCTACGTGTGGTAGTCCACGATCTGCACGTTGTGGGCGCGCCCGCGGTCCCAGACGAAGCAGATTCGCCATTGGGCGTTGATGCGAATGGAGTGCTGGCCGGCGCGATCTCCGCGAAGCTCCTCCAAGCGATTGCCAGGCGGCGCGCGCAGGTCGCGAAGGTCCTCGGCGTCGTCCAAGTACAGCAGCTTGCGCCGGGCAGTTCGCTGGATGTCCAGAGGCAGCTTCCGCGAGACTTCGCCGCGGCAGAGACGCTCGGCCTCCCTGTCGGCAAACGACTCGATCACGACCTGATCGTATCACCGCTCGACAGTGCCGTCAAGAAGGCACGACGCAGCTACCTACGGTTGCCTCCGCACACGGGTGGTGCTACCCTTTGCCCAAGTCCCTCCCAGCACTCAGGAGAGCGGTCAAAGGAGACCAGGAGATGTGGAAGGAATTCAGGGAGTTCGCCGTCAAGGGGAACATGATCGACATGGCCGTCGGCATCATCATTGGTGGCGCCTTCGGCAAGATCGTGAGTTCGCTGGTTCAGGACGTGATCATGCCGCCATTGGGGTTGCTGATGGGCAAGGTGGACTTTGGGAGTCTCTACGTCAACCTCTCGGGCAAAGTCTACCCGTCCTTGGCTGCAGCCAAAGCCGCTGGCGCGCCGACGATCAACTATGGCGCGTTCATCAACACCGTCATCGACTTCGTCATTGTCGCCTTCGCAATCTTCATCGTGGTGAAGCAGATCAACAAGCTGCAGGCGCTGGCGAAGAAGAAGGGAGAGGCTGCGCCCGCAACGACGAAGGAGTGCGAGTTCTGCCTGTCGGCGATCCCGCTCAAGGCGACGCGCTGCCCGAACTGCACTTCCGAACTGCAGGCGATGGCCGAAGCTGCCTGAGCGTTCACTCCGCGATCCTCGGCGACGTCGACCGCTACCGGAAGACCGACCTTACCTGGCGAGGCGAGGGGCGGCATTCGCAGCTACAGACGCCTTGCGGGTGGGACGCCGAGGCCGTCCTCCCCCTGCAGCCACAGGTAGCGGAAGTCGCATACCGGCTTGCCGTTGGCCGCGTTGGGCAGGTATACTCGCGAAGGTTAGGAATACACCGAAGCTATTGCACAAGTTCGACGCCTCTGCGTGCACAGCAGTGTGTTGGGTGCTCACCACACGCCCCCGGGTGAAGTTCTGCGAACTTCCACTTCGGTGTATTCCTAACCTTCGCGAGTATAGTGCATGATCTTGAAGTCTACGTCATTGGCTTTGCCCTTCCACCCGTGCACGATGCCGCGCTCCCACGTCCAGAAGTCAGCGGCGGTGTCTGGCTGACCGTCGGCGTTCATGTCGGCGGCGTCCAACCAGAGCAGCAGCTTGCAGCTCTTCACTGCGTCGGGTTGCAGCGGTTCGACGGGGGCTGGTTGGGCGTCGCAGGTGAGGGCGACGCCTACCCGGTTGCTGCTGAGGGCGCCGGTGTCTTCCTTCTGCGCGGCCACGTAGTAGTTGCCTGGCTTGGGAGGCCGGAACTCGGTGCCGACCTGCAGCGGGCGGGCGGGGTCTTCGCAGAAGCTGCTGTAGAACAGCTCGAACCGGCCGCCTTCCCGACCGGTGCCCGCGAGCGTTAGCCGGCCGTCGGCAACTGCCCCTTTCCACTGGGCATGCAGGAAGGTCTCGCCTTCCGTCTTCAACCACTCTTCCTCAGTGGTGTCGCCGGTAAGCTGCAACGCGACACCGGCGTGACCATCGTGGTCGGTCGGCAGCTTCACGGTCTTGGGCCAGGCGTGCGGTCCGGCAAGATAGGCGTCCACTCGCACCCAGGTACTGAAATCGTTCTTGTTCTCCTTGGTCTCAACGATCCACTTGCCGTTGGTTGCCGGGACGACCGCGCCGGTCGCCTCCACCACTCGCCCGTCGCTCGCGGTGAACGTGCCCTCGTACATACCCCGCGGCGGCTGCATCAGGAACAACGGCAGATCGCGGTCATACCAGACATAGCGGTACCCGGGCTGCGGGTTGGCGATCTTCACCGCACCGGCAGCGGTTGCTTCGAATCGCGGGCGCGCGAGCACGAACGGCTTCTCCTCGCCGACGACAACAGTCTTCTCGACTGTCGTCAGGTTGGCGTCCTTCACCGCGACGGTATACGTGCCCGACGGGACAAAGAGGCGCTCGTTGGCTGATCCGGCTTGTCAGACCATCTCAACTGACACGGCGCCCTCCCCCCGCTCACGTCCAAGCGGATCTGCCCGTTGTTCTGACCCGTCGACGGAATGACCTCGGCCACGGTCACGGCGAGCGGCTGAGCGGGCTTTGCCAATGTCACCTCGCCGCTCAGCGTGGAACCGTCCTTGTGCGCCAAGTCACAGTGGTACGTACCGTCGGCCAGGCCATCGAGCACCAGACCTGTCGCCCCGGTGGACCACTTGCAGGTAACGGTCTTCGCCTCGCCACCGGCCGCCGTGAGCGCAACGCGCAGTGGCTCTGCCTGCAAGCCCGGATGCGGGTTGGTGAGCTGCCACGAGGTCTCCGCCTGGGGATAGGCCGAGTAGGGCGGGTCCGGCCGGATGAGCGCCGTCTCGTCGGTGACCGTGCAGGTGAGCGTGTACGCAGGGAGCGCACCGAGGTCAACCTCCACCTCGTCGGTGCCGGTCGCGACCCGTTTGCCGTTCAACCGCCACTCGACCCGGTGGGTGTCGGGTTCCGGTTTCACCCGCCTAATGGCGAAACGCGCCCGGCCCGGCTGCCTCAAGGTCAGCTCTTTGCGGACCGGGTACGTGGCGTCGAATACATCCACCCACTCGTAGGCGCGCTGCGTGGCCCGCTGAATGCACACCGGGCACAGCCCGTCGCGGAACTGGCTGACCGCCATGATGCAGGTCGGCGTGGCGCGAAAGATGTAGCCCAGGCGGTGCGTGGCGCCTTCGAACACGCCCACTTTGTGGAGGTGCGCCCGGTCGTAGGGCGTGGGGACAGGCGTATTCGGCTCGATCCAGGCCCGCCAACGCACCCGGCCGCGCTGGGTCCAATGGGTAGCGACGGGAGACTCCCCGGATGCCGAGGCACCGCCCCACACGCCCCAGCCGATGTACTTGTCACCCAGGCCCATCGCGGTGTGCGAGAACTCATGGAAGAAGTCCTCGATCTTGTTACCGGCAATCATCGCATCGCCAACTCGCTGGTCGGGTCGGCGGCCGGCGCCGCCGCCGCCGCTGTCCGAATTGGGCATCGCCAGGTGCGTCACCCACCCGCGCCCGTCTCGCTGCCACGGCAGAAACAGTCGGTCGCGAAGGGCGTTGTAGTCGTCCCAGTGGAGCCCGTTCTGCCGGTCGTTGGGGTCCCACGGTGGTGCCGTCGGCCACCAGAGCGCATAGACGTTGAAGAAGTTGCGCAGCGTGACGAACGGCTCCAGCGCCTCAGCATCGCCACGGGTCAGCCCAAGCAGAACGTGACGCGCGTCCTTCAGGAACTCCTCGCGCAGCTCGGGCTTGTTGTAGTCGTTCTCGCGACCAGGCGGCGTCCACCGGTTGGCGAGGACAATGCTCATCCGGTTGTCTTTGTCGCCACTGACCAGCAGCGGGACCAACTCGACCTCTTCCGCCAACCGCTGGTCGTGCTTGTCGGCGGGTGGCGTCGTCACGGTGACGGGGCGCGATGGCGCCAGGAGTTCGCGCCCGTCGCCCCTTGCACGCGCCTTCGCGACGAACGTGTACGCCGTCTCCGGTGTCAGCCCGGTCGCCTGGTACTCGGCGTTCGCCTGCCAACCGCTGGCGATGGCGCCGCCAGCGGTGCACTCGAAGCCATACTCGACGCCGCCCGGCGCCGCGACCGATTCTGCCGCCATGGTCGCGGTGTGGCTGAGGGTTGCGTGAGGTTCTCGCGCCCACTGAAGCGGGTCGAGTCCTTCGAACACCGCCGGGCCGGGCGCCGCGAAACCGCAAGAGGCAACCGCCATCGCACCAAGCAGTCCGGTCGTCAGTGTGCGGAGGGCGGAAGTCCCGTTTCAGCGTCTTTCCGCGAATGGCGCTCTTGAACAGGATGATCTCGTGGTCCACGGAATCGCCCAACACGTGCCCGAGCTTCAGCTCCGGGCCGAAGTTGCCTGAGCGGAACCCAAAGCCCGGGGCTAACGGACCAGGTGGCGTCTGCGCATAGACGCACCAGACGTCGTCGCGCGGCTTGAGCAACTCGGGCGCCAACTCCTCAAGCTGCTCGTTGTTCCTGGGACCGACCATATTCGACTGCCCGGCCAGAAGGTAGACCTTGACCGGGTCGGTGAACGCACTGCTCACACAGAGGGCAAGCGACAGGAACAGCACAACTCCAGGTACGCGCGACATGCGGGTCCCCTCTCGCGAACTCGACCTCAGTCCCCGCTGGGACCATGCGGAACGCGATTCGTTGGCCTCTCTCTCGAACCTCCCCCTCGGCTCAGTCAGAGCCGGCGTCCCACTGCCACCGTGAACTGGGGCAGGAGGCAATCATCTCCATCGCCTCGGCGGATGCCCCTGTACCGGGAGGGCCAACGAGTCGGGTCCCGGACCTGCCGGCAAGAGGGAGCGTGCTGGAGGCAGGGCACCCCGGACTCCCAGGTGGACGAACAACGGCTGAAGGGATCAGCCAGGGAGGCGGTGTTGGGGGGGGGCAGTCCGACCTCTGCGATCGTCACTTGGTCGAGGACGATGGCCACCCGATCTCCAAACGTCGTCTCAAACCTCAGCTCGAAGGCGCCGGCCTTGGGGGCGGTGAAGACGGCGCTCTCGACGAAGCAGAAAGGCAGTGTGTGGCTGTCGATGGCCTCGACGGGCTTGAGGGCGTGTTCGGAGACGAGGACCTCGCCGCCGAAAGTGACTCTGAGCTTGGGGTTGCGGTCGGGGGCGTTGTTGTGGCGGGCGTTCTCGAAGTAGGTGAGGCGGTACTTCTTGCCCGCCTCGAAGCCGTCGATCATCTGGGACAGGGCGCCGATATTGTGAATGAAGGCCACTTGCCGGCCGTGGGGGGGCCTGCCGTTGTCGGCGAAGGGCGCACGTGACTCGGCGGGTTTGGTGGGGTCTTCCCAGACGGGGTTGAGACCGACGGTGCCGGTGTGCTTCCAGCCGGTGAGCTTGCCGCCATTCTGCCCGACGGCGCCGGGCCAGACGGTGTAGCGGTCGACCTCGAAGCTGGGGTTCACCACGGTGGGGGCGGCGAGGGTGTGCGGGGTGAGGCTTAGCAGGAGGGCGAGGGCGGGGAGGCGAATCGCGGTCTGGTTCACGGGAGGGCTCCTGGGGGGCGTGTGTCACGGGTCACGGGCCATGTGTCACGGGCCATGTGTCATGTGTCACGGGTCATGTGTCGGGTCGCGTGGGTTGTCTCTTCTGTTCGCTGTTTGGCGGGGGATGCCTGCACGCGGTTGCGTGCTGCCGTTCGTAGGGCGCTCCGTGATACACTCTACGCAGCAACCGGCGGGGCGCGAGGAAGGCTGGCGGAATGGAACGCTGAGCGAGCGTCCTCCCTCCCCATTCTTCCAGTCGTCCGCCCTTCCATGCCCCTGACCGCCAACACGGAGCGTGCCCATGTCTGTCACCGACTCGGCCGAGCACTTGTCCAAACTGAAAGGCAACCTCGCTACCGTTATCCAGGGCAAGGATGAAGCGCTGGAGGTACTGACCATTGCGTTGGCAGCGGGTGGGTCGGTGTTGATCGAGGATGTGCCCGGGGTTGGGAAGACGACGCTGGCCAAGGCGCTGGCGCAGTCTGTTGAGGCGTCGTTCAGCCGCGTGCAGTTCACGCCCGA
>PEVN01000537.1 GCA_002779825.1 Armatimonadetes bacterium CG06_land_8_20_14_3_00_66_21 | reverse complement strand
CGCATCAGTTTGTAGCAGGTCGCCACGTCCGTCACGTCGGCTCGGTATAGCAGGCGGAACAGCCGTGTCATCCAGACTCGGCCGAAGCGGAACATCCTCGAAGGCTCATAGTCAGGCGCTGCCTCCATGAGTCGGGAACCGAATACGGCGGGCCAGCCGTTGGATTCGGCGGCGTCGAGGATCTTGTGGTAGTCCTCCGGGTCGTACTCGAGATCGGCATCCTGCACGATCAGGTAGTCCCCCCGCGCCCGCCGAATCCCGGCCCGGACAGAGGTGCCCTTGCCGTAGTTCACCGGTTGGTGCAACACCTGCACAGCCGGATCGCCAAGCTGGTCGAGCAGTTCGCGCGTGCCGTCGGTGGAGCAGTTGTCCACAACGAGAACCTCTTTGTCGATCTCGACTGCTTGCACGCGCGACAGCAGTTCCAACACCGTGTCGCGCTCGTTGTAGACAGGGATGATGACAGAGAGTTTCATGCGTGGGCGCGCCACGAAGGGGCAGAGGAAACTATAGCCGTGAGTCACAGAAGCGTCAAGGGAGCGGCGGCTCGCGTCGCGCAGTTGGCAGATTCTCCGGAACCTCAGCGCAAGCCTCATGGTGTCCGGGTGAAGGAGTGGCCGGAAGTAGTTCATGCCGTCCGCCTTCGTTTCTGGCGAAGCCCGCGCCTCGCATGGCTGCCCCCTCCCTGCGACGTCTGACTGCTCTGTGGCTGTGCTGGGGGTTGACAATGAAGCCGGTTGGAGGCACACTTGGCTGCCAGACGTCAAACGGAGGTGGACACCGTGTGCCGTTCATACAAGGGAATGGAGCGTTGTGTCGTGCAGGCTGAGGTGCGCCTGCGGAGCTTGGTCGGTGTCTGCGGGGGGGGGGGCGCTCGTTGGACTTGTGCTCTTCCTCACTCCCACGCTGCTCTGGGGGCAGCCGCCTGAGGTAGGCGACTCGGGAAAGAAGGGACTGACGTTGACGGCAGAGCCGGAATCGATCCCCGCCGACGGGCAGCACTCGTCGCGGATCGTGGCAACCGTCGAGTCCGGGACGGATACTGTGCTGAAAGGCATCGTCGAGTTCTCCACCACCGCAGGGAGACTCACCAACACCACCGTCGCCCTGGACGAGAAGAGCCAGGCGCAGACGTTCCTGGTGTCCGCGACAGAACCCGCGACGGCGACGGTGACCGCCTGCTTCGGGGACCGCAAGGCCAGAGTGCGGGTCATCTTCGAGTGCTCCGAGGGAGGCGTCACGGCGCAGCAGATGTTCGGCGCACCCGCGGTCTGGCTATCGGCGCACTGGCATCCCGTGGCCGGCCAGCCCGGGTACAACTGCGTCGGAGGCGGCGCCACACTGTCGGGTGGACCGGTCGAACTGATCTTCAACGCCACCTGGCAGAACTTCCCCATCATCTGGGTCGGTGTGAACTCCATGCAGCTCGCTGAGAACGCGGGGCATCCCGCTCAGTTCTACGATCTGGGCTACTCGGGCCGGCCGCCCGGCTACTGTGGGCAGTGCAGTCCTCCGCCACCAGGCCAGGGCACACAGTCGATGATCGTGGCTGCCTCCCCGCCGCCGCACCCGCTCCACAACAGCGAGTACACCCTCACCGTGGGCTACACGTACCAGGTTGCCCCGATGCCGTTCCAGTACGTCACGGACCAGATCCAGATGGTGGTCTCCTTCGACAATCTGGTGGTGACGGCGGCCTCGCAGCAGCCCGTGCTGCTGTGGAATCCCGCCGAACCAGATCCGAACCCACGGACTGTCAACTACACCCTCGCCGTCCTGCAGCAGGAGACAGTCCAGACGCACCTGACCGTCTATGACCTGGCCGGAAACGAAGTGCGGAGCGAGACGTTCTTCGGGCTGGAAGCCCCTTCTGCGCAGCTCTGGACCTGGGCTGGCACCAACGGCATGGGCCAGCCGGTACCCAAGGGCGTGTATCCCTACGTGGTCGGCGCCATGTCCAACCTCCCCGGCACGCAGGACCAGGACAAGAGCAGTCACCTTGCCCTCCTGCCGGGAGAAGACCAGGGACAGCCCGTGACCGAGGCGGAGTACCTGGGCTTCGACGCCCAAGCGGAGACACAGGACTTCCTGATCCGCTACGGGCTGCAGTGCCAGTCGGTGCGCACGGACAACGACGGCGACGGCCGCTGGGATGAGGACCCGGTGGACGGGCAAGACAACGATGGCGACCAACTCGTCGACGAAGACCCGCAGGAACCGGCCGACGCCACGCAAGGTGAGCTGGTGGTGTTCGACCCGGACTTAGAGACGTGGAGCGCAGACCTCAACACGCTGGAGTGTCAGCAGAAAGGCCACGCCGCCCACGACGGCCTGCACGCCACGCTGGGCGGGGTTCAGCACGCGGTGCGGCTGAAGGTGCCGACAGCGTTAATGGGCAAGACGGGCAACTATCACTTCGTAGTCCGGGCCAGGGATGCCCACGGCCACCTGGAGAGGTCGCACCAGAACAAGTGGGCAAGGGAGTGTGGGCAGACGCTTGACGTGCGGGTGAGATCGGTCAAGTGGGACACCTTCCCCGGCAACGTGCCTCTGGACGACAACCCCGGCAACGGGACCAATGGCACCGACACCGGACAACGGATCTTCCCCGGCAAGGCAGCGCCGAATGACCTACAGCCAGAGGACCGCCGAAGAGCGCAAGTCATTGCCGAACTCGCCCCTCCCCTCGAGCACTTTCCTGTGAAGCTCTGCTCCTATGATGTGGATGACCCGTCCTCAAACACCGACCCAGTGGACGACGAGGAGACCCAGTGGCCGCAGACTGAGAACGACGACAACCGAAGCCACCCCAATTCCGGGATCCCCACACGTGGACGGTTCGTAGACACCGGCACGCCCAACACGGAGGCCGACACCGACAACCAGGGCAAGGCGACAGCCACCTTCGAGGTCACAATGCAGCCGGGAGACAACTTCCGCGTGGTGGCGACCGGGAAGGACAACGACCTCGCGCCCGTTGCCCCCAAACCAGACGACCGCGACGCACAGAACGCCCCTCAGGCACGTGTGTTTCTGCGGGAGATGGAAGGCGGTCAGGTCGTCGGCGAGGGTGAACCGGTGCTCGACGACGAGACGACGCTCGCTACTGTCAAGGTGACACCTGTCCTCACTGTCTGGCGGAAGCTGCATGTTGAGGTTGACTCGATGGGGACTGTTGCGGGGAACGTGATCAGAGGGGAGCTTGGGGTCGTCGAGCAAGTCGAGGGGCATCCCGAGCTGAGTGAGTGCACGATCCACCAGCTCCTTGCCAGGTTCGAGGACAACCGGTTCAAGGGAGGCATACTGCAGGCCGGCGGGCAGGACTTCAGCGTGGTGGCGAACGACTGCGGCTCGGACCCTTTCCACGTGACTGTGGAGAATGCGCCCGGCAACGTCGCACCTGGCGAAGGCGATGAGTTCACGCTTGTGGACGATGACCATTGGCAGGACCTATCGCTGGACCCCCAGGAGAACCCGGACACCCCGATGCCTGACACACCCGAACTTGCTGCGGCAATGGCGGAGGCGTACGTACTCATTCACCCCGACGACATAGTCCAGGACAACACCCTCGTTCCGTTTTCGCGAAACGTGTCTGAACCTGACCTCGAGCAGACCGACTGGGACACGGAGGAACACAACGCCACCAACTACTGGGTGGCGTACCTATTGGGGAGCTTCCAGGGCACAAGGAAGGAGGATTGCGACCCCAACGAGGAGGGAGATCCCGGTGCCGGTGTGGAACTGGGCAGAACCGGTTCCCAACAGGGCGCCGACGGCCCAGTGGTAGTCGGTGAGTCCTTCATCTACCTGGAGACGATATGGGATCTCGCGCACTACGACGGTGGATACACCGCGCACGCCAAGGAACTGGACACCGTAGTGCACGAGGTCGGCCACGCGGTAGCGCAGAGCATGGTTGAGCCTCCCACTGCGTGGCCAGGAAGACCTGCCCGGTATACTGAGGAGTACGTCGACCTGATTCGAGATACCCCAAGGCCAGCGAGCCACTGAGTCTGTGAGGGCGAGAGCGAGGTACCCGGAATGCGACTGACCCCCTGTCTGCGCTGCGCAGTTCTCTCCATTCTCGTGTGCGGTTCCCCCGGCTTCACCGGTGCCCCACCCATCGAGGCGACCATGGCAATCAGCCCGCGGGGGACCGACTTCCTGGTCGGCGAGCCGCTCAGCCTCGCGGTCACTATCCGCCGTGCGCAGGACACGCCTGTCAAAGCAATCAAGCCGTTCGCCAATAACGTACGGTCGGACATCAGATTGTCCGTGTCCTCCGGCGTGGAGAGCGTTCAAGCCTGGGCGACGGCTGGCCCGAGAATGCAGAGCACGCCGCAGCTTCCCATCACGATGAAACCGGGCGAGCCATGGCTCTACGAGGTCTTGGTGCATTGTACTCCCGGGGAGTCGAGTCGGTTGGTGTTCCCTTCCGCAGGGAAGTACCGAGTCACAGGGTCCTGTTTCCTGGCAGTGCTCGCATCTTCCAAGGACGATCAACGCGCCAAGTGGCGCCGGGTCGAGTTGCAGTCCAACGCCATTGACATCCGCTTCCGCGCGCCGACGGGCGACGATGCCAGGGTCTGGCGACACATATCTGGTCCGCCTGTGGCGCGCTTCATCCAGACTGGGGCCACACGAGACGCGAACATTGTCGGCCAAGCAGTATCGGCACTAAGACAGTTCCAGGATAGCCCGTACCACCCATGGATCCGTCGTGCGCTTGAGTTCTATCACGCCGTGAAGTACCCCGACTTTGCAGCAGGTGAACTCGATCAGTTGCAGTCCGTTGGCATCGGGTTGCAGGACGAGCTGTTCCCACACGACCCGCGGCTCGATGCCCAGGTTAAGTACAGATTCCACGATCCCACGCCGCTCAGTGAGATTGTGCGTGAGATCGGGCGGCAGTCACGTGTGCCACTGTCCGTGCACAGAGACCTGCAGAGCCGGAAGATCGCCGCCGGGGGAGCGTTCACGGTCCGGTATGCGATGAAGTCACTTCGCGGTACCTCTCGGTCGTGGGTGGTCGACGGGAGAGGCTACAAGCTCGTGCCAAGCGGCACCGAAGCCGGAGATGCAGCCTCGAAAACCGAGGGATGACCGGACGCCAGGGCCGCAAGACACTGGGACACCGGGGCCGCGAGCTGCGAAGTCTCCGGGGGCCCATGCTCATGGGTGGCTCGCTGTCTGTTGTCAGAGCTTGGACACCGGGGTCGCGTACTCAAAGTTGCTTCCGTTGAGAAACCCCTCTCGGAGACACCGGCCGGACTTGACGTTGAGCCGGGGGTGTCGCGCGGGAGGGGCGACGTGGCGCACCTCGTTGCGCCCAGTGCCGCGCTCGCACGTCATGACATCTCCGACCGCGTGCCGATTCCGAGTGGCGCCTCGTAGGGTGGCCGCCAACGTCCTCGGTGCCGTTGGATCTCATGTCCGCGCGCACGACTTGGGTCGGGTGTACGCCGCTGGGACCGGTTTTCTGATCGGGCGTGACCCCGACACGGTGCTGGCCCCCGACTGCGCCTTCATCGTCCAGGACCGCCTGCGCAAGCCCCCGTCCAAGACGTACGGCGAAGTCGTTCCCGATTTGGTGGTCGAAGTGGTCTCTCCCCACGACACGGCCGAAGAGGTCGCCGCCAAGGTGCGCGAGCGGATTGAGGCAGGTGTACGGCTGGTGTGGGTCGTCTATCCGGGCATGCGGGCCGTGCCGGTTCATCGCACTGCCAGAGAGATCAGGCTGCTTCGCGAGGATGACGAACTGACGGGGGGCGAGGTAGTGCCGGGGTTCGAGGTGGCGGTGGGAGAGCTCTTTGAGTAGTTGGGCGGCAGCGCCCGAGGGAGGGGCTCGCGCCCCGAGGGCTTGCGCGGACACGAGAGGACGAAGCTACCGGAATCACCGGGCTGGCGGCGCCAGACTCCGCAGGTACTCCCCTTGCCCGCGCACTTTCTCCGCGTCGTCGCCCGGGCCGAAGTCTTCCAGAGACAGGTAGCCCTGATACCCTACCGCCTGGAAGTCGCCGACGATCTGGGCGATGTTGGCGACGCCGTCGCGGAGGTCGCAGAAGTCGAACTTCCACGGGGTGACGCCAGCCTCGGTCAGCTCACCGGCGACGGGCTTGGCGTTGCCGATGTGGACGTGGGCGACGTAGGGACCGAGCAGCTCCAGGCCCATACGGGAGTCTTCGAGACCGACGCGGCACATGTTGGGGACGTCGTAGATGGCGCCGATGTGAGTGGGGTCGAGGTCGCGCAGTAGCTCGTAGGTGCGGGCAGCGCTGACGGCGACGGTGCCGACGTGGATCTCGTAGACGATCTTGACGCCCCACTCGCGGGCCCTCTCGACCAGCTCGGCGAACCCGCTGCGGGCGGCGAGGAACTGGGGCTGGTAGGGCTTCTTGCGGTCATGCCCGGCTGCCTGGACGCGGATCATCGGCGGAGCGTCGGGGGCGATGGCAAGGGCGCCCTGAGCCAGCTTCTCAAGGTGCGGCCAGTCGCCCAACCGAACGGCAGGGGCAAGCGCGCAGACCTTGATGCCGGTCCGCTCGCTCAGTTCGCGGATCTCCGGCGCGCGCTCGACGAGGTTGTCCGGGCTGACATCGGCCACGTGCCGCCCCCAGAAGCTCGGCGCGGCTTTGGAGTCCTCAGCGTTGTACCGGCAGCGTAGCTCCAGCCCGTCGTAGCCGAAGGCGGCGAGCTTCTCGAAGGTCTCTTCGAGCGTCCAGCGGGGGAGCATGACGGAGGTT
>PEVN01000017.1:6804-9270 GCA_002779825.1 Armatimonadetes bacterium CG06_land_8_20_14_3_00_66_21 | reverse complement strand
GTCGTTGTGGCACTTTCCGCAGATGCCCGGGATGTCCTGTTTGCGGATGGGGTGCGTGGACGCCGGCTCACCCGGATGATGCGGGAGGTGACAATCGGTACACGTCGCCGCCACCACCCCGGGCTCGCTTTCCACGCGTCCATGGATGCTTCGGTCGAATTCCACGGCCGTCTGCGGCGCGGCCTTGCCGCGCAGGGAGTGCCGCTGTGCGTGGCATTCGCCACAGGTCTCGCGGATGTTGGCTCGACTCACCCTGGAAGCCGCCGAGTCGGGGGGAAGGATGTCGTGCGTGCCGTGGCAGAACTTGCACGTCGGCACCTTCCCGGATCCCTCCTCTCGCGGACGCTGATGGATGCTGTCCGCCCGCCCCCGGAACTGAGCCGGGACTTTCGAGGGGGTGGGCCCGTGGCAGCGGCTGCAGTCCACCGGATCCCGCGCGGCCTTGTGGGACTGGAGATCCAGGCCGACACCGACGTGGCACTCGTGGCACTCGACCTTGCCGCCGTGGACGGACTCCGTGAACTCGCCAACGTCGATCACTACCTCGGGGTCAGCCGTCACACCGGGGTGCTTGCCGTGGCAGTGCAGACAGTCCGCCGAAGTGTAGCTTGCAGGTGGGGCGATGCCCGGTTTCGCCACACCCGGCGACGAAGCGGCGCACCACAACCACAACCCAAGCAGCGCCAATACCCGCCTCAGTGTCAGTACACGTTTCATGGTTGCCGACTCGTTCTTGCGTTCTCACGGCGATGCTGCGGCGAAGTCCGCTCTTCAGCCGGCAACCCAAACCCGGCCTCTATCCGGCCGGGGCGGGCAGCAGACCGTGCTGCATCGCGTGCTCTACTAACTCCGCCCGGGAGGAAAGCCCAAGTTTGGCCATCAGGCGGGTACGGTGCGTCTCTACAGTCTTCGGGCTGATGCCCAGTTGGTCGCCGATCTCGCGGCTGGTGTGGCCCAACGCCGCCAGCCGGATGATCTCCTTCTGCCTGGCGGTCAACGCTTCCCCGGAGGGCTTCACCGCTATCGCGACCGGCTCGGTCAGGTAGCGGGCGGCGAACTCCGAAGCAAGTGACGCCGAGACGTACTTCGCGCCGTGCAGCAGCGCCGCAAGCGCCGCGGTCAGTTCCGACTCCAGGGATTTCTTCAGCAGCAGACCGTCTGCGCCGGCCTGGAAGTACTGCCGCAGCACGGTCTCCCCGGCGTCGCCGGTGACTACGAGCACGCGCACTTCACCGCTCGCCTTGCAGGCGCGGATGGCAGCGAGGACTGCGTCAAGGGACGTACAGTCAGCCACCAAGGCAAGATCCGCTTCGCCAAGACGGGCCGTGTAGCCCTCCGGATTCTTGCATTCCTCGATCCAGAGCGCCTCCACGTCCTCACGTTCGGTCAGCAAGGACTGGAACGCGCTCCGAGCCAACGGACATCCAGTCACTACCAGTATCCGCATACAGCCTCCCCCTCAATCCGGGTGCCGCTTGCTTTGCCACGGAGTGGGCGGCGTTCCCGGCCGGCAAGCAGCAACTTTCATCAAGCTTGCCGACCGCAGGGAGCAACAGGAAGAGGGGGCTGCCACGGTGGTCAGCCTTTCGCCTTGGAGACCTCCACGCCGTTCTTCTTGTGACAATCGTCGCAGCCGGTCTTCCCGTGGCAGGCGGCACACAAGGCTTCCTGCCCTTTGGATTGCGCGGCGTGGGATTTGGTGTACTTGTCGTCGAAGTGCGATTCCGGCGGGTTGTCTGCGTCGTGGCACTTGGCACAGTGCGTCGGCTTGTGGCAGCGCCCACACAGTTCGGGGCTCTTCGTGACCACCTGCGAATGGGGTTTCGTCCGCCAGCCGGTCGGGTGCGGCATCGGCAGGCCGTGGCACGCCTCACAGGAATTCTTGCCGTGGCAGAGGGCGCAGAAAGGCTCGTGCCCTTCACCCTGCTTGCCATGCGCTTTGTTCCAGTCATCCGCATCGTGGGAGGCCGGCGGACTGTCCTGGTCGTGGCACTTCCCGCACGTTGCGGGCGCGTGGCAGCGTCCGCATACCTGCGGCGCCTCCTTGGCGGAAGCGCCGTGCGTCTTGGCTCGCCATCCCTTCGGGTGGGGCAGCTCCAGGCCGTGACACTGAGTGCAGAAGTCCTGCTGGTGGCAACGGAGACACGCGCCCGGGTTGCGCTTGGCCACCTGCATGTGCTTCGTGAGCTTGAAGCTCCGCGGGTGGGGCATCGACGTGCCATGGCAGGAGTTGCAGAAACTGGTCGAGTGACACTCGGAGCACTCCTGCTTGCCGCTTTTCGCGGGGCCGCCATGGATCCGCGGCCAGTCCGGGGTGTGCGACTTGGGCTTGGCGCCCATGTGGCAGTTCTGGCAGAAGGAACGCCCATGGCAGGTGTCGCACCCCTTGATGCCGGCGGTGCCGTGTGACTCAAGCCACCCCTTGCCGTGGCTGTGCGGCCGGGCGCCGGTGTGGCAAGTCTTGCA
>PEVN01000017.1:0-6742 GCA_002779825.1 Armatimonadetes bacterium CG06_land_8_20_14_3_00_66_21 | reverse complement strand
GTAGCGCAGCCACTTGTGCAGGTGGGAGTCCGGCCGGCGCCGACGGTGGCACGTCTGGCAGAACGCCGGCTTGTGGCAGGACTCACAGTAGGTCGGGTCCTTGCGCATCTCGAACTTGTGCGCCAGGAACCAGTTCTCTTCGAAGTGGGAGTAGGGCTTCTTGGGGCCGACTTGCGGGACCCGCGTGTACTCGTAATGCTCGTCGAGTTCCTGTAGGAACTTGACTAACGTAGCCATCTTGCCGGGAGGCAGCTCCGTCGCCGGCATGATGGTGCGCTCGTTGAACGCAGTCGGCTGCCGCAGCAACTTCTCGAGGGTCTTGGCGTCGCGTTTCGCCGCGTGCGCCAGATCCGGCGCCACATTTCCGCCAACGGCATTGATGGGGTGGCAGGAGTCGCA
The DNA here is from genome assembly GCA_002779825.1 of Armatimonadetes bacterium CG06_land_8_20_14_3_00_66_21. Lineage (GTDB taxonomy): Bacteria > Armatimonadota > Abditibacteriia > CG2-30-66-41 > CG2-30-66-41 > CG2-30-66-41. The sequence continues at coordinate 6,343 of PEVN01000017.1, read as the reverse complement.
GCGCAGGTCTACGAAGAGCTTCTCGCCCAGCCTCCCAACATCGCTGAGCTGCGTCTTTGCAGGGGTGGACTTCATCCCTTGAACGCCGAAGACGGTGATGATGGTGAATGCCAGCACCAGCAGCCCCATGGCCAGCGGCCGACGCCGGGGCAGGCGGTGCGGGTTCCGGTCAACATAGGGAAGCAGCAGCAGCCCAAGGAACCCAAGGGTCGGGATCACGATGGCCCCGACGAACTCGCCATACTTGCCAGGCAGGTACTTCAGCACTTCGTAAACGGGGAGAAAGTACCACTCGGGCCGGGGCAGGTAGGTGGTGTCGGACGGGTTCGCCATCGGCTCCAGAGGCGCGCCGTGGCTGAGGGCGAAATAGAGCAGCACCAAAAGCAGAGCCAGCGCCACCACGCAGTCCTTGAAGATCTGGTGGGGAAAGAACCGCTGCGGCTTCGGCACGTTCTCGGGCTCGCCGACCGCCCAGGGCGGTGTCAGCCCGTGGTGGCGGACCTGGTAGATGTGGAAGACAATCAGCAACTCCAGGAACACCGGCAGCGCAAACACGTGGATGGTGAAGAAGCGCGTCAGTGTCGAGGCGCCGACCGCCTCACCGCCTCGAAGCGCCGACCGCAGGAAGTGCCCGACATAGGGAATGCACCCGGCGATGTTCGTGCCGACCACCGTCGCCCAATACGCCTTTTGGTCCCAGGGCAGCAGGTAGCCCGTGAAAGAAAACGCAAACGTCAACCCGAGCAGCGCCAGGCCGATCACCCAGATCATCTGCCGCGGCCGTTTGTAGGCGCCCCAGATGAACACCTGCAACAGGTGCAGCCCGACCAACACCACCATCGCCGTAGCGCCGAAGTGGTGCAGACCGCGGACCAGGCTTCCGAAGGCCAGTTGCTCGATGTACTCGACCGTCTCGTAGGCGTGGTCGGGGGTCGGCACGTAGTACACCATCATGAACGCGCCGGTGACCAACTGGATGAGGAATGCCACCGCCACCGCACTGCCGAGGACGTGGGGCCAACCAACCTTTGCGGGCAGCGGCTCATCCATGAACTCATGGATGGTCGAAACCATGCCCGTCTGCTCTTCGATCCAGTCCCCGATCATGCGGACCAGTCGCACCATCAAGCACCCTCCTCCAGTTCTACCAGGAGGGATCCGCCTTCGACCTTGTGAGCGAACTCCTTCAACCCATGGGGCGGCGGTCCACCGGTCACCTTCCCGTGCCTATCGAACCGGCCGTCGTGGCAGGGGCACTGAAAGTACTCCTTCTGTTCGTCCCAGCGCACGCCGCACCCGGCGTGCGGGCAGAGGTTGGAGAGGACGGTGTAGCTCTTCCCGTCTTCTGTGAGGGCGTACACGGTGCCTCGGGCAACCTTTGACAGCCACCCGTCCGTGGTGGGGTACGAGTAGACCAGCTTCGTCGGGATCCCGCGGGGGAGGTCGGCAACGTGCCCCAACTGGACCCAGCGCGACTTCCTCGGTCGGAACACGGGCGCCAAGACAAACCCGACCAAGGGAATCGCCAAGAGGCCCCCGATGACCAGCGACAGCGCCCCGCTCGCGTAGGCCAAAAACGCGCGCCGCGACGGTGTGTCGGTCAGGGCGTCCTCGAACGACTCGGTTGCTCTGTGGTCAGGCACTGCGGCGGGGTCTCCTTCTGGCCGAGAAAGCCTTCGGGGCAACCTGTGGGCCAACTGCACAGGTCCCCACTTGTGCCTTCGGTGGGAATCGTCTCGGCGCACCTACCCACGGTAACACAAAGCAAGAGCGCTAGCACCGCTTCCGGCGGGGCCAACGCTCTTGCGGTTCAGGTGGACGCCGTCTCACTGCGCGAACTCGACGGTCCACGGACCTTGGGTTCCGTTATGCGCAGCGCCATTGTTGTCCATGACGGCAAGGGCAATCGGGATGGCGCCACCGGCGGGATTGAACACCACGTCATCCACGTTACCGGTGTTGAGAGCGCGCCATATGATGACCGTCCATCCCCCGTTGGCATAGGCGGCTCGGGCGCGCACATCGGCGCGGCTGCCCTGGGCCTCTCGCAACGCGGAGCCGGGAACTCCGGGCAAGGTCTGGAGATAGGCCACGTAGTTGGCCGGGGCGACACCCTTGGCGTAGGCAGCCATGGTGCCGGTCGTTATCTTGGTGCTGGCGGTCGAGACGCTATGGCTCAGGAGGTAACTCGCCAGAGCAGGACCTGCTCCCCCCTGCGCCTGAGCGCCGTGACAGGCGGCACAGTTGGCTGCATACGCGGTGGCGCCAGCGACCGGATCACCTGCCAAAGCGACTCCCTCCTCCCCGACCAGGAAGTTGGCCCCCAATGACATCGCGCCATTCCAGACAAGTTTCGGCACGTTGTTGGCGCCGTTATTCCCTGAATAAGTGTTCTGCCCCGCATCTCCATGGTGGCCTGCTTCTACATCGGCCGGGTTGACCGTGTTATCGATCCACTTGTCGTCGGAGTAGCCAGCGGGAGTGGAACGGGCCATCTTCGTGTGCCATTCGTCCAGGGTGCCGGAGGTGGTGCGCATTCCGTCGGCGTGGCACATGGCCTGGCAGCCCTTCTGAGCGAATGTACCACCGTCACCTCCGTTACCGGCGGCGGTGCCTCCAATGTCGAAGAACAACGCCAGCCGGTCTTCGTCTCCGCTCTTGCTCCACGTGGTGCCGTTGAACACCAGCCAGTTCTTCTTCACGCTCTCGGTAGCGTCAAGCCAGTCGCACTGGAAGTAGAGATTGTTCGAGTCGTAGGCGGCGCGAACGTTGACTTGGGTGATTCCGTTGTCGCCGGAAGCAGCGCCGACTGTCACTGCCTGCGGGGTCACCGCGCTGAGGTTGGGAGCTCCTGCAAGCGTGGACCCCGGCATCTGCCGGGTACCAATGGCCTGAAGGGCCTTCTGAGCGACGATGGCTCTGGCGTTCGAGGGGGCGGCGTTCGTGAACGCACCGACCGTGGGCGTGACGCCACCTCCGCTTGCACCTCCACCGCAGCCGATCACCACTGCCGTCAAAACCGCCAACGCCGCAACTGCGCCGGCAAACCGGACCATGTTTATCTTTCTCACTGTCTTCCTCCTTGGTATGGGTGTGCGGTTCGCGGTGGAACCATCACCCTTCGGACTGAACACGGACTGCCTCTCGCTCCTCGCCTCCTTTCAGGAGCAACTATTCACCTCGTTCCTTGGAATGCAAACAAGGCACACTTGGACGGCCACACTTGGGGAGTGCCAGGGTCCTCGGACGCCAAATGTGGACCAGACCTCCGCCGCGTTCGTTCTTGCAGAAAACGAGGTGAATGGTTAGTTCTGCCTCGATCTCCGTGCCCCCTCGCTTAGAAGCTCGTGGTGAGGTCAACTCGCCACAAGTCGCTTTGGAAGTCCAGCCCTCCGGCCGGGGCAATCCGAGGATCGTTGTCATCGTGTGAATACCGTCTCCACTCCAGACCGCAACTCAAGTCTGGCCGCAGCGTCCGCCGAACGGCGACGCCCAGGTCATAGTCGTTGATCAAGGCGCCTTCAGTCCCGCGGTACTTGGTGTACGAGACCGACAAACTCGTCGCAGGATCGATATCGTAGAACGTGGTGAGGGTGAATGCCTGGCTGTCCGCCAGCGTGGACAACCCGTTGTTGAGGCCGAAGGGGTCGGCGAGCGGGAGCGCCGCAGCACCATTCCAGCTCTGGGTGAATGCATCCAGTGACAGGGACACTTGCGGAGAAAGCTGCGTGAATACGCCGGCGCCGGCCGTGCTGGACCGGAAACTCAGCGCCCGCACCTCGTTCTCCACGTCTTGTCTCGTGGCAAAGAGGTACCCCTGCGCGTACTTCCCCAGCGGGCTGCTCACCCGCAGATCAACCTTGTCGCGGCGGTTTCGGTACAACGGACTGACATCGGCCAGGTTGGGGATCGCCGCCGCTGGCACATTGTCCAGGTCCTGCCGTTCGTATCTCGCCGCAAAGCGCGCCCCCCGCGGCAGATGCCCGCGAACGGACACCCACGTGGTCTCGCGGCCAGGCGAATCGACTGCTGTGTGCCCCAAGTTCACCCGCTCGAAGTCTTGCCGGTTCACGCCGCTCCGAATGGTCACGGCGCCGAGCCGGTAGCGCAAGCGCAGATCGGCAGAGTTCACTCTCTGGGTGTAGGCGTTCAATGTGTTCAGTTGGTCGTTGTACCGCTCGCCCACCTTGCCGGAGAGGCTGAGGTTCGAGTCGAACTGGTAGCGCCCCTGCACTTCCCAGAGCTCTGTTTCGGTGTCGCGGGCAAAGCCGGTCTGGCTGACCTCGGCCTTGCTCCAGCGGGCGGACACGCTTGCCCGGTCTGCAAGCTCAAGCGAGTAGACGGCGCCGTACACCTTCGTGCTGCTCGCCGGCAGGAACCCGGTAGTGTCCGTGAAGTCGACGTCCGCATACGAGAGCGTCACCATGCCAGGTCCCACCGGGAACGCCGACTTGGCCGTCCACTTGTTGCTGTCGAACCCCAGCCCTCCTCCGAGCCGAGAGAGGCTTGGCTCGCCCAACTGCTGATGCTGGAAACCGATCTCTACCGTGGGCAGCCCACCGGGCAGGTTCCAGTTGAGCGCGAGGGCGTTGTCATTCCGCTTCGAGCTGACGGCCGCTTGGGTGCTGGGATCCGCGAAGAACAGGGAACGGCTGTAGCTCCAGCGCAACGAGGCCGGGCACGCCACGCTTTGCCACACCAGCTCGCCGCCGGTGTCATCCTCGCCGAGGTCGTAGGCGTTCAGCCGAAAGAACGGCAGCCCCACCGGGCTGGTGGCCCGAATCCCCAAACCGCCGACAAAGAAGCCGCTGGGCGGCACGTGGTACTTGTTGTACCGCTGAAGGCTCCCGTCCAGTCCCAAAGACTGCCACGACAGAGTCAGGTCGGCAGACCAGGGATCAGGCAGGTCGAACAAGGAGGCCTGCTGCTGCGAGGCAGCGGCCGCCCCTTCCTGAGCACGCACCGTCGGCAAGGAGCAGCACGCGATAGACACTACCATCAGGGTGAGCAGTATTGGCTTGCGCAATGAACTCGACCTCCCGATACGCTTGGCACTCACTCGAACTGTGCTCTCATTGGTTAGCGGCGCATCAACGGATCCGTCTGTGAGCCGTGGAGCCGGATGTGGCAGCCGCTTCGCCAGCACGAGCCCGGGCGGGCCCGGTGTCGGCCGTCGGTGGCGATGTCTGTGTGGCACTGCAGGCAGAGCCCGCGGCCGGAGAGCTTGACCAGCTTGGCGACCGGGGTGCCGTGGGGCGCGTGGCAGGTCAGGCAACCATCTTCCATCTCGTCGACGTTGGGGCTATGCTCATAGACAAACGGTCCCTGCTTTTCCTTGTGGCAAGAAGTGCAGAGCTCGTCGATGTCCTTCTTCAGCATGCCCGGGTCGCTGCCGCCGTGGGGGTTGTGGCAATCGGTGCACTTCAGCCGGCCTTCGAGGACCGGGTGGTGCGCATTCGCCTTGAGTTGAACCTTCAAGGACTGATGGCATGAGAGGCACAGCTCGTTCGTGGGCTGCTTGAGCTTCCGGTCGGTCGGCTTGTCCTGGTGCATCACGTGGCAGTCGCGACAGGTCATTCCCTCGGCCGCGTGTTCCGTGTCCACAAACTTCAACACAGAGACCGTGGTGGCGTGGCACTTAGCGCATACTTGCGTCATCTGCTTGCTGGACATCGTCGCCGGCTTCTCCATCTGCAGATTCTCGTCGTCGTTGTCCACCGCCTGCTTGTGAAGACCCGCCGGACCGTGGCACGCTTCGCACCCCTTCTTGTCAGCAGTGGCGGAGGCGTCGCGATCGGTCTTGCTGTGGATGCTGGCTTGGTGCTGTGCCAGTTCCTTCTTGTGGCACTTGGCGGTGCACGCCTCAGTGCCCAAGTACTGTGGACTCGCCGGCTTGTCACCCTCCGCGCGCGCCCCACGCGGGGCACCGAGGATCCCGACGAGTGGGGTCAGAACGGCAAGCACAGCAGCAGCTATGGTCAACTGCCGCCATTTCCCCATCAATCCTGACCGTAGGCTTCTGTCCGGCATAGTCCAACCATCCTTCCAAGGCGAAGGGACGCATGAGCGCCCGTTCTCCGAAGCAACCGACCCTAAGCTCAGCCTTCGGAACGTGCCGATACGGGGTCCTGTTGATGAACAGAAGCGCCGCCCCGTCGAGGCTGGACGGGGCGGCGCTCAGTGTCTTGGGTTAGCGCTCGGTGCCAACGGCGAGCTGCCGCTGGTCTTCACGCTGCGCCAGCAGGGCAGCGCGGTTCAGCACCGGGCTGGCCTTGGGCGCGTTGATGCTGTCCAACTGCGCGTTGGCATTGTCGAGGAGGTAGCGGGTGTAGGCGATGTTGTG
>PEVN01000412.1 GCA_002779825.1 Armatimonadetes bacterium CG06_land_8_20_14_3_00_66_21 | reverse complement strand
GCGCGAACGCGGTCGAGCACCTTGTCGATCACCGGCTGCGGGAACCGGACCAGCTCGCCGTCGACTGTGCACCCGAAGTCTGAGAGGTAGCCGAAGAACTCGTCCGTTCCCTGAACGCGGAATGGCACTTCCCGCCAGACCGTGAGGGCATGCTGGAAGAGCCGCTCAAGTTGGTGTTCTGTCAGCAGTTCAACGTCGAGACGCATTCGCAGATTCATGGACGGGCTCCCGGGGTGTCACGTGTCACGTGTCACGTGTCAGGTGTCACGTGTCAGGTGTCGCGTGCCATGTATCAGGTCAAAGGCCGCGGTGGCTATTGGGCGAGCGCGGTTTCGACCATTGCTTGCTGGTTTTCCAGTGTTGCTTCGGGGGTGGTGCCGGTGCCGGTGGACAGCAGGAGGCGGTGGCCTTGGGCTGCGCGCAACGCTTCGCGTGTTTCCGCGCGGACTTGCGCCGGCGTGCCGTGGCGCATGGCGCCATGGGGGTTGAGACCGCCGAACAGGACGAGCCGGTCGCCAACTTTCGAGTAGAGGTCGGTTAGCGCGTGCACGTCGCTGCCGAAGTGCGAGACGTCGGCGCCGAAGTCCAGCACCATGGCAAGGTGCTCGTCGGAGTGCCGGCCTTCGTTGTGGTAGATCCTCGCGGCGTTCGGAAACGCCGAGTAGAGCGCCTGCATGTTGGGCAGGACGAACTCCCGCAATTGCGCCGGGGTCACCTGGCTGCAAACGTGATCGGCGACGCACACAACCTGTGCGCCGCCGCAAGCTCTGTCCTGAACGTAGAGCCACTCGATCAGGAACTCGGTCACCAGGCGGAGCAGCGTGGTCAGCCGCCGCGGGTCGTCGTACAGCGTGACAGGGGAAGAAGTCCCAGAGGGTGGGGAGCACACGCGGCGTTGGGTCGCGGAGGAGGCTGGCGAGGTCGTGGTAGTCGGGCATAGCTCAGGCTCCTGGGGTCTGACGTTTGTGGATCGGCGTTCGTGCGGGTTCAGGGGGCGGGGACCCAAAGGACGGCAGGGACCGCAAGGGAGGTCCACGTGAACGGGGACCTACCGACAACACTCCTTCTTTCTTCGCCTGTCTTCGGTTAACCTCCTTGCAGCCCGGCATTCTGCCTCCAAAGGAGCCACTCCCATGGACCTGGTCCCCCGCCGTCGGTTCGGCCGTACCGACCTCCTGGTGCCAGTCATCCCCGTTGGCACGCAGGCATTCTCGAATGTGTTCAAGGAGATTACGGACGATGAGGCACTGGAGTTGGTCCAGCACGCTGTCGACATCGGTCTCAGCCACTTCGACTGCTCAATGTGCTACGGCGACAGCATGCGCCGCCTGGCCCTTGCCCTGCTGGAGGAGGTGGTCCACCGGGAGGACCTGATCCTGACCGGACGCGTGTGCTGCCACGGCAGGGATCCGTGGCTCTACTCGGCCGCCCGAGTCCAGGCGACCGTCGAGGCGCAGCTTGAGCTGCTCGGCATCAGTCAGTTCGACGCGATGCTCGTCCACGACCCGCAGGATTTCGAGGCGGTCATGGCCCCCGGCGGGGTGTTGGACGGGCTGAAGGCGCTGAAGCAGCGTGGACTCATCGCCGCCATGGGGCTGGGAATGGGGCCGATTGAGAACCACCTCCGCGCTATCGAGGAGAACCGGATCGACTGCTTGCTGTTCTTCGCCGAATACAGCCTCCTCGGTTGGCAGAACGCGGAGCCGCTCCTGTCGGCCGCGGCGGCAAAGGATGTGGGCGTGATGAACGGCTGGTCCATCCTGCGCGGACTCCTGACCGGCGACGAGATGGACCGGGCCGCGGCCCGCGGCAACGCCACCGGCTGGACCGACCAAATCGCCCGGGCGAAGGAGATACTCGCCTGGTGTCGGCACCGGGGGGTTCACCTTCTCGCGCTGGCCCTGCAGCTCTGCCTCCGCGAGCAACGGATCGCCGCCAACCCCATCGCCCCGCAGACGATCGACGAAATGGACATGCTCGTCTGGGCGATCAACCAGAAGTTGCCGGAGGGGGTGTTTGAGGAGTTCGCCGGCCAGTTCTACGGTGACGGGTGACGCCGGTCCGCTTGGGAACTGGATCCCTGGACCTACCAAGCCCCCCGCCCCCGGGCCACCGCAGGGAGTGGTAGCGAGGGGTACCCGTTCGGATCAGAGCGGCGGCTGGAATCGTGTGGTTGATCCAACAGACGCAACGCGTCCGCGCATGTCGACCTTGCCGTACTGCCGCAGAAAGCGCCGCAGCACGGCAAGGACTGTGCTGGTGGAAGGATGGTTCAGCCGCAGCAGGACCAGTCCCTCCGTTGCCAACGCAGTTATCTGCCGAAGCGCGTTGACGTCCAGGTCCTGGGTTACCACGACCCGACGCTCTGCCCAAGCCCAGGCGAACACGCTGGCATCGGGCTGGCCAGCGAGGTCCGCTTCGTGGACGCTGACTGCGTCCTGGTCCTCAGCCCGCAGCGAGGCCGCGACCTGCGAAGAGAGGTGCTCATCGGTAAGGAGCTTCACCTCAGCCCGCCGCAACTCTCTGTCGTCCAGACTCGGGCTGACTCGCGGCTTGGTCCCGAATTGCCGCAACGGCCCCCAGTGTTAGCGTAGGCAACTCAGCGCAGATCGCTGTGGGTGAGTAGCCCGCTTGGAGGTATACCCGCGAAGGTTGGGAACACACCGAAGTGGAAGTTCGCGGAACTTCCCCGGCAGGCGTGCAGCAGACGGAGGACAGAGGGTATTCTCCCAGACGGAGCCGAAGTCGCACCGGGACTTCGGTGTGTTCCCAACCTTCGCGGGTATACCTGAGCACTGTGCTCAGCGGGATTCGGGTCCCCCCGACCACAGGTGTGCCGCCTTGTACGTCCGGCCTGACTTCAACCCACGGGTCCTTTTCGGGCGTCATCCGATGGGCTCCTGTCGGATGGGCGATGCTCGCACGCCCATTGTGGCTCCCGGGCAAGAGAAGATCAACCCTGTTGTCAGCGCCGGAAGTCGCCCCCCTATCAGCTACCAGTCCCCTGCTGACGAAGACGCACCACCTCGCCAACCAGGTAGAACGACCCCGTCACGCAAACCACTCCCGCGGGACCGGCCAGGGCAAGGGCGCGTTCTACGGCCGCCTGGATGCTCGGCACTACCTCGGAGGGCAAGTCGGGTCGCGCGTCCCGGCCAAGCTCGCGGAGCCTCTCCGGAGCGACTCCGCGCGGGTGCCCGGTGCCGGTGAAGACGGCGGCTGAGGCGACGGGGAGGACTTCGCGGAGGTTGCCCTCCAGGTCTTTGTCTTCGGCCATGCCCAGCAGGAGAACCACGCGCTTAGCCAGGTACCGCGATTCGAGCACCTCACGGAGCGCTTGCAGAGAAGACGGGTTGTGGGCCACGTCCAGGATGATTGTGGGCTGTTCGGAAACCACCTCAATGCGGCCCGGCAGGCGGGCGCTTGCCAAGCCTTCGCGGACGTGTCGCTCTTCGACCTGGCAGCCAGTCGTCTCCCTGAACGCCTCCAGTGCCGCAACCGCTACAGCGGCGTTTCGGCGCTGGTGTGCGCCCAACAGCGGCACCGTCAGGTCGCGGGGCTCTTGTCGCCAGGTACGGACGCCGAATGTCTCCCGGTCGGCGGCTTCGAGAAGCTGGTAGTCCCGCCCCCTCACGAACAGCGGCGAGTGCGCGTCTGCGGCTGCCTGCTCGATGACCTCTGCCGGTTCGGGCGCTCCCTCGCCGGAGACCACTGGCACCCCCGGCTTGATGATCCCTGCCTTCTCGGCGGCGATCATCGCCAGCGTGTCGCCCAGGATCTGGGTGTGGTCGAAGCCGATACTGGTGATGACCGAGACAGCGGGCACCACGACGTTGGTCGAGTCCAGCCGGCCGCCGAAGCCGACCTCGAGCACGACGGTGTCAACTTGCTCGTGGGCGAAATAGGTAAGCGCCATCACCACGATCAGGTCGAAGAACGTCAGCCCGCTCCCCGCGGCACGCTGCCCCTCCAGGTGCGGGTGGAGGAGGTTCATCAGCTCGACAAACCGGTCGTCGGGAATGTCCTGCCCGTTGATCGACAGCCGCTCGTTCAGCTTCAGGAGGTGCGGTTTGGAGAACAGCCCGACGCGGTGGCCTGCAGCCCTCAGTACGGAGGCGACGAAGGTGCAGACCGCCCCCTTGCCCTTGGTCCCGGCAACATGAACCAGGGGTTGCCGTTCGTGCGGGTCGCCCAACGCCCTGAGCACCTCCCGCACCGGGTCGAGGTTGAAGGTGTCACGGCTGTAGCGGAAGTCTGTCATCCGCTCGTAGTTGGTGAACTCGCTCAGGTAGTGAAGGCAGTCAGCGAGGGTTCGGAACGGGGGCATGCGGGCTCCTCTTGGGGGGCTGGCAAACGGGGCGGCTTGGTGGGCCGGCACGACCTGCCGGGGAACGAGAAACTTCGGCCGCCGGCCCGTGTACTTCTTGGCCAATATTCGCTATACTTCCGCCAAGCGGCGTGACAGTGCACTCGCCGTGGTCTTTGGCGGAAGGACAATCAGGTTCTATATATCCGGACGTGAGTCGAAATGAAAGTTGGCGCTTGCGAAGAATGCGGAGAGTTCGAGACCTTGTATGCGTGCGATTCGTGCGAGCAGACGCTGTGTGCGCATTGCTACGGCGAAACGCGGCTACCGAGCTGCTACGACTGCCTCTCGGCGATGGAGGGGCCGGTCCTGTCGGAGCGGATCCAGCCCGGACAGCGCGGCGGCGAACACGCCGATCGTGACGGCCGGAAAGGGGGGCGTTTTGGCAGTAAGGCGCCGCAGAGAGGGCGGGTGAAGTTCTGAGGATTGCGGGACCAGGCAGGCGCGTGGCGCGCGCTTCTTGCCGGTGGTGACTACCGCTTCCTCCCGGTCTCGACCACATACACCCCTTCCTCTGTCTTCCGCCAAGTGAGCCCCAGCGGCTTGAGGAGGGAGTCCAGAGTTGGCTCCAACGCCATGTCGTGAAGGGTCGCCGTGACTCGCCCTTGCACGTCGTCGCCGAAGGTCAGGTTGGCCTTGGTCTGCTGTGCCAGCATGCGCAGCGTGTCGCGCAGGTCGGCGTTCTGGAGGTCGAGGGTCACCCGGGGCTGCTGCTGATCGGCAGTCTCCACCTTGACCTCGGCGTGCGTCTCGGTCCGTTCCGGAGCGCCGAGCGCCGGAGCACCGCGACCGGGCATCGTGCCGGTCCGGAGCTTCACCGTCTTCTTCTCGTCCTTGCGGAGGAGCTCGATCTCGACCTCGGCGCCGATGTCGGCCTCGTGGACTGCGTTGAGCAAGTCCTCGGCGGCCTTCGTCTCCTTGCCGTTGTACTTGACGATGACGTCGCCCTGCTGAACGCCAGCCTTGTCAGCGGGACCTCCTTCAACGATCGCCGTGACCAAGACGCCGCTCTCCGCGTGCACCCCAAGGTCCCGCGCCACCTCAGTGTCAACCGGTCCGATCGAGATCCCGAGCCAGGCGCGGTTGGCTGCCCCGGGGTCGGGCACCACAAACTGCATGATCTGCGGCCCGGCGTCGTTTGGCGCAACGGTCACCTTGTTCTTCAGTGCGAGCGTGTCGATGTCGTACTGGTAGAGCACGCCGTCCAACAACACGAAGACGTACTTTCCGGCAGCCGCGAGCGCACCGGGTTCCCGCCCCGCTGCCCCGCGGCCGAAGAACGGCATTCCCGGCGGCGGCGGGGCGCCCATCTCACGCCGGTCGAGGACGTTGCCCTTCTCGTCGAGGGTCTCCATGACGGTCTTGCCGTCGGCGCCGCGGATCACTCGCATCCGCTGACCCCGGATCGTCACCCGAGGTCCCGGTTGGTCACCCCCGGGTTTGGGTGGCTCAGGCGGCTGCGCTTGGACCGCCGCGGCGAGCAGGCCCGCGAGTACCACGGCCGCCAACGCAACCTCCCTCGCAGTTCTGCGTGTAAGGGACGGGAGAGTACAACACATCACGCGATCAACTCCTGTCTGGACGGGATTCGAGGTTAGACGCTGCGCCAAGCCGGAGTGTTTCGTGAGCGGCGGGACGGCCCGAGCAACGGCGAGGTGGTTCAGGGACGGGCTGCGGCCAGCGCCTGCCGAAGTTCCGCCACCGTCGCAGCGGCTTGGCGCACGAGCGCAGCGCCGGCTTCGCGGTTTGCCTTGTCGCCCCATGCCGTGCGCGCGCTCTCCGGGCGCACCCGTTTCCCTTCCCTGTTGGCTGGTTCGCCCTCTATGCAGGACGCCGCCAGGAGACGCCGAACCATGGGTCTCCTTCCCGCCAGAGACCCATGACAGGAGGCATAGCGCCATGATCCAGTTGAGCTGTCAGACGAACGTATGGAAGCGCGAACAGGACGCAGGCAAGTCGTTCTGGGAAGTGTTGAAGGAAGTGGCGACGACCGGGGCTTCGTGCCACTGGGGCAAGGCACGTCCCAGATCGCCGCCTGCATCCGGGCGCTGCAGTCAAGGGGCTTCTCCGGCTGGATGATGATCGAGCACGAGACGCCCTACGCGAAGGACCTCGGCGCACGGGTCGCTATCCAGCAGGATCTCGACTACGTGAAGTCGGTGCTTTGAAGCGAGTCCGGCGCACCGGGGCCGCGCTTCGCCTGAACACCCCGGCCGATGAAGACGCTGCCACTGGACGCCCGAACTTGTTCGGGGCTGAGCGCAGGCAGTGCCCCAACGAGTTGGGGCGTCCGGAGAGCATTCGCAAGGGAGCGGGTGGGCCAGCGGCGAACTACGAACAGCACGATGTCTGAGATCGGCGCGGCACTCCAAATGGTCGGCGTCAGCAAGCGGTACCCCGGCACGCTGGCCGTGGACGACGTGGACTTCGACGTGCGGGTGGGTGAGGTGCACGCACTGATCGGGGAGAACGGCGCGGGCAAGAGCACGCTGATGAAGATGCTCGCCGGGGCGTTCGACGACTACTCGGGTGAGATCCGCCTCAACGGCAAGTTGGTGCTCCTACACTCGCCGGCCGTGGCGAAGGCCAACGGGATCCAGATGATCCACCAGGAGCTGAGCCTCGCGCCGCCGTTGAGCCTGGCCGAGAACCTCCTGGCAGGCCGGCTGCCCCGGCGGGGGATGTTCCTGGATCGTCGCGCAATGCTGGTCGAGACGCGTCGATGGCTGGCGCGCGTCGGCTTGGAGCTAAGCCCCGAGGCGCTTGTGGAGGACCTCAGCCTCCACGAAGCCCAGCTCGTCGAGATCGCGAAGGCGCTGGCCAACACCCCGTGCATTCTTGTCATGGACGAGCCGACCAGCGCGCTGAGCCGCGACGAGGTGGCCCGGCTGTTCGCGTTGATCCGACGCCTCCGGCAGCAGGGGCTGGCCATTGTCTACATCTCCCACCACTTGCCGGAGATTCTGGAGATCGCCGACCGCGTTACGGTCATGCGGGACGGCCGCAAGGTGGCGACGGAGGCCGTCGCCGACGTCACCTCGGAGCAGCTTGTCGAGCTGATGGTCGGTCAGTCCGTAGCCACCCTCTATGCTGAACGGCAACGCGGCCCGGGAGAGACGCGGCTACGCGTCGACAACCTGAGCCGCTACGGCTTCTTCCACGACGTCTCTTTCGAGGTGCGGGCGGGCGAGGTGCTGGGGCTCGGCGGCTTGTCGGGCGCGGGGCGCAGTGAACTCGCGCGGTCGCTCTGCGGCATTGATCCCGTTGACGCCGGGGAGGTCTACCTCGACGGGAAGCGCGTCACCGCCACGAGCTACCGCGAGGCCCTCCGGGCGGGGTTCGCCTACCTCACCGAAGACCGCAAGCAGCAGGGCTTGGCGCTACGCATGACGCTAGCCGAGAACGCGCTGTCGGCTCTGATCCCGCGGCACTCCCGGTTGGGCGTCTACTCCGCCGGCCGGGGCCGGGAGCCACTGGAGCGGCTCCTGCAGGAGCTGGCCGTCACCCCGCCCGACCCGAAGCGAATGGTCAGCACCTTCTCCGGCGGCAACCAGCAAAAGGCGCTGCTCGCCAAGTGGTTGGCGACGGATCCGGAAGTGCTCCTTCTCGACGAACCCACCCGCGGCGTAGACGTGGGGGCCAAGGCGACCATCCACAAGGCCCTCGCCGAAGTCGCCGACAGCGGAAAGTGCGTGCTGCTGATCTCAGCCGACCTGCCAGAGCTTGTCGGACTCGCCGACCGCGTGATCGTCATGCGGCAGGGACACCTGATCGGAGAGATCGACAAGGCGAGCTGTACCGAGTCGGCAGTGCTGCTGGCGGGGAACGGCGAAGGGGAGTTCGTGTCGGGGTGGGGGAGCGGCGGGGGCACTCTCGCCGAGAGTGAAACGTAAGAAAGCTCGCCCGTTCGTTCCCGCTTTCTGCAGTCAGGCCGTCTTCCCCTTACAGGATGCCTCCCGAGACTGTCGAATGGGCGACTCAACACGGACGACCAGGTCATGCTCCACCGACCTGGCGCGGCGTCCGATGCCCTCTGTGGCCTGCAGTCCTGGGACCGAGCGCCTGCGGAAGGGCCGCTGACTGGATCCATATGCAGAGCGTGAGAGCAGGGCCGCCGGGGCTCTTGGTCTCCTGACCTTGGGGAGGCCTTCGGTCGAAGGGGTGTCGCCATGGCCCGAAGCGGGCATCTCAGAGCGCCACACAGCGGGGGCGCCGGAGTGGCCGTCACACCCTCTCGACAGAGGCTTCGTCTAACCCAAGCCACCATCTTGGCTCGTCGGGCGCCAACGACTTCGGGGCTGTCTTCCACCCTGGGCGTATGTCGCAGCAGTCAGCAGCCTCGAAGAACAGCACGCAGCACTTGCCGGCCTCTGTCCTCGAACTGCGGTATAGCATCCCGCCAAGGCGCCCTCCGTCTGGAGTGCGGTAGATGCGTCGAAAGTACTCCGTGACCACCTGCGTGGGAACGTACTCGATGTGCTCGCGGCCGTCCCTGAGAATCGGCCCAGCCACGTCGTGGACGAAACTCGAGAGGAACATTGCGCCAGCACGCCTCTCTCGGTCGGCTGAATCGAAGATGCTTGGGACGCCGGGAAGCTCGGACAAGTCGAGGATCTGGAGGTCACGCGCGGTCTCAAAGGCTCCCACACTGATCACACGGCTCCTCCTTCTCGGCGTGTCGGTAACCTCCGCGAGCGCGGTATCGCGTTCACACGCGCCGTAGAACATCGGTATGCCTGCAGGGCTCATGCGGTTGGCGAACCGGGCACAGTCTGTGGGCGGAGTGCCCAGTGCCTCCGCCGAAACGACCTCCTCGTTGGGACAATGCACGCGAGCCCTGAAGAAGCGACTGCCTTTGGGGAGTTCGTGGACGAGGGCGAACGTGTCTGCGAACTCCCCGATCGTGTTCAGCAACTCAGCCGGAGCCATCGCCTCGCCGTCTCCTGTCGTCGTGCCACGGCTCGTCTCTACCGCGAAGACGTACCGCGTGTGGTGCTTGACGGTGTTGACGAACCCGTCCCAGCCATATGTCAGGGCCTCACGAGGCGCGAGTTGCCAGAAGTCGCGCTTGCACCCTCCTCTGTCGTACGCACTAGCCCTCAAGCAAGCGCGGTATCCAAGCAAGCAAATGCCCCAGGAAAGTGAAAGGCCCTATTCTGCTGGGCAAGATGCAGGTCAGCA
>PEVN01000272.1 GCA_002779825.1 Armatimonadetes bacterium CG06_land_8_20_14_3_00_66_21 | reverse complement strand
AAGTCCTTGGTCTGGTCCAACTCGCCGGTTTTGTAGAGGTGGTAGAAGTCCGGCGACAGAAGCCCATACCGGTCTTCCAACACTGCGAGTTCCGCCTCCAGCCCGTGAATGTCCTCGACAATCTCATGGAGTCTCAACGCAGTCCTCACCACCTTCCGAGAACCGACAAGGCACTGCCATAGCAGCCCGTTGAGGAATTCGATTCGCGCTCACCGGGCCTTCGCTGCAGCCACGTACACGCGCTTTCCCGCCGGGAAAGCGGCGCGAATCGAATTCCTCAACGGGCTGATAGCGCCTCCTCGGTTGCTTACCAACCGGATTCTACCGGCGCCGAGCATTGCCGTCAAGCAGGAAGCCGCTGCGGCTACGCCGCGCCTGCGGTTTCCCCAAACTCCACCGGGGAGGGTCGCAAAGTACATTGGCTCCCTGGTTGACCGGATCTTGCCGGCTGCGTTTCGTCGCGTCCTGGGGCATCCTGGCGCGTCGTTTGCGGGCGGAACGCCGTGTCGGACGCCGACAACGTGTCGGACGCCGACAACGTGTCGGACGCCGACAACGGGGCTGCACAGCCAAGTGAGGGCGTTGAGAGAAGAGAACGCCATGCTGCGATCAGAGTTCGCCGAGTTGCGGGGTACCGGAACGGTGACCGACGTTGAGCGGGCATGCGTCGAGGCGTTCGCCAACGTCGTGCTGCACTACGCAGGAGTGGTGAAAGTGGCATCCTGGAAGGAGGCGGAGGCGCTACAGGTTCGCGTCCTCACCGACGATTGGGACTTGGATGTCCAGCGATCGATCATCGCGCGAGAAACCGAACTGCTCGACTCCCAAGCACTCGGGCATTGCCTGGAGATCGTGCCACTCTATGGTGAAGCCCCCGGTGCCGTTCTTCCTGGTGACCGGGAAGTGATGTGCCACTGAGATGAACACTGGGGTGACAACGGCGGGCCAGTCAACGTCTACGCGGGTCGCGAGTCTTCGTTCGGAGTTCATGGAAGGTTCCTAACACTGCTGCGGGACTTCGCTCGGGGCAGGTCTCCTCAAACGCTGCGCGTTTGCGCGCCCCGGAACACCTGACCGGAGGTCTCAAGCTGCTGGAGACCTATCGGTCACCAGTGCGACGGGGTGGCCCGGCGGGCACCCCAGACCCTCGCCGAGCCGGGTATTTTCCACCGGGAAGGAAGGACGCGGGCAGCGGCGAAACGGGGGCTTGGTGGCAAGCTGGCCCACGGCCAAAGGCAAGGCCGTGGGCAACAGCGTGTCGGACGCCGACCAAGCCCAATGGAGGATTCGTCATGAGAAGGACAGTTGGTGTTCTACCGTTGTTGCTCTGTCTGGCAGGTTGTGGTGGCGGTGGAGGGCTACTCATGTGGCGATTGACTGGCGCGGTACCCATTGCATTGCTGGTGATCGGCAGGTTGACAACGCCGGCAAACGGCGAGCCGGTAAAGGTGGCGGACGGGACCATAGTGAAGCTCAAAGTGCTCAAGGAGCTGCGTTCCGGGGCCAGTCAGACGGGCGAGTTGGTTCCGTACTCAGTTCTGACCGACGTTGTTGGCCCGAATGGCGTGGTGTTGATCGCAAAGGGAGCGAGAGGCGCAGGGAAGGTCACTCGCTCTAAGAAGCGCGGGATGTTCGGGAAGGCGGGGAAACTGGAGTTCACTGTTGACACGGTGACCGCCGTGGACGGAACTGAGGTTGCACTTCGAGCTGTTGAGAAGGCAGGTGGGAAATCGAACACCGCCACAGTGATTGCAAGTGCCTTGGTGCTGACGGTGCTGGCGGTCTTCATCCACGGGCGGGATGTCGTTGTCCCGGAAGGGACGGAGTTCCCCGCCTATGTGGAGGGCGACGCGACGGTAGACCCCACGAAGAGGGCGCCTGGCGCAACAGGCGGCGCCGGCGGGAACGCAGCCACTGGGAACCCCGTCCTGTTCGACTCTGCCGATATCGAAAAGATGGCAGCGTCAATAATCAAGGCAGCAGAAGCGGACCCGGCCGTCGCGGAGCGGTTCAAAACCGGGAAGACGGGCGTCACGAAGTTCCGGCTGGTGAACATCGCCCCTGGAGCGGTAGCGGACGCCATCGCTGAGAACTTGGTGACGTGCTTCATCAAGGCGAAGGTACAGGTTGTGGAGCCCAGCGCGTTAGACCGTCTCCTCGGCGAACTCAAGCTCACTGAGGGCGAGATGGACGCGGAGAAGGCGAAGCAGGTCGGGAAGCTCGCAGGCGTCGATCTGGTACTGGTGGGCAGCATCCTGGACCAGGGGAACTCGTTCTCCATCAACGTGCGGCTGATCGAGACGGTGACAGGCAACGCCGTGATAGCCGACCGGTTTGATGTCATGCGCAAGGTCGATGCCGCCACACCAGGAACGCGACCGACGCCGGCACAGTAGCACTACCACGCAACGCAGGAACCGGGCAAGGTTCTGTGCCTGCCGATTCGTCCTGGGGCATCCTGGCGTGCCAAACGAGAACCGGGGTCAGGGAAGCGAGAGCGTTCGGCGGCCAGGCGACCACGCCGAAGGCGTTGTGAGGCGAAGCCAGAGCGTGTCACGCACACGAAAGCCGCCCAGTCAGTGACCAGGCGGCCTGTGATAGTAGGGCCCGAGAAAGAGCCTACTTGTCGCCGAAGATGAAGACCTTTTTCGAGCTGTAGGGGTTGCCGTAGGTGCTGTACGGATTGGTGATCGTGTTGCCAAACGGGTTCCCATACTTGCCGTAGGGATTGGCGGTGCTGTCAGCGGCGTAAGGGTTCGTGGACAGTCTGCCCAAGTAGGCGCCGTCTTCGCCGATCAGCATAGGAGCCTGCGCCGTGTACGGGTTCCGCCACGAGTAGGACGAGTAAGGCGAACCGTACTTGCCGTAGGGATTGGCGAGCGAGTCCGCGGCGTAGGGGCTGCCATACGTCCCGAAGGGATTCGTCACTGAATTTGGCGAGTATTGCCCTGCCGTCCCGTTCGGATACAAGGTGCCAAGGTAGTTCGGCTTCGGCTGTAGAAGTAGCGGCGCTGACGTGGGAACTGGAGGGACTGGCAGTGGCCGCGGATTCATCCCGAAGCCTTGAGTGGTGCCAATTGTAGGACTCGCGTTGAGCCTCGCCAACTCCGCCTTGAGCCGGGCTATCTCCGCGTTGGTCCGGGCCAACTCCTGCTCTTGCGCTTGTCTCTGTAGGTCCTGTTGCCGCCCGGTTGATCTTTTTCCATAGATCAACCTGCCGAGCAACGCGCCGAGCGCGCGGTATCCTTCATCGGAAGCCTGATCCGCCCGCGCGACGCCGGAGAACAACACCACTATCAGCAGGACCCGTGAGAAGCTACGCATCTTCTTGCCTTCCTTTGCAGGGCGATTCCCGTAGCATAGCCCAGCCTATGGCTGAACGACAAGGCCGGGAAGGAGCGCGGTCCTCGGCTGCAGCAGCCTTCAGTACAAGCGCAGAAAGTCGGCAGCGCAGCGGCAGGAGTGGAACTCGGGCCTGTTCAGCAGAGACGGCGACCTGCTGTGGAAAGCGCCTTAGCCAAGCGTCTCAGAGCCCTGGCCGCTCGTTGCTCGTCTCGCCGGGCGGGTGTACACTCGGGCTTGTGACGAACCGCGACGGCAAGCCGACACACTTGGTCTATCTCGACGAATCGGGGGACACGGGCTTTCAGGTGGGCGCTGGTTCGTCGCCGATTCTGGTGGTGGCAGGCGTCCTCTTCGACAGACCGCTGGACGCAGAACTGACCGCGAGGTGCATCGACGAGCATCGAGCGAACGTGCTGCACAAGAGCGGGGGCTTCCAGTTTCACTTCTCCAACCTGAACCGGGAGTTCCGGGTGGGCTTCCTGCGGGCAGTTCGTTCCTGCCCGTTTCGAGTGCGGGCGGTGGTGATGCGGAAGGAGCGGATCTGGGAGGGCACGCACCTGCGGCAGTCGCCCAAGCACTTCTACAACTTCACGGTGAAGCTGCTCTTGAAGCACACCTTCGGGAGAGTGGTGGAGGCGAAGGTGTTCATTGACGGTGAGGCGGGGCGGCTGTTGCGGCAAGAGCTGGGGACCTACTTGCGGCGCGAACTGAACACACCGGGGCGGCGCGTCATTCGGGAGGTCAAGTTCGTGCCGAAGCGGGAGAACAACGCGCTCCTGCAGCTTGCGGACATGGCAACCGGGGCAATCGCACGGTCGTACCTGGAGGGGAAGCCGGACCGACACGCCTACCGGGACCTACTGACGCCACGCCTGGAGGACGTCTGGGAGTTCGGGCGACCCGCGGAGAAGTGAGAGGCAGCCTCGCAGCCTATCTCGCAATTCGCGAGCACGCCTCGATACGGAGACTGTTCGGACTGCGAGGCTTCGGTGACAGGATTATAGCCGAGGGGCGGAGGGTGTCAAGTGCCAGGTGGCCGTCTTCCGAGCCGCGACGGTGACGGAGCGTGTGCCAAGTACCAGGTGCCAGGGGCGCGGATCGTTGGGCGCGTGGTGCGGGGGCACCCCCACCCCACCCTTTGGTCGGCGGACGCTCAGTTTCGGGCCAAGAGACGTTGCCTTGTGGTTACACACCCCCGGAGGGATTTCAGATTTCAGATTGCAGATTGCAGATTGCGGATTGGCGATTGGTGGGGGACGAGGTACCCTTTGGGGTGGCGGAACCTGAAGTGCGCACGGCGCGCCGGCCCGAAGGGCGGCCCGCGACCGGAGGTCTCCTCGAATCCTGCGGATTCGTGCGCGTCTGGGAGACCTGCGGTCAGGCTCAGGGCTCGGTCAGGAGACCTTCGCCCAGCGTGCTCGGGAGACCTTCGCCCAGCGTGCTCGGGAGACCTTCGCCCTGCGTGCGGGCTCGGTCGGGAGACCTTCGCCCTGCGTGCTCGGGAGACCTTCGCCCAGCGTGCTCGGGAGACCTTCGCCCTGCGTGACCTTCGCCCAGCGTGCGAGGACGCGCCCTCGCAAGGCTCCCCTGCGAGGTGACTTGATGACAAGTGCCAGACAGATCGAAGCGAACCAGTCGAATGCGCTGATGAGTACCGGCCCGAGGACGCCGGAGGGCAAGGCCGCGTCGTGCGCGAATGCTCTGAAGCATGGCTTGACGGCGACGACGGTGGCTGTGTTGCCGTGCGAAGATGGGGAGCAGTTCGACGGGCTGCGGGAGCGGGTTCGGCAGGAGTTGGCGCCGGTGGGGGCTGTGGAAGGGGAACTGGTTGAGCGGATCGCGGCGGCGTTCTGGCGGTTGCGGCGGGTGGAGACTATCGAGACGGGGGTGCTGGGCTGGCAGATGGCGCAGCACGTGGTAGACGAGGCGCAGGAGTCGATTGACGAGGAGAAGAGGGCGCTGCTGCGGGAACACCGGGGCGAGTCGGTCAACTTCGCGGACTGGTGGCCCTTCCACGAGTTCTCTGAGGACACGCAGGAGGAGTGTGCGCGGAGGTGGGAGGCGCTGCGATTCCAGGGACTGGCTGCTCCGGCGCTGGGGCGGGCGTTCCAGAAGGATGCGGAAGGACCGAACTCGTTCGACCGGTTGGGGCGGTATGAGCGGGGGATCCAGACGGGACTGCTGAAGTCGTTGCAGATGCTGGCGGAAGTGCAGGCAAGACGGGAGGGATTGCGGACGAACGGCGTCCGTTCGCAGATTTGAGAGTTGAGATTTCAGATTGGGAAGGGCAACGGCTTGAACCGCGAAGGACGCGAAGGGCGCGGAGAAGGGCTGGGGGATTGCCGATTGTTGACTGCGGGGGAGGGGGCGAGGGGGGGAAGGGCGAACTCTCAACATCGAACGCCCAACGTCGAACGCCGAACGCTTGGGGGGGACGGGGGGATGGCTTCGTTTTGCGTTTCGGATGCCGCGTGTCGCCGAGCCGGACAGGGGGTTTGGCGACACGTGTGCGGCTGGACTTTGTGCGTGGCGGGCGCGTGAGTGATTCCCGGGGGAGGAGAATGCAGGATGTTGACGCGGAAGCAGTACACGGCATTGGTGTTCGTGACGTTGTTCGGTTCGTTCGCGGGTGGGGCGGTGATGGAGTGGCTGTTGACGGGGAAGGGGGCGAGGGCTGAGGAAGCGGGGAAGGTGGTGCGGGCGGATCGGTTTGAGGCGCGGGAGTTTCGGGTGGTGGACAACCGCGGGAAGGAGCGCGCCAGTCTCGGGTCGTTCCCTGACGGCTCAGCCCGCCTGTCGCTGCTGGACAAGGACGAGAAGCGGCGCGCCGCCCTCGTGACGTTTCCTGACGGCTCGCCCTTCTTGGCGCTGGCGGACGAGGACGGGAAGTCGCGGGCCAGTCTGGCGGTGCTGCCAGACGGCACACCCGGCCTGACGCTCTTTGACAAGGACGGGAAGACTCGCGCCGGTGTGACTGTGTTGCCTGGCGGCTCAAGCCTGTGGCTGAGCGACAAGGACGGGAAGTGGCGGGCCAGTTTGGCGATGTTCGCTGACGGCACACCCGCCCTGACGCTCAGTGACAAGGACGAGAAGACGCGCGCCGTCCTGGGCTGCACCGAGCTTCGAGACAAGCGCACGGAGTCGGTAGAACAGCGGCAGGAGTCGAGTTTGGTGCTGTTCAAGAGCGACGGCGACGTGTTGTGGAGTGCGCCGTGAGGGAGGGCAAGCGTGAACACTGAGTGTGAAAGGCGGCTCGACGCCGTGCGGTTCCTGCTGGAGTCGGAGCGGTGCTACCCGGTGGGGGCCGAGCGGCTGGAAGGCCCGCTTGCCGAGGCTGCACGAAGCGCGCTGTGTCGGCTGCCGGGAGAGGTGTTCGAGCACGTTGAGACGGAGATGTACTTCGTCGCAGTTGGCGACGAAAGCCTCGCTGAACACGTGAACGTCTGCCTGGTGGTTGGACGCTCAGAGAAGCTGCAGCGCCGGCTGCTGAGCGTCGTGGTCGTTGCCCCAGTCTGGCGAGAGATGCCCCAACGCGCGCTGGTGGGGCTGCTGGCGCACGAGATCGCGCACGGCTGTATCGAGGGGCGCCTGCGATTGGCACTTGAGCACGAGAAGCAAGCCGAGGAGTTGGCGGCGGAGTGGGGGTTTGGCGTTGAACTGGCTGCCCTACTCGAATACCGCCAACAGCGGTGGCCGGAGCTTTGGCCGAGCGAGACGCAAGCGATTGCAGACGCCAGCCCAGGTGTGCGTGAAGTTGTTCGGTTCGTTCGCGGGCGGTGCGTGAAGGAGTAACAACGGGGTGGAGATACCTGGAGGCAGTGACATGTCCAACGAAACGCGACTGCAGTGCGCCAAGTGCGGCAAGTTCCTTCCCGAGGGGGCGCAAACATGTCCGCAGTGCGCAGTCCAAGCCATGCGGACTGCCACGGTCCATGCCGGCGCGCAGTCCCCCGCCGTGGGAGGGGAATGCAGGATGCCGATCAGGAGAGCGTTCCAGGTTCTCGGGGCACTGGCCGCCTTGGCTGCGGTGGCCGGGCTGTTCTACTCGCTCTACCCCAAGTGGTACTTCCCCGCGTCAGGCCATGGACGCATTCGGGGCAACCGGATTACGGGGAAGGTGGAGATCCTTGACCGCACGACGGGGAAGTGGGGAAGCCGGTCCGGCCCAGACGAGGTTGCGCGCGTTCCAGACGATGTTCCGCGCGTTCCGGCCGCCGAACTCCTGCTGATTGACGTATCCGACCTCCACATGGACGCGGACGGGGAGGTGACGGGGACTATCTACAACGGAACCGGGCTGAAACTCTCCAACGTGACCGTAGAAGTCAGCGTGCTCGGGAAGGACGGTCAGGTGGCAAGGAGCAGGTCGTTCGAGGTCAAGGCGGCATATGAGGTCGAGGGGGTCGGGGTGGTCAAGGGCCAGTGGGAGCCGTTTGCTCCCCGCAGTGTGGCTCCTGTGCGTTTTGTGACTGGCCTGGTGCGCGAGCACGAATGGACCGCCGAGGTAACGGGAGCCAAGGCGGAGTAGGCGGCTGGCGGCGCGACCGTGGACTCGTTGCTCTCCGGCAAGGCGCTGTTGGGGCAGCAGGCTGAGAAGGGATGCCCCTTACTTAGTTCGTGTTGCGGAAGCCTGCTAACGGCGCCGGCGGACACAGCCAGTGTAATGCAGAGGCGGTCGGAGGGGGTAGTTCCTGTGTTTTC
>PEVN01000086.1 GCA_002779825.1 Armatimonadetes bacterium CG06_land_8_20_14_3_00_66_21 | reverse complement strand
TGCTGTCGCACCTGATGCGGCATCCGGAGATCGGGAAGCTGGTGGTCCCCATCGTGCCCGACGAGGCCCGCACCTTCGGCATGGAAGCGCTGTTTCGGCAGTTCGGCATCTACTCCCACGTCGGGCAGCTCTACGAGCCGGTGGACTCGGACACGCTGCTCTACTACCGTGAGATCACCGACGGGCAGATCCTGGAAGAAGGCATCACCGAAGCCGGCTCCATGGCGTCCTTCATCGCCGCTGGCACGGCATACGCCACCCACGCCGTCAACACCATCCCGTTCCTCATCTACTACTCGATGTTCGGCTTCCAGCGCATCGGCGACCTCTGTTGGGCGCCGCGCAGAACATCGCGGTCAATCAGAAGGAACCGGCTCCGCTGGCAATCGAGGGAGAGAGCAAGGCGCTGAACGTCTCCGGCACTCCTGACGGCGACTACTCTCTGTACGTCGATATCACGTATCAGGACGGCACCAACTTGTGGGGGCAGGTCGCCACCTTCGGCACCGGCACCCACGAGTGGGAGTCGTCCCGCTGTGTCCTCGAGCCGCAGCGGCCCCTCCAGAGCGCCAATGTCCACCTACTCCTGCGGAACCACACCGGCACCGTTTGGTTTCGCAGTGGGCGCCGCCGCCGCTGAAGAGCAGAGCAGAGCCACCGCACAAGTGTTGGCCGAGCTGCCGCCCGGGCTCTGGCTGCAAGTCACCCACCCCGGGCTCGACGTGCCGGAGATGCAGGCCATGCGACCCGCGTGGGACCCGGCCGGCGAGAGCATCGCCAGAGCGCGTGCAGCCGACACTGCGATGCTCACTTCCGACGCAGTGGCGGCGGCCATCCGCGAGAACAACCTCGAGCTGGTCGGCTACCGTGACCTACACTCGGCCGAGTGCCAATAGGGAGGCGTTGTCAGGTGAGGTTCCTCGATTCGGTCTGTCTGCTGCTGCTGTCTGCCGCCGCGCTCCATGGTGAGCCGGCGGTATTCTGGGCCTCCGATCCTGTGAATCCCGACGAGACGGTGCTCGTGTCAGGGGACGGGTTCGGGGAGTCGCCGAAGGTGGAGTTGCAGAAGCTGCCGGACGGGGAACTCGGAGCGCCTGCGACCGAGACCACGTGGAAGGCGGCCGGCAAGCAGGTGGCGTGCCTGCAGCCGGGCAACACCTCGGTGAAGCTCGTCGTGCCGAAGTCACTCGGCCAGGGCGCGTACCTGTTCCGGGTGACGGGCCCGGGCGGCGCCTCGAAGCCGGTCCGGCTGAACTGCCCGACCGTCTACTGGGTGCAGGGCGATGCCGGGACAGCGGCGACGCCAGGTGGCTGGATTCGCCTCTTCGGCCGGTGCCTGCAGGGAGTTGCAGGAAAGTCGCGGGTGCTGCTCCGCCCGGAGGTCGGTAAGGAACTCATTCTCGAAGCGCAGCAGACCACTCCGTGGTCCCTCACGGTGCACCTTCCTGCGGCAAGCCCGGCAGGCGCGCGGCACGTGTTCGTCCACAACGGGTTTGCCGGCGCGCAAGGGTGGACGGACGCCGGCCGGATCACTGTCGCGCCGCCCCAGCCCTGGCCGGAGAAGGTGTTCAACGTGCGGGACTCCGGCGCCACCGGAGAAGGCGCGCCCAGCGACGGGACGGCAATCCGCGAGGCGCTGAAGAAGGCGGAAGAGAACGGCGGCGGCGTGGTCTACTTCCCGCGCGGCCGGTACCAACTCGCCGGGACGTTGACGGTCCCGAAGTACACGGTGCTGCGCGGCGAGCGAACGGAGTTCGTCTGCCTCTTCTGGCCCGACACCGACGATCCGTGCACGTTGATCGAGGGCACCGACCACTTCGGCGTGGAAGACCTCACCGTCTACTGCAGCAACTACATTCACGGCATCGCCGGCACGCTCGGGCAGCCCGACTCTGGGAACACGTTTCTGCGGCGCGTGCGGGTCCGGGCAGACATGTACCGCGGGCATCTGAAGCCCGCAGAGGTGGACGCGCGCTTCCGCGCCTCACTGAAGCGTTCGACCGGCGGCGGCGACACGGTGCGGCTGGGTGGCGAGAACGTCGAGATCACCGACTGCGATCTGTACGGCTCGGGCCGTTCGCTCTACCTGCTTCGAGTCCGCGGCGCCCGCGTGACCGGAAACACGCTGTACAACGGCCGCTGGGGCTGGTACTGCCTCGATGGCTCGGACGGGCTGATTCTGGAGAACAACCAGATCCTCGGCGCCGACCTTATGTCCACTGGCGGCGGGCTTGCTTGCTACACCAGCGCCTACTCGCAGAACGTCTACTACGCCAACAATAAGCTCCGCTTCGCCCACGGCTGGGACCGCGAGGCGATGACCACCGATGCCGGCTATGGCGCGTTCTACGGCACGGTGACCGACATCAAGCCGGACCGCTTCGCGCTGACGGAAGAACCTGGCTGGAACCGAAAGGCAGACTGGGTCGGCGCCGGCGTGTTCATCCTCGGCGGGCGCGGCATGGGGCAGTATCGCCGCCTCGCCAAGTACGAAGGGCGCCAAGTCACGCTGGATCGGCCGTGGGCTGTGCTGCCGGACGAGCAGTCGGCGATCACGATCACCATGCTCCACCGGCACTACCTGTTCGTCGGCAATGAGTTCGAGGATGTCGGCATCGCACTGCAGTACTACGGCACCTCCATCGACAATGTCGCCGCCGGCAACAAGGCGACGCGCGGCGGCGGGTTCTACAACTCCGGCCGGTGGTATCGCCACTTCCAGCCGAGCTGGTACTGCCAGTTCCTGGATAACGAGATCCTCGAAGGCAACTGCTACCGCTTCGGCCCGAATAACGCCGACAACGCCGGCGCCTCATACCTGGGCACGTTCGGGCTCCAATCGCAGGGCGGCACGTCGCCGTTGGCGCTCTGCAGCGTGCACCGACGGAACCACCTTCACAACGGTGCCGAGCTGCGCTTCCTCGGCGTCAGCGAAGAGCACCCCGGATTGAAGGACTTGGTGGCGGAGCACAACGTAGTCGAGAACGCCGAGCGCGGCGTCTACACCGACTCGGGCTGCGTCGGCGTGCTGCTGCGGGAGAACCAGTTCGTCAACGTAGCACACGCGCAGGTCACTGAACGCGAGGTGCGGGAAGAGCTGCGGAAGAAGCGCGCGGCACTCCTGGACAAGCAGGACCCGGTGGCCTACTACAGCTTTGACACGCCCTTCGGCAAGACTGCGCGCAACGAAGCCGGCAAGGAGTTCTTCGCTACCGCCACCGGCGAGATCGAGTACGAAGCAAGCGTTTCGGGCAAGGCGCCGAGATGCACCGGGGGCGGCTACTTCGTCGTCGCCGACAAGGCCCTGCTCCAGTTCCCCCGGCTCACCGTCTCAGCGTGGGTCCTGCCGGATCAACTGAAGGGTCGCTGGGGCGTGGTGGCCAAGCGCAGCCGGGGAGGCACAGCGCCGTACGTCCTGGCCATTCGCGAGGGCGGAATCAGCTTCGAGGCGACCGACCAAAGCAACCAGTGGTCGTACAACCTGACGACCAGCCCGGTGCTCAAGGCGAACGCCTGGAACCACCTTGCCGCAACGTGTGAAGACGGCGTCGGGGTGAAGGTCTACTGCAACGGCGAGCTGGTCGGCGAGAAGGCCGTGACCCAGCCGCTGATCGCGACGAGCGACGTGCTGACCATCGGCTACGAGAACTGGGGTGGCCCCGACGCGAAGCCCGGTGACTCCGGCAACTTCCGCGGGCTGATCGACGAGGTGAAGGTCTGGTCGCGGCTGCTGTCTGCCGAGCAGATCAGAGCGGAGTACGACCGGCTCAAGGCTCAGGCCGATGCCGACCAGCAGCGCCGCGCAAAGGAGGCAGCCGACCAAGCTGCGCTCCAGCAGCGGTTCCAGAACGCAGTGGTCGCCGCCGGCGGCATCGAGTGGCAGCTTGTGAAGGCGGACGACTTCCAGCGGGACGCGCTCGGCCCCGACTGGAAGACGCTCCGCGGCAAGTGGACTATCAAGGAGGGCGTGCTGACCTGCGCGGACATCAGCTTCCTGGGTTACGCGAAGAAGGTAGCGTCGCCCGTTCGCCTCGAGTTCGATGCCCGCTCGAAGAACCCGGGCGACCTGACCGCCTTCTGGGGAACCGAGAAGGCAGCCTACGAGGGCGGCTACTTCCTCGGCTTCGCCAGCAACGGAAACACCGCCGGGAAGATCCTCCGCCTGGGCGAACAGGTGCTCGTCAAAGACGGTGTCGTCGCCACCCCCGGCAAATGGCACCACGTGCTCGCCCAGGTCTTCGGCGGCAAAGTGCAACTCCTCGTCGACGGCAAGCTGGCGCTGGAGTACGTCGACCCCAAACCGGTGACCGTCGCCGACATGCCCGGATTGCTCGCATGGTCGGAGGGGGAGTTTGACAATGTGCGGATCTATGCGGGGAAGTGAGAGGGGCTGCTGTTGAGGGGCCGCAGCAGGCGGAGTAGAATGTCGGCTACTACCTATCCGACAACTCGTGCGCTATGATGCCAGACGGCGAACGCTACCATCGGACACTGGACGCGCTTTCTCAGGAACTGGGCGAGAACCTCGTTGCGTGTGCGCTGTTCGGCTCGCGCGCGCGAGGCGACGCGCGCCTTGGCAGTGACACGGACCTGTTCGTTGTGGCAGAGGGGCTACCGCCCAGCCCGGGGGAGCGACAGACTCGACTGCGCACCGCCGTGGGCAGTCGGCGCGCCCCGATGGCGAGCTTCGTGGCTGTCACTCCGGCCGAATTTGGGGCGCAGTTCCCCTCCTACTACCTCGATCTCGGACTCGATGCGCAGGTCCTCCATGACCCCTCCGGGTTCCTGGAGGACGGGCTCCGCCGCATCAAGGAGATCACCGCGCAGTCGGGGCTGCGTCGCACCGGAACGCGGAAGCGCTTTCGCTGGGAGTGGGCTCGGCGCCCCAAAGGGAACTGGGAGATCACGTGGGAGGGCTACCGTGAACTCGGGCGACGACAGTGACTACCGGCTGAGGTTGGCAAGGGAGGCGCGCGACGCGGCACAGGGGGCTTTCGACCGACGCGACTTCCCGGTGTGCGTGCAGCAGGCGCAGTTGGCGGTGGAGAACGCCGCAAAGGCAGTGCTTGCCACGCAAGGGCCGGTTCCCCAGACGCACGAGCCGGCGGATGACCTGAACGATCTGCTTGCCGCGGCGCAATACCTGCCGGACACCGTCAGCAACAGCGTCTGGGATCTCATGGCTGCCTGTTACGCACTGGGCAGCCGCGAACACATCCTCGCGTCCAACGGCGACGAATCGGCACAACTCACCCCCCGGGATCTCTTTGACGAGCCGCAAGCGCGCGACGCGCTTGACAGGGCCGGCGCCGCGACAGGAAAGGCTGCAGAGTGCGTCGCATTCTTCACCTCGGCTGACGGAGGCGCCGGAAACGAAGCCGAGGACCCGACCCAGGAACAGCTCGGGAACTCAGATGATTGAGGTGCTCCCATGATCCGATTCGGCGGTCCCCTCTTCGGCGACCAGAGCTCGCCCGAGAAGCTCATCGCTGCTGCCCGCGAACTGGGCTAGGGCGCGGTCTACGCGCCGCGGCTCGACCCGGCCGACGAGGCGCTCTGCCAGGAGTACGGCGAGGCACTCCTCGGCGCCAACCTGATGGTGGCCGAGGTCGGTGTGTGGACGGGGCGCAACGTGCCCGATCCGGAGAAACGGTGCCAGGCGCGAGAGGGCGTCGTGCAGGGGCTGCGGCTGGCGGCCCTCCTCGGCGCACAGTGCGTTGTCACCATCTTCGGCGCCCAGCATCCGCAGCGGCACAGCGGCCCGCATCGTGACAACTTCGAGCCGCGGTTCGGGGAAGAAGGCATCCGGATTGTCCAAGGCGTCCTTGATGAGGTTCGGCCGCAGCACACGAAGCTGACCATGGAACTGCTCCCGTGGGCCGTTCCGGACAGCGCCGACAACATGCTCGCGCTCATCGCGGCCGTTGACCGGCCGGCCTTCGCGGTGCATCTCGATCCGGTGAACCTAATCAACTGCCCACGGCGCTACTATGACACGGGCACCGTGCTCCGCGAGTGCTTCGAGAAACTCAGCCCCCACCTTGTCGCTTGCCACGCCAAAGACGCGGTGCAGGACGAGCGCGTGTTCCCGATCCACCTCAACGAAACGTCGATCGGCACCGGGCGGATGGACTACGCCGCGTTCCTGCGCGGTCTGGACGCCCTCGGCCGCGACGTGCCGCTGATGAGGGAGCACCGGAAGACGGCGGAGGAGTATGCGGCGGCCGCGGCTGTGGTGCGGCGCGTGGCGGCCGAAGCCGGGGTGGCGTTGGGGTGGGTCTATGGGACCCATGGGACTTCTGGGACTTCTGGGACCTACGCGACCGAGCTGACCAATCAGTCCTATCAGTACCGGCCACGAAGATGAAACTCACCTTCCTCGGAACTTGCTCTGGAACCGAACCTGTGCCCGGCCGCAAGCACGTGTCGTTCACCATTGAGCGCAACGGTGCCGTTTACTGGTTCGACGCGGGCGAAGGCTGCTCGTACACGGCGCACTTGCTTGGCATCGACCTGTTGGCCGGCCGCCTCACTCTGGCGGGGCCCCGTCGTCCTTCGACTTCGCGACCATTTCGGTGGCCAGCGACAGCAGGTTGCGGATGTCGGTGACCATTTTGGAATTGAGGAGGCGGGCGGCTTTGGCGACGGAGAGGGCGTCCCTCAAGGCGCTCAGCGACTCTTTGTACTCCTTCTGGTTGTAGTGGATCTTGGCGATCCG
>PEVN01000535.1:7264-7406 GCA_002779825.1 Armatimonadetes bacterium CG06_land_8_20_14_3_00_66_21 | reverse complement strand
CGGTTGATGTCATGGTTGCCGGGCACAACGTGTATGGCCTGCTCCTCCCAGCGCTTCCTGTTGGTGATCTGGAGTGTGTCATTGAGGTACTTCAGGCACTGCCGGTACCCCTCGATGTGCCCTCGCGATGTCAGGTCGCCGC
>PEVN01000535.1:0-7189 GCA_002779825.1 Armatimonadetes bacterium CG06_land_8_20_14_3_00_66_21 | reverse complement strand
CCGCCGACGCCTGCTGGATCAGCGACTTCGGCATGGCATCGTCTTGGCAGTCAACGAGCTGCCCGCTCTTCTGCGCGTCTGGGTAGTGGATGTCGCCGATCTGGATAAGCTTCAGAGACTGCATGGTCGTCTGACCTCGGAGAGGCTACCAGTCACGTCCTGAGACTTCCGGTTCGCTCCCACTCGCCTTGGACCTGCTGGAGGATCGAAGGCGCATCTACAGCAGCATGTTGGCACCATGGCTCAGGCGTTCCTCCTCTTCCGCCAGCAGTTGGCAGGCGCCCTGCACTTCGGCGAACCCCGACAGGGACAGCGCGTTCGCGTGTCTGCAGCTCACCGTCCAGAGAGGAATCCCCATGGGGTGTTCTCTCTGACGAGCCAAGCTTCCCTACGCCACCACCCCCTCCACCACCTCCCCCGCCCCGCTCTCTCCCGCCTCATTCACCGTCGTCACGCGGACGCGGACGGTGGTGCCGGACGGCAGGCCGGTGAGGGTGGCGTCGCTGTCGTTGGCGGTCAGGGCGGCGACGAAGTCTTCGTCAACGCCGACGACTTGCTTCCAGACGCGGTAGCGTTGGGCGCGGGGGGCGTCGGCCCAGTCGGCGTGAAGGGTGCCGGGCTCGCCGGGGGTGAGGACGAGGCCGTCGGGGATCTCGGGCGTGTCGGGGGCGGCGGGTGGGTTGAGACCGAAGGCGTACCAGCGTGGGTCGTCGTCAGGCAGAAGCTGCCCCAATTCGGCGATCAGGCCGCGCAGGCGGGTGCGGAGGGCCTTTTCGGCGGCGTCGCGGATCGCCTTCTTCTGACCGATGTCGGTCAGTCCCTGGTTGACGGCGCTGCGGGCGGCGGACAAGGCGGCGAACAATTCGCCGGCGCGGGCGGCCGTCACGTTGAGCGGCTCGTTCTCGTGGCCGGGGTTGCCGGTGAAGTAGGTCTGGAGGGACTGGAGCAGGGCAGGGCTTGACGTTCGGCGACGGTGGACGGGACGGCGGTGGACTGGTTGGGAAAGCCCGTCGGCTCCCACGCCTGCGACCACGTTCCGCCCAGATAGTTGGCCAGCACGTTTCGCGCCGTCGCGAGGAAGGCTTTGGCGTTGGAGTCGGCGACCTGCTGGACGGCGGTAAGGGGCTGCTTGGCGGCACGCGCCGCCTGATAGGCGGTCTGGGCAGCCTGCGCCGCCGTCAGCGCCTCGCGCATCACTGCTGCCGTGTTCTGCTTCACCGCTACCTGAGTCTCGTGGGCGCTCAGCCCGTCAGCCGCGTCTTCGGCCAGGGTGAATAGGGCGTCCAACGGATCGGGGATGGGGTTGGTTGCCATGCGGAGCCTCTTGAGATTGCAGATTGCTCGATTTCAGATTGCAGATTTGGATTGGCGATTTGGGGTACGGCCGCGTCCGGTCCAGACGGCGGTCGGTTGCGGTGGCCGCGCGCTCGGCTGGTGCAAACGACGCTTGTTCACAGCGGCCGGGTGCTCGGCTGGTCCGGACGAAGCCTGTTCGCGGTGGCCGCGTGCTCGGCTGGTCCGGACGAAGCCTGTTTGCGGTGGCCGCGCCTCCGGCTGGTCCAAACGATGGTTGTTTGCGCTGGCCGCACGCCGGGCTGGTCCAGATGACGTTCGTTTGCAGTGGCCGCGCACTCGGCGGGTTCAGACGACGCCGAGCTGGGGTCGGTGGGCGCAGGTCAGGGCACGGCGAGACCGGTCACAGGCCGATTCCCGAGGCAGAGCCACGATGAAGCCTGCTCGCCCCCCTCGCCGCCGCTATGCCAACCACCTCAGCCCGGCGACGCGCGTACTGTAGCACCGCGTCTCGTTTTGCGCCAGTGGCCCACACGGAAAGGGGACCCGGAGCGCAGCCCTCCTCAAGTCGCTTCGGCCCGAGGGGTCACCGACTGACCAGCAGCGATAGATTGAGCAACTCCGGCGCGTGCGCCTGAACCTGTCGGCGGCTCTCGATGTCTGCCCGCCGGCGTTCGCACTCTCCGTCCAGCCGTTCGAGTTCGTATTGGATCCGGCGAAGAGCGATATCCATGTCATCCCCGCCGAGCAGCCGTTGCTGGAAGTCCAGCTTGGAAAGCTCCAGCCGCTTGCGCTTGGCGGCACGGAACTTCTCCAGACTGTCGAGACAGGCATCCGCTTGGTGGTCGCGCTGGGACTGCAGGCGTTTGTAACCGGTGTGGGAGACGTCGCCGACGGTCTGCCGCGCGATGGCTTCAAGCTCGTCGAGCAGGGCCAGCAGACCGGCCACGCGGTCATCCTCGCCCGGGGAAGGCAGCTCCTCACCGAGGTCGGTCGCCAATGCGCGGCCACGGTCGATGCCTGCCTCTCCGTCCTCGCCGACGAACACCGGCACCAAGTCCTCGAACAGCGTCCGGTCCTGCGCGTCCGAATAGCGGAGAACGTAGTTGAGTAGAACCCCACTTGGCGCGCCCAACGTCGCTGCGGGAAGCTGCTTCACGCACACCGCGCCCCGCAATCCCCCGCTCCGGTCACGACAATGGCGGATGGCGCCATCCAGCAGCGGGTGCCCAAAGGCGACGAACTGAACCTCCTTCGGTTTGTGCCGATAGGCAGTCTCTTTGTCAAAGGTTGCCTTGGGGTACTCGTCTAAGACGAGCTTACCGTCCAGCAGCGTGCGCGGGGGGCGCAGCCGCACGATGCCCTTCTGGCGGGTGTTCTCGACTCTGCCGCCGTGTGTCTCGAAGTACCGCCGCAGGAACGCTTCGATGTCGGCGTTCGAGGGAGTCAAGCGCTCGCTCCGTCGGATGAGTTCGTCAGCAGCCCCCTTGTCGAACTGGCGCAGCGGCATGAACAGGCTCCCCTCGATCTGATCGTACATCTGACGCCGCTGGTCCATGACCAACTCAACGTGCTCGGCGGTGACTTCGGCCGGCGTGTCCTCGGCGATGGCGTTCATGATAAGGTCGGACAAGCGATTGAGGTTGGCGCCTTCATCGCGTGTGGTGAGACCAAGGATGTTGGGAGCGTACCCGCCCAACTGCTTCTCGATCGTCTTCACCTTGTCGAGCAGACGCTTCAGAATGACACCTTCGCGGGTGTTCACCACCTGCAGGTTATAGACCCGCACATCGTGCTGCTGCCCATACCGGTGCAGCCGCCCAATCCGCTGCTCAATCCGGTTTGGGTTCCAGGGAAGCTCGTAGTTGACCATCAGGTGGCAGAACTGCAGGTTGATTCCCTCGCCTGCCGCGTCCGTCGCCAGCATCAGCCGGACCTCGGGCTGCTGGAAGAGCTCCTCCTGCTGGACGCGCTCCTCCGGGTTCATGCTGCCGTAGATCTGCGCCATCGGGCCGAAGTCGCGAAGAATGTCGTCGCGCAGGTAGTCCAGCGTGTCCGTGTACTCGGTGAATATGAGGATCTTCTCGTCCGGCGCCTTGCGCAACACGCCCCGGATGAACTTGCGCAGTTCCTGGGCCTTGCTGTCCACCTTGATCTGCTTCGCAAGGTCTACCAGGCCCTTCACCCGACGGATCTCTTGTTGGTGCTCCTTGGTCCCGAGTCGGAGCTGCGCCTGCTCCAGCTTTCGCTGCAACTGCTCGCGCCGGTCGTCAGACAGAGATTCCTCGTCGTCCTCTCGCTCTTTCAGTTCCCGCAACTCCGAGGGACTCAGCACCGCGGCCTCCGGGTGCTCCAGCGCGAGCAGCCGCCGCTCCAATGAGCGCCGAATGGCGGCAATGCTGCTCACCATGCGCTTCTGCAGCAGCACCATCACGAAGCCAACAGCCGTGTCCTTCAGGTTCGTCGCAGCGCGATAGCCGTCGCGAACGTACTCCGTGACCTGGTTGTAGAGCTTCAGCTCGTCGTCGGTGAAGGTGACCTCGGTTGTCTCGACCCAGCGCGGCGGGAAGAGCGGGCTGCCGTCCTCCTTGAGGATGTCGGCTTTGCCGCGTCGCACCATGACCGGGTCCAGGTTCGCGGGAGTGATCTGCTGCGGCGAGGGGAAGCGGTATGGGTCGATCAGTTCAACCAGCGAATGGAAGGCGTTGGGGTCACCGTCGTGGGGGGTGGCCGACAGGAGCAGCAAGCTGTCGCAAGCGGGGGCGATGTCGCGTCCCAGCTTGTAGCGGCTCCTCAACTCCTCGCCGAATCCGTGCTGCTCCACCTTGTGCGCCTCGTCAATGATGACCACGTCCCAATGGGCTTCGGTGAAGTCCGGCGCGTTGTTCTCGTCCTCTCTCGGTTTGGCGGTGTCGATTGACACCACCACGCGAGGATAGCGCACACTGAGCGCCTCGCCCGCGGGCCGGAGGCTTCGCCACTGGCGCAACCGGGAGGAGTCGAAGTACTCGAACACCTCGTCGAACTTCTCGCGCATCTCCCGCTGCCACTGGAGCACCAAGCCTGCCGGCGCAATGATCAGTACCTTCTCGGCACGGTGTCGAGCCGACAGCTCCTTCATCACCATCCCGGCCTCGACAGTCTTCCCCAGTCCCACGTCGTCGGCGATCAGGAATCGCTGCTCCCAGGCGCTGATGATCTTGTGCACTGCTGCGACCTGATACGGCTCCAACACGGCGCGGGAGTTCGATAGCGACACAAGGCGGTCGTGCTCGTAAGCAAGGGAGAGCCGAGTCGCGTCGGTCAGAAGGTCGAAAAGCGCCGGCGGGTCGAACGCCAGCTTGGCAGCGCGAGTCAGGGGCGTGTCGACACGGCGGAACTGCGTCGGCGGCGCCAGCAGCGTGCGGGTGCCGAAGCCCTGCACCGAGAGCTTCACGCTCCACCGCTCGCCGATCTTGGTGCAAGACATCACCTCGCCTTGCTGTCCGTTGAACTCCACCAGGTCGCCCGGTGTCAACTCGGCAGGATCAAGCCAGTCCGGCATGTCGGTCACCTCTTCCTCCGCAGGCAGGCGGTAGATGAGCCCGCTCGCCTGCTGATGGCATTGCGCCCAATAGCGTTGGTAGTCGGCGAGACGTTCGTCGGTCAAGAGCGGCGTCGCGTCCCAGAGACTCTCGAAGATGGCGCGGGCGCTCGTGACCGTCGGGTCAGCGGCTGCCAGGTCCACGCGCAGGTTCAACTCGACGTTGTGCTGCAAGCCACCGTCCGTGAAGTTGGAGGACCCCACCACCAGCGTCGCCCGGTCGCCGGCATACAGCAAATAGCTCTTCGGGTGGAAGCCGCCGACGCCTGACGAGGAGATCAGCCTGACCTGGCAGTCGCCCGGCAACTCCCGGAAGAACCGGAGGGCATCCGGCTCGGTCTGCGCGAAGTCGCCACCTGCCAGCACTCGCAGCTTCCCGCCACGTCCGACCAACTCCGTCAGGACTTCCCGCAGCAGCGCCACGCCGCTCTGCCGCAGATAGGCGACGTGGATGAGCACCTCGGTGGCTGAGGGCAGCAGGCGCCGCAGGTGCTCGGCCAGGGTCTCGTCGTCGCGGCGGTTGTCAATGAGTTGCATTGCCGGCTCATTCTGTCAGAGTGTCCAGCATTCTGCGCACGTGGACCCGAAAGCCCTTGCTCAGGTAGAGGCTGCTGTCATCAAAGAGCCGGTCAAGGAGCGCGCCAAGCTCCTGTTTCGTGAGGCGCCCCGCGCTGAATGCCCGGACCAGCACGCCAACGCTTCCAACGGCCAGCCAGCCGTGCGCCTCCAGTCCTTTCCGCAGGTTGAGATCATCGGTCAGCACCACGTCCGGCTGGCGGCGCGCTGCCAACGCTGCCGTGCTCAGATCGGCCTGATGGAGTCTGAAGCCCCGGAACGCCGCTTCCTGCTCGGCCAGCTCCTGCGAGCTCACGCTCTCCACGACGAGGCGGTCGCCCAGCGCCCCCGCGATGCACTCAAAGACGCAGTGCCACGCCAGCTCCGCCTTGACCTGCTCGGAAAGGAGGACCCGTGCGAACAGCCCAAGCTGGCCTTCCTGGCCGATCTCAGCCAGGTGCAGGGGCGGTCCCGTGTCAGTGACGGCGTGGTCATCCACCGTGGAGACCCCACGCCACATCCTGCTCTACAGCGCGACGGGCGTAGTCCAGGTCCTCAACCGCTTCCGGCCCCAGCTCGGCAACGGCTTCCTCGCGTCGCAGTCCCCCGGCCAGGTACGAGTCAGCTAGCTGCTTGCGGCAAAGCTGTGCGAGACCGGTCTCAACCGCGTCGGCGACAATCAACGATTCGGGTCGTTCTGTTGCTCGCACCAGATATGCGAGCTGGTCTCGTAGCGTCTGGGTCGTGGGCACCGCGGTGATCCTCCTTCCGAGCATGTCATTCTACTGGTGGGTCGCGCCTTCGACAATCGCCACCTCCTCGTCCGTTAGCCCATACAGCCGGTACACGATCAGGTCGATCAGCCGGTCGGTGGCGGCGATTCGCTCCTTCAGCGGCGTCAGCTTCGCCAGGCTCTCATTGAACTCCCGCGCGATGGCTTCCTGAACAGGACGGCTGTCGGGGTCAACCGTCAGCTTGCGGCGGTTCGAGCGCAGCACGGAGACCAGTGTGTCGAAGTCGTGGTCGTGGTAGGCACGGACCTTGGTCTTGTTGCTCAGGTCGTCCACCTTCGCGCCGACCTGCCGCTCCAGCCAGGTGAGGAAGCCCTTCACCTCCGCCAGCTTCTCCTTGTTCAGGGCGATCATCTGCTCGGCGAGGTGGGCGAGCAGGTCGTGGGCGACGTCGGCCTGGTCGGCGTTCAGCCGGGCGTCCAGCCAGCGCCCCAAGTCGGTGTTGGGGAAGTCGGGGTAGAGCAGTTGATCCACGGCCTGCACTCTCAGTGATCGTAAATCTCGCGACGGTGGCCCAGCCGACGTATTCGCACCTGACGCTCTGCGTCGTCAATGTCGTAGAGCACGCGGTACACGCCGACGCGGATGCGCCACTCGTTGAGGCGGTCCTCCATCTTCAAGCATCCAGGCGGGCGTGGATCGTTCGCCAACTCGTCAATGGCAGACTTCAGGCGCAGGAAAGTGTCGCCGCGAAAGCGACTGAGTTCGCGGCGGGCGCGCGGTGACAACTTCACCTGGTAGCTCATGCGCCGTTCTCCTCGCGCTGCGCTTTGTAGTCCTCCCAGTCTGTCCACCCTCCGGTGTCCTGCAAGTCGTCTAACCGCAGGCACAGAATGTCATATTCGTCCTGCAGCGCCTCAGGCAGTTGCTCCCAGTCGAATTCGCCGTGCTGCGCAATGCAGTCGGCTTCGATCTCTCGCACCCGCGCCAGCGCCGTCGCTCCCTCCTGTGTCCCCGGCGGCCAGAG
>PEVN01000543.1 GCA_002779825.1 Armatimonadetes bacterium CG06_land_8_20_14_3_00_66_21 | reverse complement strand
CGCCGGAAGCTGCGGAACCGGACACGCCCCTGTGGCACGTCGTGAAGTACAAACGGCGCATGTTCGAGGTGTTCCTCGACCTCATCCTCGTCTCGGCGGCCTACTACGGGGCGTACCTGCTCCGCTGGGAGTGGCAGTTGGCGGGGCACCGGGCCGAGACGTTCATCGCCTCACTCCCCATTGTGATTGGCGTCCAGATGGCTGCTTTCTGGGTGTGCGGGGTCTACCGGCGCATGTGGCGCTACACAAGTCTGGACGAGCTTCTCGTGTTCTCCAGGGCGGTGGTCGCGGGGACGGCACTGCCCGCGCTCGTGATTCTGTTCGCCTTCCGATTTGAGTCGTACTCACGAACCGTCTTCATCATCGATGCCCTGTTGCTGTTCCTGCTGCTCGCCGCCTCCCGGGTATCGTTCCGACTGCTGGACCGGCTACTCCGGAAGCCGGGCTCCAACGGGAAGACCCGCCGAGTTCTCATCTACGGCGCGGGGGACGCCGGCGAGTTCGCCGTCCGCGAGATGCTGAACAACGATCAGCTCGCGATGGAGCCCATCGGGTTCATCGACGACGATCCCACCAAGCAGAACGCGCGCATTCACGGGTTCCGGGTGTTGGGCACAGTGGAGGAACTGGACGGCGTGCTCAAGGAGCAGGACGTCCAGTGCCTGGTCGTCTCCTCCCAACGCCTCAACGGGTCGCAGTTGGAGGCTGCCAAGGCGGTCTGCCGCACCCACAAAGTCCCCGTCAAACGGCTGCTCCTCAGCTTCACGGACTGATGCTTGTTCGCGCCGCGGGCGGCAAATGCGGCGTTCGGGAAGGCGCTACGGCAGGTTCGGGAGCAGTTCATCACGGCGGCCCACCGCGGTTTCGTAACCGAGCCACTTCACGTGCCCGTCGCAGAACAGGATGTTCAGCCCCCCGTGGTGGTTGACCTCCACCCGCTCATTGACCGACCCGACCGTTCCCACCCCGTTCAGGTCCCCGTTCCGCACCTCGCCCCCCGTGTTTGCGTCCACCAGGAACAGGACGCTCGACATGTCGTCGATCTCCGCCTCGTGCCGTCCGGGCGGATCACGCACGACTTGGTGGTTGGGGAGGTAGCTAACCGACTCGACGGCGGCGCCGCGGAGACTGGCTGGCGCATACGGCGTCTGGTCGCTCGGACAGCGATACACCTGGGCGTTGCGCGCATATGCGTACAACTCCACTGGCCACCCGCCGCGGGTCTGCCAATCGGACACGTTCTCCCGCTTCGGGAAACACTGGTCGTGGTCCGACAGGTACATCTGGCACCCAAGCCCTAACTGCTTCTGGTTGGACGTGCACTTGATGCTCCGCGCCTTCCCCCGCGCCGCAGCGAAGACGGGGAACAGCAGCGCCGCCAGGATGGCGAGGATCGTGATGACGACCAGCAGCTCGATGAGCGTGAATGCCTCTCTCCGCGAGACCATGGCGGTCCGCCTCCCCTGAGTGCTCGGTGCTCTGCGGGTTCGCCGGCGGCGGGCGAGTTCCTTCTGGCTGCGGAAGAAGGTTAGGGCGAGAGGACGTCAAGGACGGCAGGGACGCGAGGGTCCCCGCCTCCGCCGGGCGCGCAGCGCTCAGAAAAGCGACTTCGCGAACACCAGGTCCTCGGCGATCAGCCGGTCGACGGCGTCGTGGTCGCTGTACTCGGCCGTCAGACAGACGACGCCCTGGTAGTCGCGCTTCTTCAGCTCCTGGACGACCTTCGGCCATGAGCAGAGTCCTTGCCGGCCGCTGGTCCAGTAGTGGCGCCACTGCGCGACCTCGGCCTCCGGGCCGTTCTGACGCTGCCAGAGCGCGTTCTTCAGATTGACCATGCAGAGGTGCGACCAGACGAGGTCCAGCGCCAACTCGGGGATCTCCCCGTCAAGTGCGCAGTGCGCCGGGTCCCACACGGCGGCAACGTGCTTGGGGTCGTACTTCTCAATCAGGTGTCGGAGTCCAAGGGCGTGGGCGATGCAGCGATCGCAGTGGTTCTGGACGCCGAGGGTCACGCCATGCTTGTCCAGTAGCGGTACGAGCTGGTCGTACTCCTTCTGCAGCCGAGTTTCTGCGACGAGGTAGTCCTCGTCTCTGCCGACGTTCTCGCACACGCGGATCACGGGTACGCCGGCCTCGGCGCAGGCGGCGATGGTTGCCTCGTCTTTGGGGCCGGCGACGCTGCTGATCGTCACCCCGAACTCTCCAAGCAGCTTCGCTGCCTTGGGCAAGTCCGTGCCCACGTTGTCAGGTTCCACCTGGAACTCTGGGCGGACGGGAAGCTCAATCCCGTCGAACCCCAGCCCGCTGATGAACGCTCCCAGTTCAGGGAGTGGCCTCTTCCACGGTTTCGTGAAAACGGTGTAGACGATTCCAGTGTCGCTCATCTCGTATGGTCTCCTCTTGCTCATGCCGCGAGCCAAAGCCCGCCGTTTGGCGCAGGCAGGTATTCGCTGTGTACCTTTCCGCCCCTGCCCGCTCCCCCGGTGGTCAGCGTTCTCTCGCCCGTCGAGGTCCGTCGGACACCTGTGCCGCGTTGCAGCCGAGGGTACAATGGGCGCCGCCGCTGGACCAGCGGGAAGGAACACGCGAATGAGCGCCAGAAACGTCCTCCTCTTCCTCACCGACGGTCACCGAACCGACTCGCTTGGCTGCTACGGCAGCACCCTTGGGGCGACGCCGAACCTCGATGCCTTTGCGGCAAACGGCACGCTCTTCCGCCGGTCGTTTTGCACGCACTCTGTGTGCATGCCCACGCGAGCGTCGCTCTTCACCGGGCGATATCCCCACATCCACGGCGTCTGGGCCAACGGGATTCCCTTGCGGCGGAGCGAGGTCACGCTCCCGCAGGTGCTGGCGGAACACGGCTACGCGACCTGCGCCACCGGCAAGGTGCACTTTGAGCCGCAGCAGCACTACGCACATGGAGTGGCTCCCTGCGTCGGGCCCGGGCAGAGGCCGTACTACGGCTTCCAGGAGGTGCACCTGAGTGAGAACTGCCTCGGGAAGGAGTACCTCGACTTCGTCGCCGACAACCACCCAGCGCTCACTGAACAGGCACTGAGGCGCACCGGGATGCCCGAGAAGGCCCACGAACTGCAGTGGATCACAGACCAGGCGATCTGCTTCATGGAGCGACAGGTGGCTGCGGGCACGCCGTTCTTCTGCTCGTGCTCGTTTCATGAGCTGTCGCCGCCGTGCACACCTCCCGATACCTTCGCCGGCTACTACAACCCCGCCGACATGCCCGTGCCCGAACTGCGGGCAGACGACCTGGAGAAGCGGCCGCCCTTCTACCGGCAATGCTACGAAGGCTACCTCGAGAAGGGCCGCCAGCCCGAGGAGCCGACGCTCCGCCGGTACCTCGCCAGCTACTACGACCAGCTCCGCTTCCTCGACAAGCAGTTCGGCAGGTTGACAGACATCCTGAAGAAGCTGGGAGCCTGGGAAAGCACGATCATCGTGTTCACCGCTGACCACGGGCTTTCTCTGAACGACCATTGGCAATGGCGGCACGGCCCGTTCCTGTTCGATCAGGTCATCAACGTGCCGATGGCCTGGCGCGTGCCAGGGGCGCAGTCAGGCATCGTCCCCGAGGAACTGGTAGAGGGCGTGGACCTCATGCCCACGGTACTCGACCTGTGCGGCGTGCCGACTCCGGCCGGCGTGCAAGGACGCTCGCTCGCCCCGCTGATTCGCGGAGACGAAGGCGCGACGGGACGCGACTCGGTCCTCGTCCAGGAACGCCAAGCGCCGGACCTCGCAGCCCGCGGCCTCGACCCGAGCACCATCTGGCAAGTAGGCGTCCGCACTCACGACTGGAAGCTCATCCACTACAACGACTACCCGCACGGAGAGCTGTACGACTTGGTGACCGACCCCGGCGAGTTCAGCAACCTGTGGCACGACCCGGCATACCGACAGCAACGATTGGAGCTGGAGAGCCTGCTGATGCAGCGGCTGGCGGCGTCGCAGGATCCGCTGCCGGAGCTGGAGTGGGACTGGTAGAACCGCGCTCCGTGGCGCCCGTTCCCGACTTGTCGCGCCGGTGGGGGGCGAGACAGCGCGTCACCAGGTTTCCTTCCGCCACCAGTCCACTTTGTGGAGACAGCGGTCGGCCCAATACTTGTCGTAGGAGAAGTCGGGGCTCCACGCTTCCGTGTGACAATGGACGCAAGTGCTGGGCGAGGGGAGGTCCAGACCCCCTTGCTCCCGCGCCTCGCGGGCGTCGCCGCCACTCTCAAAGATCCTCACGTACTCGCTGCCGGGCCCGTGGCAGGCTTCGCACCACACGCCCTGAAAGTCGCGGTTGAGGACAGAGTACTGCTTCCCGGCCTTCGCGTCCTCGAACTCGCGGAGCACGGCTGTCGCGGGAAGGGAGGGGTCGTACCCTCCCCGGTCCAGTCCGGTGGCATGGCATTTCAGGCAGCCGGGGTCGAGTCGCTCCTCAGCTTTCAATCGATCGAAGGTCTGCCACATGCGCGCGTTCGGGCGGGTCCAGGAGGCGTACTCCTCCGGGTGGCACTCCCGGCACTTCTTCGCCCCCACATAGTGGGGCCGCATCTTACCGTGGACGGCCTTTTCGCCCAGCCCTTCGTGCGCCGCCTCTTTGGTGGTAGCCGCGCCGTTGCCCCCGTGACAGAACACGCACCCGACCTCTTCGAAGGTGCGCCCCTCCTCGGTGCGGTCGTGCCAGTCGCCTTCGCCTTCCAGCTCCACGTGGCAGGTGAGGCAGCGGTCCGCCTCTTCGCCATCGGGCAGGATGATCTGCTTGATCTGCGGCGCCTGCTTCCTTGCTTGCAGCGTCTGCACTCGCCGGGCGAGGTCTTTGCGTTCGGCCTCGTCCCGGGTCTTCCCCAGCTCGGCGGTAGCCTGAGTGAGCAGCGCTTGATACGCCACGCGCTGGAGGCGTTTCCATTCTCGCTGAGAGTCGCGAAGGGAAAACACCACGAAAGCGGCCAGGGAAAGCGCTGTGAGAAGGGAGAAGTGTTTCAGCATCGTCGTTGAGAGTCAGTGGATCTGCGGCCATTCCTGCCAGGGCCAGAAGAAATGCCAGTTCGGCCCGCGACAGTAGACGCCGATCAAGATCACAGCCACAGTGCCGATCACGAACAGGGTCCACAGGGTGTTGGCGAGCCAGCGTTCCCGAGCGAACCAGCGCCCGACGCCGGCAGAGCTTCGGTCCACGAACGGCAACAACAGCAGCAGCAGCCCCAGCACCCCGGGGATCACAATTCCGCCCCAGACCGGCGAGGTCCACGAGACCATTTCCTGGAGTCCCAAGAAATACCAGGGCGCTTTGGCGGGGTTGGGGGTGACGCCCGGGTCTGCAATCTCCTCGAGCGGCGCGTTGAGGTAGGTGGAGACGAGGTGGAGCGCCAAGACGGCGAACATCGCCCACGCCACCTCTCGCACCACCAGATGAGGCCAGGTGAACACGGTGTCGTCCGGCTCTTTCTCCACTGCGACGGAGGTGCCGTCGACAACGGCCATGAGCCCGTAGCTCTTGTCGGCGTCGGGCGGGAACTTCTCTCGGTCTTCCGCTCGCTGCAACAATCCGTTCTCCTTGTTCGCCGTTCGCGCGCCCGGAGCCCCGGCAGGGCAAGGGCCCGGCCGCTTGCGCCACTTGTCAGAGCGGCCCGGAGAGGCCGCCGTCCTTTCGGACCTTCCAGAAGTGAAGCGCCATCAGCGCCCCAAGGGTCAAAGGAAGCACCACGCAGTGGAGCACGTAGAATCGAAGCAACGCGTTGGGCCCCACCAAGTTGCCGCCCAGCAGCAGAAAGCGAAGCTGGGGCCCCACCAGCGGCACGGCCTTCGCGATATTGGTGCCCACGGTGATGGCCCAGAAGGCCAGTTGGTCCCAAGGCAGCAGGTAGCCGGTGAAGCTGAGCATCAGCGTCAGCCCCAACAGCGCTGCGCCCACCACCCAGTTCAGCTCGCGCGGGGGCTTGTAGGCGCCCGTGTAGAACACCCGACACATGTGCAGGAAGACGACGGCCACCATCCCGTGTGCCGACCAGCGATGGAGGTTGCGCAGCAGCAAACCGAAGTTCACGATGAACTCCAGGTCTTCCATGTCGTAGTACGCCTTGGGCACCGAGGGGTGGTAGTAGAACATTAAGATGACGCCCGTCACCGTCAGCACCAGGGAAAGCAGGAAGGCCGTGCCGCCCAGGCAGAAGGTGTAGCCGAACTTCAGCGCGTGCCGGCGCACCTTCACCGGGTGCAGATGGAGGAGGAGATTGCCGGTGATGAGCGTGGACCGCTTGAGATCCGTGTCCGGGTACCCGGGGTAGCCCTCCCGGAAGAGGGCGCCCCAGACGTTCCGGGGCAGGGCCGCAAGTGCTGCCAGAACCTTTCGTTGCATCGCTCTCATCGCTAGGGCGCGCCAAGGGCAGCTCAGACCTTCAGCACGAAGTCCTTTCCGACGATCCTCGTGGTGTCCACCAGCAGTTCGCCGCTGTCGGTCAGGCGAATCTCGAAGCAGGCCAGAGGTTTGGGCGCCGGGCCGCTCTGGACCTCGCCTTGGGGGTCGAACTTGCTGCCGTGACAGGGGCAGTCGAAACCTCCCGGGGTGGGCTTGACGGTGCAGCCCAGGTGCGTGCAGATCGCCGACAGCGCGCGGAAGCCCTTGGCGTCGCGGACGAGAAAGACCGACCGCTTCGCCAGGAACGTCACCGTGCCCTCGAAGTACTTGTCCGGCGCCCCCGCTTTGAACACGGGCTCCGGTTCGAAGAGCACGTTGGGCTTCAGGTAGCGAACTGTCTGGACGAACGTCCCGGCGAACAGCGCGCCGATGCCCGTCAGGTTGAACCCGAGGAACAACCGGCGGGTCAACGAGGGCTTGGGGGCCTCAGGTGACGGCGAGTTCATGCTCCTCCACCTCCTCCAC
This sequence comes from Armatimonadetes bacterium CG06_land_8_20_14_3_00_66_21, assembly GCA_002779825.1. GTDB lineage: Bacteria > Armatimonadota > Abditibacteriia > CG2-30-66-41 > CG2-30-66-41 > CG2-30-66-41. The sequence goes on along the minus strand of PEVN01000543.1, from coordinate 41 downwards.
TACGGCAGCCTCCAGGGTGATCGCCCCGGTGGGACAGCGCC
>PEVN01000545.1 GCA_002779825.1 Armatimonadetes bacterium CG06_land_8_20_14_3_00_66_21 | reverse complement strand
GGATGCCCGGACAGGAAGACCGCACGAGAGCCCTTCCCGACGACGTGTGCTTCTCGCCCGACAGGAAGCGCCTGGCCTTCGCCGCCGGCATCGCGGATCCCGAGGCGAAGAAGGGCTCGGCGAACCTGCTGTGGACCTGCAACTTGGACGGCAGCAACCTGAAGCAGGTGACGCCGTGGGAGAACCCCGTGGTGGAGGTGGCGGTGAAGTGACTGGTGACGGACTGCTGAGCGCCGGCCGGGCAACATCCCGCGGCAGCCGCAAACATGAGGCGAGGTGTGCCGCGCCCCAGGAAACATGCGCCAACAGCGCTCGGCAGGTTGCGCACCGGCGGCCCATCTGTGCTGCCGTTTCGCGGGCGCGTGCCGGACACTGGTCGAGGCGTGGCAAACACCAATTGCCGGGCGACACACCCCGCCTGGAGTTTGCTCTGCCCCCATGGGTGTTTCCCCAACTTCGCACGACAGGAGTTGCCCGTGCCAGGGCTGAGGCTTCGGTGCCACGACCAATGACAACGCCGAACTGGCAGGGACGCACCGCCCCTGCATTCTGCAATCCGCATTCCTGAGGGAGGACGAAAACGATGCCGCAACATGCCCTGACCGAGTACCACACGCTGGTGGACCAGTTCGCCGCTCACTGGAAGGAGTATGGTGAGACGAAGGAAGTGGCGGGGAGGACGCTGGCCGAGTTCCAGACCCTGGCGCAAGCCGCGCTGGCGAAGATCGAGACGTGGACGACGCTGCAGGAGCGGCTCAGCGTCGCAGCGGCCGAGCGGGATCAGGCAGTGGAAGAGTTGGAAGGCGCCATGATCGCCTACCGGGACGGCGTTCGCGGCGCTGCCGGACGCCACTCCCCGGCCGCCGAGTCGCTGCCGAAGGCCTCGAAAGGCGGACGGCGGCCCCGTCGCTCGTCCCACCCGGCGCCCGTAGCGTGACGCTGCCTGAGCGGGATGACCGCAGACCGAGCCGCGACGAACTGCTCGCGGCTCATATGATCCCGCCATGAAGAGCCATTCAATCTGCAATCTCAAATCCGCAATCTGAAATCCTCCCTGAGGAGCCGTGCCGTGACCATTCGTCGACTCTCGGTTCTACTCGTCGCGCTCGCGGCCCCCGCGTGGGCCTGCTGCCCGAGCGGGATGTGGGGCCCGCTCACCTCGCCCGTCGTGAGCTTCACCCGACAGTACCCCTACGGCGGCATTCTGGGCAATCCCATCGAGTTCATGTTCAGCGGGCACGACCTCGACGTGTGCCTGGAGACCGGCGCGGAGAGCGATGACGGCATTCGGCCGCTGCAGTGGTGGATCAACGATGCCAACGGGCAGGAAGTGGCGTGGGGGGAGGAGTTCGCCTCTGTCTGGGTCCGCGATCCGCTGGGCGGGTGGGATCTCATCTTCAAGTTCTACTGGGACCCGTCGGCGGCGGGGGACTACACGGTCTACGTCTGGGCGGAGGATTACGCGAGCCTGGCGAACGACGACCCCGACGCCTACGCCTCCAAGGCCGTGTACGTCCGCCCGTTGATCGACCCCGACACCGACGACTACCTCTGCGGCAACTGCGACGACTGCCAGGCCAGCATCAAGACCCAGTTCATGCCCGACACCAACGATGCGACGTTCACATTGCTGATCAAGGACGGCGCGGGCCAAGTCGTGCGCACCCTTGCCGACGAAGTGGCGCAGGACGGCATGTTGAACGGTCAGGGCTGGACCCACCGCACCGACACGTGGGACGGCAAGGACGACGCCGGCCAGTTCGTCCCGCCCGGGGTCTACACAGTCTACGCCCGCTGGACCGTGCCGAGGATGGAGGCGGAGGCGTATGTGTATACCGACACGGAGGCGATCACGGTAGTGAGGCTGGATGTGAGCACAGCCGGGGAGTGCCTGATCGCCGGGTCGGACGCCGCCGTTGCGGTGCACGGGACCCTCCAGCCTGAGGGCGTGAGCGGCCATTTCGTGCTGCAGATCAAGAGTGGCGGCGGGGCTATCGTGCGCACCCTGGCCGATGTCCCGAGCCAAACCGGCGACGCGTTCTCCTACACTTGGGACGGAACCGACGACGGCGGCAACCTGGCGGAGGCGGGGGAGTACCGCGCGCACGCCGAATGGACCGTAGGCAACGTGACCTGCTCGCGCCAAAGCGAGCCCTTCACGGTCGACGACCCCGAAGTGACCATCGTGCAGCCGTCCGACGGAACCGTCGGCGGGACTGTCGAAGTGCACGTGGAGGTGAAGACTAGGTGCGCCACTCTCGCGGCTCTGAGGCTCGAAGCGAAGGAACAGACCGACGTTCACCCGACCGATTGGGTGACGATCACCAGCCGCGACCCCTTCGTGCCGGACGCAGGGGAGGTCGTGTCAGACGAACGGGTCGACGGGCAGCGTGTCGTCACCTATCGGTTCAACTGGAATACGACCTTTGCCCATAACTTCACGCATGCACTACGCGCCGTGGGGACGTTCTCGCCGGGGGAGGTCTCGCGAGAGGCGCAAGTCGAGGTCGGTGTAAAGAACCTCGTGATCCTATCGGTGACGCCGCCGGACTGCTTCGCCGTCGGTCCGGCGGATCCTGACACCGGGCAACGAGATCCTGCACCTCCGGTCATCAGCATCGCGGTCGACGACAACGACTTGAGCCAACCGATGGACCTTGAACTCACGATACGGGCCACCCCCGAGCCCACGACGGTTGTTCGCACGCTCTCACTGCTCAACCGCACGGGTGGCGAGTATTCGTTCCAGTGGGACGCCAAAGACGACAACGGAGCGGATGTGCCCAATGGGTTCTACACTTTCGAGGTGGACGTCGCTCAACCAGCAGATGTGGACCACTGCAGCTACCGGTCGCCGTCGATACGGGTCATACAGCATAGCATCGACTTCGTGTGCGAAGACGATGCTATCCTGCTCGATGAGAACGATCGTGCCACGGCCATCATCACTTATGGGCTCAACGAACTGCCCGCAGCCCACAGCGTCGATGTCCGGCTGTGCGACACGGCCTTCCACGTCCAACAGACGGCCTCTGGACTCAGCGACCAAGTGCGCGACGAGGGCAATCCTGTTCGACTCCAAACCTTGCTGCCGGACTTCACCCAAGCCGCTACTGACTACCGAGCCCTGATTACGGCTGCCGACGCGTGCGGTGCGTCGTACCGCGATCACGCGAACAAACGGATGCTCGCCCACAATCGCACCCGACCGACGTGCAAGCACAAAGCGTGCTTTGAGTATGTGCTGAACAGCGAGGAGACATCGTACCTGTACCGCATGGTGCGTTACTTCTACGGCCGTGCGAGCGACGGCACGGTGCTTGAGGAACCGCACTGGCGGAACTTCTTGGACTGGCACTGGAGTGCCACATCGGGTTCCAGCGGCCTTCGGAACAAACCGTCGGAGGAGTGGAACAACGGCGGTTCCGATCCATACGTCGGGGGGCCATGTCCGCGCAACCTCACGCATGTGGCAGGGGAACGGCCCTCGAAGATCGCCCCTCGCATAATCCCGGTCTACGATGGCGCCGACAAGAACATGTTCGTATGGCAGAATCCCGCGGACGAGCCGGACACCACCAAGACGCACGTGGCCTACAAGTACCCAGTATTGACAGCCGGAGGCAGTCAGGTGCACACGGAGAACGGGGACTCAGATGCCGACCCTGAGACGCCCGCCGGTCGGCAGCGGGGTGTGGGCGGCAAGCTCCTGATCCACCCGGATGGAGGCCAGCTCGGTACCGTGGGATGCATCGGCATCCAAGGCTACGCCACCTCTGTGGACGTAGAGAAGGAGTTGCAGCGCCTGTTCAAGATCAGGTTGCCGAAGGACACCAATATCCCGCTGTTCGTGGTGGCGCCTGCCTATGTGAACTACCAAGCCGACGGCGTCCTGGACGACTGGGTCTACTACTGGACCCGTCTGGACGCGAGAGATTGAGATGTGTCGACTGACGAAGGAACTCCGCGTTTGCGGCTGGCGCGTGGTGTTTCTGTTGCCCATCGCCATCGGCGGTCTGTTCTGTGGGGTGCGTTGGCGGGGCTGTGTTGCGGAGCAGCAGCCACCCGTGCCCGCTGTGCCGGATCTGCCCATACTGGCGGCATGCCATCAATATCTCACGAACCTGGCCCAGTTCATGCCCGTGCCAGATAACGTCATGCCGGTGGTGGACCTCGGTGAACCAGCCACAATCGCCTGGGTTGACGGAACTCACCTGATAGTGAGAACTGAGTTGCCGGACATTGGTGTCGCGCAGCTCATCAGGTCCTATCTGTGGGGTGTGAGCCGCGCGCCCGAGCTGCTCACTGGGGGTACCGAGGCGAGGCTAAGCTGGGGACAAGAGGTCGCATTCGGGGCACGCTACCGGGGCAAGACGGGAGAGTGCGTCGACGAAGTACATATAGGCTACGATACGGTATGCGCGAACTGGACGGACACCTCTTTGACCCAAGGACAACGGCCAGCCTACTCGTTTCCCCCCATGCTCCGTCTGCCGCTAATACCCGACTGGGGCAAGGCGGGGCCGGCGTCGCGTCGGCGCGTCCAGATCCTGGACCAGCGTGCGGCCGTCGTGGTCGATGCAGAGGCGCCCGGGGATCTGCCGATATGTGGCTGGACGCAGGGCTGTGCCACAGAGGAGAAGGACCGGTATGTGTTCGCCGCGCTGACGGTTCGGACTGCCGAGGAATGCGGGAGGTGGGACCAGGTGCCGTATGAGGTGACGGTGATCGCAGTGCCGAAGGACGGGAGGGCGGCACGGGTCGTTGGGAGCGCTGAGCACGGTGCCCCTCTGGTGGACCTTGGCGACTTGGAGCTTCTCGAGCGGTTCTGCGCGTTTCGCCACGCCGTCTTGGCGGGCACCGGCATCTGCTACCTCACCCGGGGCGAGGAGTACGCTACTCAGAAGGAACGCCTGGCGCTGGTGTCACTCTGGCGGTGGGACTTGGGCGGGAAGCGGCAGTTGATCGATGTGCTCGGCTGGTATCGCGGACCGGAGAGCCATCAGTACTTGTTGACCCTCGACCCCGTCAAGGGGCTTCGGGAAAGCTCCCGCCGTTTTGACAGGTGGGGCCCGGCACGGGAGTTGGTACCTGGCATCTCCCCCGGGGGAGACAGAATCGCCTACGCGAAGGACAAAAGCATCTGGGTGATCAACATGGCGGAGGCGCGATGATGACGAGTTGCGTCTGGTGTCGGGTGCTTGGGCATCGCGCCTTCTCGATGCGCTCTGGGGCCGCTGTGGTCGCTACCGTTGGGCTTTGGGTGCGTGCCATGGCGGCTCCGCTTGGGGCCCCGGGGTCGCAGTCGGCCGGTCTGCTGCCCACGACCCTCGTCTTCGGTCCGTTGGACCTCAGCGAGATCCCGCCCGTTCTGCACCTAGACTGGCTGAAGCCGGACCAATACCTGCTCACGTGTAGGGGGGATCCGAAGGAATACGGCGGGAATGCCAGACTGCTCTTCTATTGCGTTGACGTTCGCGCAAAGACACTGTCGTTGATCGGTAGGCAGCAACCGTACCACCAGTGGGCGTCTCCGCAACCGTGGCGGTTGGTGGACGCAGGCGAAGCCCTCTTCATTTTCCCCGCGTTGCCACCGGTGCAGTTCGACCCTCTGGCGCCCGTATACCGCAGCAACCCGAGAGGCTGGTCGGTGCAGCCCTATCGGTCGGTGAGTCGTACGGTGCTTACGAGCGTTCTGTTCTCCATGCTCGTGGAGCATGGTGACCGGCAGCTTCTGCGCATCATAGACGGAGCCGGCACGATGGTTGCTGAGGCCGTCCTGGAAAACGGCCCACTCAGCGGGAGGAACCTTCAGGACTGTGGGATCGTTCAGGTCGGGGAGGCATTCTCCGGGGTAATGGGGGAGCCGGGCGCCGGTGGGGGGTACAGCCGCCTCTGGCGTTACGAACTGCCAGTCGTCCCCCCCAGCCACATCGCTCGCATTGCCTTGAACGCTATCGGCGGAGACAGCGCGAACCTACGAACTGACCAAGTGTCCCCGAGCGCCGACGGAGCACCCGAATGGTTCAACCCTGCTCTCGCTTGCAGAGATGAGGGGATCACACTGGCGTGGCGCCGGACGACGGACGCGAGTTCCGACCCCACGCGCGAGACGTGGGAATGCGTCGCGGACCTGGGCGGTGTTGAGAAGGTGTTGGCGAGGTATGCTCTTCAGGTGGCAACAGACCCTCCGTCGCTGCGCATGGCACATGAGGGAGACCTCTTCGGGGGTGTGCGCTCCAGAATCGGCCGAACGATGGAGCCGAGCCATCCCCTTCGAACGCCGTTGCTCGCCTGTTCACTGGACGGAGGCACAATCGCCTACTCGGTGGGGTGGGATCTGCTGGTCATGGCGCCGGACGACTGGACCAGCGTCGAGCGAGAAGAGCACGCGCTTGCTTCGCCCTGAAGTCCATCCAACACCGTCCCGACCTGCAGTTGACGCCAGAGCGACTCGCCCCCTTTCCTCGCAACAACCTCGAGAAGCGCCATGAGACACCATCGGCTGTTCACCGCGATTCTGCTGCTGAAGTGCGGACTCTCGTTTGCCCAGCTCCCCCTCCTCGACACCGGCGCCCAGTCGCTGCTCGCCGAAGCCGCGAAGGCATTCCAGGGACGACGCTACACCGAAGCCGAGGCGGTGTACCGGCAGGTAGTCGAGAAGTACCCGGGCGACCCGGCGCGGCGGCAGGCGTGGCTTGGGCTGGCGCGGTGTCATCTGCGCGGGTTCCGGTTTGAGCAGGTGGTTGAGAGCATCGGCAAGCTCGAAGCCGACTACCCCGAAGACCCGGCGACGCAGCAGGGGCAGGCGCTCAAGGCGTTGGTCCAGGCGTTGCGAGGCGACTTCGCCGCCGCCGAGGCGACCTGGCGCGCGTCGGTCGAGAAGTACCCGGCGCTGGACGAGTCCACCACGCTCCGGCAGATGGGCGGGATGGACTGGCGGAAGTTCGACGCCGGGCCGTTCCTGAAGGCGTGCCGGGAGTACCTGAAGCGCTCGGACGCTGTGCCCCAGCTCTACGAAGCCGCCGCCATCGCCTTCTGGCACGCCCGGGGGGAGATGGGCGGCCAGTGGGCCGAGCTCATCGAGACCTTGGAGCGCGTCCAGCCGCGTCTGCCGACGAGCGGCGAGATCCTGAACCTGTTGGGGGAGGCGTACTCGCACGCCGGGCAATACGCGAAAGCCGTGCAGGTCACCGAGCAGCGCCTGGGCGCCGTGGCGGCGGACACGCAGGAATGGTGGCGGCTGAAGTACAACGTCGGCCACCTGTGGTTGCTGGCCGGGGAACACGGCAAAGCGAAGACGGCGCTCGAAGAAGTGGCGGGCAAGCTGCCCGCCACGCAGGCTCTGCATCGCTGGGCGCTGCTGGACTTGGCGGAGACGGCCCGGAAGACGGGCCGGCCAGCCGAAGCGCGCGAGCTGTGGGGCAAGCTGCTCGCAGGAGCGAAGGGAGCTTCGGACACGTGCACCGTCTTGGAGCGGATGGCGCAGAGCTGGACGGCAGAGGGGAACGACGAACAGGCGCTGGCGACGTACCAGCGGATGAAGGAGGCGACTGCAGCCTTGGGCCGGGAGTATCACGCTCCCTGGGCGGCGGACTTCGGAATCGCCTCCTGCCTGGCGAAGCTCGGTCGCGGCGAAGAGGCGGAGGCAGCGTATCGGGCGCTCCTGAAGGACGCGGCCGGTGACGCCCATCTCTGGCACCGCGAGCGGGCCACGTTGGAGTTGGGAAAGCTGCTGCTGGCGACGGGGAAGGAAGCCGAGGGCAGAGAGCTGCTGGCTGAGCTGGCTAAGCGGGGCGTGACGCCGGCGCGGAGAGAAGCCGCCGAAGGGCTGGGTTCACCACGGAGCCGCGAGGACCACGGAGAAGGGCGGGAACGCGGAGACGCAGAGGCGCCAAGCCGCAGAGCAAAGGACAAGGCTCATGGATGAGGAACCTGGGAATCGAGGCGGAGAGGCTGCGGGGCCCTGCCTGTGGCGTCGCCGTTCCCTGCTGTTGTGTTCCTCCGTGGTCGCCGTGACTCCGTGGGTCGCCCACGCCCAGCCGGCCGTGCCGGCCCCGCCGCCGGTTCACCTGGACGCGCCCCTTGTCTATCAGGGCGGCGTGCCCTACGGGGTCATTGAGGGCATCCGAACCATCAGCCTCAGGTCGCCGGCTGCGTCCGCAGCCGAGGCGAAGAG
>PEVN01000408.1 GCA_002779825.1 Armatimonadetes bacterium CG06_land_8_20_14_3_00_66_21 | reverse complement strand
CCCCGGCACCACCCTGCAACTCCGCTACACACTCGCCGACTCGAACCGAAAATGAGCAAATGGTCCCAAAATGCTTCCGACCCGGATCAGGAGGTCTGAGTCTGGCCACCAGCCGAGCCAGCCGTCGGTCATGCTCGGGGCGTTCGAGACGCGGCGCGCCCACGGTTGGGCGTCGGACAGGGAGAAGTTGGAGGGCTGGAGCACCGGCACGTACCCCACTTGCTCGACGCGGGGCGCCGGCAGCTTGGCGCCGTTGCGCTGGGGCGCGTCAACCAGGAGGCGGACGCGGGTCGCTTGCGTTGAGCGGAGGCAGAGCTGGAGGCACTCTTCTTCGTTGCGGGCGGCGAAGAGGGCAACGGGGGCTGCTTGCTTACGCGCGCGGTTCGGGGTGGCGGGGGGAGGCGTGTCGTGGAAGACCTTGACGAGTGGGTCCTCGGTCCACACGCGCAGTGAGGGCGAGGGGTTGGCGGCTTCCTGCTCCTCGACTTCGCCCAGAGCTGCCGTCTCCGCGCGCATGAACACGACGCCATCGTGGTAGACGGTGCCCCGGGCGTTCATGGTTGGGTAGAGGGTCACCTTCTTCGTCTCCGGCGAGGTGCGCAGCGCGCCGCCGAGAAGCGTCCAGTCGGTGGTACCGGTCAGGTCGGGGCCCGCGCTCCAGAACTGCTTCTTCGGGTTGCTCCCTTCCCCCTCCAGCAGGTGGGCGTGGAGGCGGACGTTGCCGTCGGTGATCCCCTCGGTCCGGGCGTATGCCTGGAACAGATAGTCGGCATTGGGCTCGACTTGCACGGTCTGGCTCCAGCCGGTCCAGTGCTGCGGGGCGTCGGGGGCGACGGTCAGCCGGGCGCAGTGGCTGCCTATTCGACCGCCTTCTATCCGTTCCATGCGCGCGGTCGGCTCCGGCTGCTGTTCGGCCATCGGCACCCAGTCTGCCGGCTGGGCGCCGCCCGACTCGAATGACGGGTTCTTCGCCAAGTTGCCTGGGTTGCCGACCAGCTCCTGGAAGGTGAGCGTCTTCCCCGCGGGGATCTGTGAGTCGCGGCTGAAGCAGAGCTGGAACGTCTTCCGGCAGCGCCCGGGCACGTCGGCAACGAACAGCAGTCGCGCTCCCAGCAGGAGGTGGGGCAGCACCTGCTTGGTGGCGGGGTCGACTACGCGCAACGACTTCGGGTTGAAGCCGCGCTGGAACAGCGGCCGCAGCCGCTGCACGCTCACTCCCATCAGCACGCGGGTGAGTGCGTTGCCGACATTGACGAAGACCGCGGGCGCCCGACACTCCCAGGTGTGCCCTTCCGCTTGGAGGTACGCCTTGTCGCCCTCGCGGGTGCTCAGGTCGAGCCGTTCCAGCGGGCCGACCTGCGCAGTCACAGCCGCCGCCCCGTCGAGGCACTCCAGCCGGCAGTCATCGAACCACGCCGTCCCCGTCCCATACAGGACCGTCCCGTGGTCCAGCGATACCGCGTCAGGCGGCGTGGTGAAGTCAACGGTCAACTGCCGCCAGTCGAACGTGCCCTCCCCGGCAGACTGCACGGTGTTCAGCTTCAGGGGCTCGTCGGTCGTGGCCACATGGGTGTACCCCCCCACCTTGCCCGCGACGTCCTGGCCCCGCACCCAGACAGTGAGCCGGTACCGGCGGTTGGGCAGCACCGCCAGCCCTCGCTGCCCCGCAGTCACCCATGTCGCCGGTGCGCCGGCAGCAGCCGTCGCTTTCACGCAGCGCTTGCCCCCGTGCGGCCGCTCGTCGGTCCAAGTGAGTAGGTGCTGGTCATCGACGGCGTCGAAGCGCCACCCGGCCGGCAGGTTGCCTGTGCCCGACTCGAACCCGCCGTTGGCTGCCTCGGCCTGACCCGGAAGGTAGTCGGGCACGAGGTAGGTGTCGGGGTTGTCGAAGTACACAAACAGCAGTTGCGTCCCGCTGGCGGGCGCCGTTAGCGGCACCGTCAGCGTTGAGCCAGCGGGGACCGGTCCGTCTTCCAGTCGGACGCCGTTCGCGTCGCGCAGGTCAAACAGCAGTTCCACCCCTGCTGCGTTGCACACGCGAATGCCGCGGGCCTGCGCGCCCAGCAGGTTGACTTCGTCCTTCCCATCGCCGACCGGCAGGGCGACCGGGTACCCCGCCAGCTCGTCGCCCGTCGCGTTGGTCAGGTCCACCGGAATGCGCGCGTATGCCACAGCTCCTCGGCGTGCGCGCCGACTGCCAGGCTGAGAGCGGTGGCGAGGAAGAGGAGTTGGTACATGCGGGATACCTCTGCGTTACGGTCCGTGTGAATGCTGCGCTTCTGCGCCAGTCCGGCGGAAGGGAGTGCTGGGCCGCTGCGGCACCCCCTCACTCCACCACTCCACTACGCCACCACTCGACTACTCCCTTCGCCATGGCGACGGCGTCGCAGCAAGGCCGCTTGGAAGGAGATGCGGTCTGCGTCGCGAAGTTGCAGTGTAGCGCCTTTCACTGGGGAGCGAAACGACATGCAACGACCAAGTGACACACTCGCCGGAGGGATTGCCCTTATCACCATGGGAACGCTCCTTGCCGCCCCGACCATCGCCGACAACCTGGCCGCCCGCCTTGGGCACCCCGCCGAGGCGCGGTTGGTGATCCTCCACGCCGACGACCTCGGCATGTGCCACGCCGCCAACGAGGCGTTCCTGGAGATGCACCGGGCCGGCCTCGTCAAGTGCGGCAGCATCATGGTGCCGTGCCCGTGGTTCCCGGAGATCGCGGCGTTCTGTCGCGAACACCCCGACCACGATCTCGGCGTGCACCTGACGCTCACCAGCGAGTGGAAGTACTACCGCTGGCGGCCGGTGGCCCCCGCCACCGAGGTCCCCGGGCTTCTCGACGAGGAGGGCTTCATGTGGCACGACGAGCGGCAAGTCGTGGAGCATGCCACCCCCAAGGAAGTCGAGACTGAGATCCGCGCACAGATTGCGTTGGCGCGCAAGTTCGGAGTCGAGCCCACGCACCTTGATTCCCACATGGGCACGCTCTTCTCCAGCGCGCAGTTCTTCGAGGTCTACCTGCGCGTCGCCAAGGAAGAGAACCTCCCGCCGATGATTCCGCGCGTCAGCCCGGAGCTGCTGGCGCAGTACGGACTGACGGACTTCCGGTACGAACCCATCGAGCAGGCCGGCTACCTCGTGCTCGACGCCCTCAACCTCGGCGTGGAAGGCGACACCTTGGAGACGCGCTTCGAAGCCTACCGCGAGGCCCTGCAGGCACTGCCCCCCGGCGTCTCCCAAATCATCCTCCACCCGGCCAAAGACGGTCCCGAACTCAGCAACATCGCCGGCTCACACGTCAAGCGCGACCTCGATTACCGCCTCATGCTTCTGCCGGAGATGCGCGACCTGCTGAAGGAACTGAAGCTCCAGAGCGTCGGCTACCGGGAGCTGTGGCCTTTGTGGGAGAAGGGCGCGGGGAAGCCGCGGGGGCAGTGACGGGAAGACGATCCGGCAGACGCACGCAGTTCACGTCGCGGTCACCCAGTCACTCCGTCGGCTGCCTCTTCTACCCGCCAACCAACCTCTTCAGAAACGCGCACTCCCGCCGCGCCGCCGCAAGCTTCGCCGCAGGTGACTTCGGGTCGCCGATGCCGTCGCGGATGAACTCGGTTTCGAGGTGGCCGGCGAAGCTGATCTCTTTCAGTGTCGCCACGATGACCCGGTAGTCGAGGTCGCCGGACTCGGCATCTGCTGCCTTCCAGGAGCCGTCCGGCAGCTTCCTCCCGTTCTGCACGTGAACGTTGAACAGCCGGTCCGTCACCTCGGTCAGCGACCCGCAGACGACCTCCGTGGTCTCGCCCCGCAGGAACTGGTAGTTGAGCCCGATGTTGGGCTGCGGGAGGCGGTCGAGCAGTTTCCGCGCGCACTGCCAGTCATCCGTCAATGTGCCGGCGTGTCGCTCGAAGCAGAAGCGGTAGTCGGCTGCAGTTGCCGCCAATTGCGCATAGGCGGCGACGACGGCGTCCCAATCGGCGTCGGTGGCGTCCTTGCTTCCCTTGCTGCCGGCCCACACGCGGATCAGTCTGCTGTCCAGCGCGTCGGCGATTTGCAGGATCCGGGCCGCCTGCGCGTCGAAGTCCTTCTCGGTGCCGCGGAGGTAGGAGCCGATGACCGGCGGGCCCAGCAGGTGGGCGGCGATCTCTTCGGCGATGCCCACCCAGTAGGCCGGGTCGAAGCCGCCCGGGCCGTGGGGCGGCTTGCACCACACCTCGACCGCCTCGAAGCCGCACTTGGTGGCGACTTCGAGCACCTCGCTCAACGGCTTCTCCTGGAAGGCAATGGTGCACAGCCCGACTTTCATGGTCGCAGACCCTCCTTGTCGTTGACACGGCTCAGTTCGCCGTCTATCCTGTAAGACCTGCGACTTCCGTAGCGCAGGTTGCCAACCTGTGGACCGCGCGGACGCGCAGGTGCCTGACAGGTTGGCAACCTGTCCCACCGGAGAGAGCGAGATGACGCAGGACCACGCCACCGACCACCTGGGTTTCACCGCCGACGAACTCCTCGACGCCTTCGTCAACCGCCCCTCTTTCGAGCGGTTCGGCGAGATGCGCGAGGCAATCATGCGTAAGTGGCCCGTCGGGTCTCGCGAGCCGCGGCAGACGGACATCGCAGTCGCCGTGCGGAATGCAGTGGTGGTGTGCGCAATGATGATTGAGGCGAACAACAAGAAGTTGAGGCGGGACTTGGAGCGGTACTTGGGCGAGAGGCTGGGCGACAGAGAGGTCAGCGGGGCTGCCGCCGAGGGCGACGGTCTGTCCGCAGAAAGGGAGTCTGTCCGTGGTTGTGGATGATCGGGACGTTGCTGCTTGTTGGGACGACAACGCGGAAGTGTGGACGAGGCACGTCCGCGCCGGCTACGACACGTTCCGCCGGTTCTACAACAACCCGGCGTTCTTCGAGTTCGTCGGCAAGCTGTCGGGGCAGCGGGTGCTGGACGCCGGTTGTGGCGAGGGGCTCAACACGCGGCTGTTTGCCCAACGCGGCGCGACGGTGGTCGGCGTCGATGTCTCGCCGAACATGATCGAGGCTGCGCGCGCGGAAGAGACGCGGCGGCCGTTGGGCATCGGCTACGAGGTCGCGTCGATGAACGACCTGTCGCTCTTCGAAGACGCGACATTCGACACCTGCCTGTCGACGATGGCCCTCATGGACTGCGCGGACTACCCCGGCGCCATCCGGGAAATTCACCGCGTCCTGCGACCGGGCGGGCTGTTTGCGTTCAACGTCTGCCACCCCTGCTTCACCTACGATATCCTTGATTGGGACTACGACCACAACGGTGAGTGCCTCGGCGTTCGGCTGGGCGCCTATTTCCAGGAGGGCGCCTACGAGGAGCAGTGGTGGTTCAGTGCTGCCCCGGAAGACGAGAAGGCAGATACGGAGCCCTTCACGGTGCTCTACTTCCACCGCACTCTCGCCGAGTTCCTGAATCCGCTCTGCGAGACCGGGTTCCGGCTCGAGGCGATCGCCGAGCCACGCCCGACGGACGCGGCGTGCGAGAAGGACCCTCGGCTGTGGAAGCATCAGGTTGTGCCGCAGACGCTTTGCGTGAAGGGGCGGAAGGGGTGATTCGGGGACTGGGCGATTTGGGGAAGAGGGGAAGGGCGGGTGCTTGGCGCGACCTTGTTCCGGTGCCTTGAACCTGTCCCGTTAGCAGCAGCCAGCCGAAGTCTGTGGCTGGGTTCAGGTAGCCCCAGACGAGTCGGCCTTTCGCCGGCTGCATGGGCGCCCACGAACTGATTGCGGTTCCGGGTCTCCCCGGCACGGGCATGGTTCGGGCGAGGTTGAGGCGCATGGGCTTCATGCTTGCGGCTTCGCCTCTGCCCAGCCATTTCAGCGGGAGGCGCAACACAAGCGACCATCGCCCGCTCTCGACCCGCGAGGTCACGCGGAAGGCGGGTGTCTTCTTCGGGATGTAGCCGTCGTCTTCGACGCAGCGAACGGAGCCATCGGGGCTGAGGTGGAACTGCCTCCGCGGTTCGGTCCGGCAGGGCTCGAGGGTCACCTGGAGGCTGTTCCCGGCGAACCCTTGGTTCCCGTCCGTGCTTCCTGCTTCACAGCAGACTCGGAGGTACAGGTAGCGGCCGTCGCGGCACGCCTGCCAGGTGGTGGTGCGGCCCTGCTGGTCCTCCTCCGGCAGCGGCAGGTGATCGTGTGGGTCGTAGCCGCAGCGCTTCCACCGCTCGGCGTTGTAGACCTGGTGGAGCCAGTGGGTGCAGGCGGCTTCGGGTAGGCTGCCCCATGTGCCGCAGGAGAGCGCCCCACTCATGCGCGGAGCTGCATTGACCTTCGGGCAGGGATAGGAAACGCCGGCCGGTTGTTCGCCGGTGTAGTCCGGGAAGAGCGGCTCGGGACTCGCCGCCCGCGCTTCCACCTCCGGGAACTCCGCGTCGAGCAGCCGGCGCAGTTGCGCGGTTCGCCAGCGAAGCAGCTTCGGGTAGTACTTATAGCCCTCGGCTTCGGAGTGGAAGCCGAGCCGCGAGTCGGCCTCCGCCAGGGGGATCAGCTCCTCGGTGACCGCCACTTCCTGCAGCACGATCTCGCGCATGGCGTGGAGGAGGACCACCCGCTTGGAGGCTTCCTTCTCCTCTGCCAGTTCCTCCCGCAATGAGTAGAACCGCAGGATGTTGCAGCCGCTTCGGAACTGCAACCCCAGGGCGGTGGCTAAGCCGATCTCCTTCAGTCGCTCGGGCGGCAACGCATGCGCCCTGTCGGCAGGCAGGCTGGAAGCCTGCGGTACGAGGCTCTTGAGGATTCGGACGCCCCGGTCCCACCGCGCTGCCATGCGCCCACACAGCGTGCGCACCTCCTTCAACGTAAAGCCGTTGGTGACGCACTCGGCAATGTAGTCCCCGCTTGGTGCGTAGCCAAGCTGCCAAGTCGGCGCCAACGGCGAGCGGCGCGGGATCAGGTAGAGCGGCCACGCCGGACCATCGTGCATCGGGCCGAAGTAGCCGAAGACGTGCGCCGTCGGGTACTGCGAGTAGCCCTTCTCGAACCACTGCCAAGCCTTCACCACCTGCGGCGCCAGCGGGCCCCAGTCGCGCCGGGCCAGCGTCAGCAGGAAGTCTTCACTCCGCTCCGGCGAGGGGTCGAACGACAACTCCCCCGCCGCCCGCGCCATCAGTGAGGGGTAGGTGCCGAAGTACCACGAGTGCATCGCCGCGCTCACGCCCAGCTCCCGCATCTTCCGGTACTTGCGGTAAAGCAGACCCGGTGCCGGCACCACCTGGGTCGTGGCGACCTCGTGGGAGCAGCCGACCTGGAGCTTGGCGGAGACGCGTACGCCGCTGCTGCCGGCAGCCCGGGCGCACCGCTCGAACAGCTCGCTGGGCCCGGCGTAGGAGAGCCAGTAGTCCCACGCGGGCCGCCACTTCCCGAGCTGCCGGTTCTGCCCACCGGTCTCGAAGTTGTGCTGGAGGATCACTCCTTCGGGGACGTGGCCGGCCGCTTCCACCGTCGCCTCCGGGCCCCACGCGATGAACTGGCCGTACGGCCAGGCAATCAACTCCGCCTCGGGGTCCACCGAGTGCATCCCGCGCACCAGCCCGGCCAGCGTGTCGGACAGCACCTCCCACGGCTGGCGCTGTGAGCACCGCGGACAGGTGTTGGGTGTCGGCCAGCGACCGCCGTTGGGGATGCCCGCGGAATAGCAGTGGGTGAGCCGCTCACCCACCGGGATGACGATCAGCCCACCCAATCCCGGAACCGCGGAGAACAGCGTCCGCGTCGCCTCCTCCAGGTAGGCCCGGCCCATGTCGGTGCTGGTGCAGAAGGCGCCGTTGTGTCCCTTGAGCTCCGGGTGCGCCGCCGCTGCGGCAGCCACCTCCGGGTAAGGCCAGTTGAACGCTGCCGGCTCGATGCAGAAGGGGTAGATTTGGATGCCGTACCGCGCGCACTTCTCCACGGTTCGGCGGAGCTTCTGCAGGCGCGGCCCGGCGTTCCTTCCGTACTCGGGGAGGAGCTTCGACGGCACTGTTTCGAAGAAGTGCACCGTGAACCACAAGCCGTTGACGCCCTGGTGCGCCAGCCGGTTGAGGTACTCCTCCGGGTAGTAGTCAACGTCGTCCACCAGCTCGTCCTTGCATTTCGGCGGCCGGTTGACCGGGCCGTAGAAGCACCGCGAGAGGCGAGTGCGAACCACCGGCGTCCGCGTGAACGTGCCCACCGGCAGGAAGGGGCCACCGCGTCGAAGCATCTCGTCTTCCAGCCAAACCAACCCGCGTCGGATGCCTTCGGTGTCGCTGGCTCCCAACTCGCACTGCTGCCCGTCGGCCCGGACGATGAACTCCTCCCGCACCGTCGTCGAGCACCGGCATGTGGTAACCGGGAAGCCGCCCTTGTCCGACAGCCCGACTGTCTGCAGGAAGTGCCGGAAGTCGGCATGGGCGGTCTCCAGCAGACCGTCTGGGTCGTCGAAGCCGCACGCCAGCCGCACGCCTTCCGGGAAGCACGCCTCGTCCCCAGCGGCCACACGCGGCTGCCACTCAGTTGGCTGATGGTATGGAGTGGTACGCAGCTCCTCAATGAACGCCCAGTCTCTCTCGTCGGGTTGTGGCGGGACGGGGTCAAGCTCGAATGTGGGCATGGTGGCGGTTCTCCTGCGAGAGTGCATTCCGGACGCCCCAACTTGTGGGGGTACTGCCCGCGCTCAGCCCCCGAACAAGTTCGGGCGTCCAGTGGCAGCGTTCCCATCTGCCGGGGTGCTCAAGCGAAACGCGAACATGGACGGTTCCTCTGGGTATGGCTCTTTGGTAGCGCTTCGGCCCGTTCCTGTCAACGCCGGAGTTGGAATCCCCCGACCGCGCGAGTGAACACCCACCCGCGGCGAGCCAGACCAACGAGTCCGCTGGCAGGAGAAGAGGGTACCATTGCGCGACCGAGAGGAGGCGCGGACGCGCCCGAGTGCCTCGACTCCGGAAGCTGAGGGAACTCCGTC
Organism: Armatimonadetes bacterium CG06_land_8_20_14_3_00_66_21; assembly: GCA_002779825.1. GTDB lineage: Bacteria > Armatimonadota > Abditibacteriia > CG2-30-66-41 > CG2-30-66-41 > CG2-30-66-41. The sequence goes on along the minus strand of PEVN01000408.1, from coordinate 161 downwards.
TGCGGCCGGGGCACCAAACAGGATCGACACCACGTCCGATACTCCGCCACTGGAATGGGGACGACTCATGCACTTGCTGTTTGGTCTCACTCTCGTCTTGTCGCCGGTGCACGCCGGCGACTGGCCGCACTGGCGCGGACCCAACCGCGACGGCACCGCGA
>PEVN01000198.1 GCA_002779825.1 Armatimonadetes bacterium CG06_land_8_20_14_3_00_66_21 | reverse complement strand
AGTGTCATGGAGGTGGTTTCCCTTCAGAGGCTCAATCGGGCACGCCGTAGAACTCCGCACAGTTCCCCCAGAAGTACCGCTCCAGGGCCGCCTCGTCGAGCCCGATTTCGTCGCGCAACAGCTCGATGTCAAGGCGGATGTGCTCGGCCGCGTAAGCAAGATTGCCGGGGTGCGCGTCGGAACCGAACAGCATTCGGTTGGTGCAGCCGAACGCAACTGCCTTCCGGAGCGCGTCGAGCCGCCACTCCGGCGGAGTGCCGCGGGTGGTGTCGATCCACATCTGCGCCTCGTCGTCGCGGCCGCGGACATTGGCGCGGAACCGGCCGAAGACTGCAATGCACTCATCGCACCAGGGCCACGAGATATGCGCCAATGAGAAGCGGACCTTGGGGAAGTGGACCAGCGCCTCGAAGTAGACCGGTTGGCAGAACCGCGACGAATCCTGCATCCCGTACAGAATGCCCGAGTGGAACTGGATCGGGACGCCAAGCTGCTGGACGCGTTCGTAGACTGGCACCAGCAGGTCGTCCGTCGGGTACCAGTGGTTCGGGATCATCTTGATCCCGCGCAACCCCTTGTCGGCGATGGCCCGCTCCACCTCGTCCGCTGCGCCCGGGAGAGCCGGCTCAAGCCAAGCCAGCCCGAACAGGCGGTCCGGCGCCTCCGCCTGCAGCGCGGCAATGAAGTCCGTCGACTCGCGCTGCGCCTCCACGCTGTCGCCTCGGTATGGCCCGAACAGACACATGCGGTCAATGCCGCGCTCGTCCATCTCCGCCAGGAGGTCCTTGGCGCTTTCGGTTCCGGCGGCATGTACGTGGCAGTCCCAGATCATTGCGTTCTCCTTTGCGGCGGACTTCCGGAAGGCGGTCGTAGCCGCCGGCGTCAGCCGGTGGCGTCCGTCCAGACTGCGCGCCGACCACGCGCTGGCGCACGCGGCTACAGAAGGATGAGAGTATACTCCAGGACAGCAGCGCTCCCCTTCTGCCGCCAGTCGAGCACACCCAACACGCCTGCCGCCACTCAAACGAGCCGATTCAGCTTCGCCCACCGGATTCGTGCCCTTAGCAGATCCCCCCCGGCAACCGTTCTTCGGCACCTGCAGCTCGAACCCGGCTGTCACTGGCAGCGGCGGCACTCCCGGCATGGGTCCGTCACGGCAGGTTCTGCGCCCCGCACCGCCTGACCAGCGCCGCTGCCGGTCCAGCAGCACTCACGTACACCATCCGGTCGCCCACCGCCGTGCCACCCGCTAACGGGTTCCCGAAGAGGTCGAGTAGCTGAACGCCTGGCGCCTGCGGCAGCTTCCAGGGCGCATGGCCGGGCTTGGTGGACACGGCGATGACCGACCGGCCGTTGCCCTCGAACGCGTACCCATACACACCGTCGGCGAGCTGGACTGCCTGCCGGTAGGTCGTGCCTTCGAGCAGCCACGCCAGCGCGGAGTGCGCTGCGGCGGCGGGGTGGAGGTAGCCGTCGTTGGACAGGAGGGCGCGCCAGTTGGGGGCGTCGGTGCCGCGGAAGTAGTCGAGGCCGTGCATGGTGTAGAGGAAGAGCTTCTGCGGTCCGTCGCTGAGTATGCGCACCATGTAGCGGGCGGTCTGGTCGGCGGTGGACAGGTAGTCGTCTTCGTTGGGGTATGGCAGCGTGCAGTTGTAGAAGCCGTCGAAGGTCGAGGTGCGGAGGGTGGTGCCTTCGGACATCCAGGCGGGCTTGGGCAGCTTGCCGGCGGCGTCGGCGAGGGAACTCGCCGCTTCCGGCAAGCCGTGCTCAGCCATGCCGTCGCCCGGCCAGCCGAGGGACTCGTCGGCGTAGCGGTGGTAGCTGAACACGTCGCAGGTCGCCAGCCCTCCCGCCTGCTGCACCCCCGCCGTCCACTCGCGGCCGTTGTAGCCAGCGTAGCTGTTGAACCCGACGATTGTGAGCGTGGGGTCTACCTTCTTCGCCGCCCGGTACGCGGCCGCCTGAAGCGCCGCGTAGTCTCCTGCGGCGGTGTCGCTTCGCTTGCGGTCTGCTTTCTCGCCAGGCGCATACTTGGCCCAGAAGTTGCCCCACGGCTCGTTCCAGACCTCCCAGGCGTGGATGACGCCCTTGTACCGCCCGGTGATCCGGCGGACGTACTCGCTCCAGTCGTCGAGGTTTTGCGGCTGGTACCAGCGGTCCCAGTAGCCCTGGCACAGCTTGGGGTAGCCGGTAGCCCAGTTGGGCGCGGTCTCCAACTGGCCGAGCACCGACAAGTGCCAGCGCCGGTAGCGTTGGACCGGTTCATCGAAGAACGTCCATTTGCCCTTCTCCGGCTCCACCCAAGACCAGCCGACAAACTCCATGCCGGCATCGTGCAGCCGGACCCAGTTGCAGCCGGCGGCCTTCGCCATCACCAGGTGGCGCGTCGCCGGCAGCGTGTGCACGCCGAAGGGCGAGTCGGGGGCCTCCTCACCCCAGTGGCGCGGCCGGCGGAGCCGGTAGACTACGACCTCTGCAGGCGCGCTCAGTGCCTTGCCCGCTAAACCCTCAACCCACGCCTCGACACGGAACGCGCCATACGGATGCTGCAAGAAGGCGGAGTAGTCGAGGGTTCCTGCCTGAAGTTGCTTGCTGTCAAGCGCTCCCGTCGGGAGGTCGCTGCTCTCACCGTAGAGGTTGACGACGCGACCCCGCAGCGTGGCGCCCTTCGCTTCCCCGGTGACAGCAAACAGCACCTGTGCCGGTTCATCCTCGAACTGGATCCGGGCGGCGCTGACCTCCGACGGCGGACAGGCCAGCGCAACCTCGCACGACATGGGCGGCGTGTAGGGCGTGGCGGCCGTGCCGCGCTCCACCTGCAGGGCGTCGAGCCACAGCTCCCCGCCGGCCTCGATCCGCAGCCCGTGAACCTGGCCGAGCAACACCGGCTCGAAGGTCACCGACACGCGCTGCCACGCCGGTCCCTGGAGCTGGAACCGCTGCTCGGCCAACTGGCGGCCGCCGGCGCCGATTGCCAGCAGCCGCCCCAGACAGTTGCCGCGGAGCGACAGGCTGGCGGCGTGCTTCTCGAAGCTCCAGGGAATAGGGAATAGCGCTGTGTTCAGCCGGAACGGGACGGGCGTCCGAACGTGGAGCGCGGGGTAGCCGCTCGGCCCCGGCACGTCGGAATCGCTGCTCACCACCACTTGCGCGTCGTCGTCTTCGCGGCTGAGGCACCACCCGGTGGGCAGCCCCAACGGGAAGCGCGTGTTCTGCGCCAGATTTCCCTCGGAGGCGGTCGGGTGCGCCGCCTTGATGGCGGCGATCAGTTCGTCACGCGACAGGCGCTCCAGCCGCAGGGCCGTCGCGTCCACCGCGCCGACCGAGCTCATTGTGAGCTGCAGCCGAACGGACTGCGGTTGGGGGTCCAGCCAGAACTCATAGCGGTAGTCGTGCCAGTCCGGGCCCAGATTGGGCGAGACGCTCCAGGGGAAGGAGTAGGGCGCGCCATTGAAGCGAATCCCCAACTGCGCCGAGCCACCCTCAAGGCTGCGCGCGGTGCAGGTCAGACGCAGGAACGTGCGCTCCTTCACGTCCGGCAGCGCGTGGCCCACCTGCATCGTGCCCCCGCGCACCTTCTCAAACCGCAGGAAGCTGCGCGCGCCTTCGGTCTGCTTCTGGTAGCGCAACTCGATGTCCGGCTGCCAGGATCCCGTCGAGTTCTCGAACCAACCCGCCGGGAGGACGCCGGTGACGTTGGTCCGGCCGTCGGCGCTGACGACGTTCACCGGCTGGTCCGACTTGCCGAAGTCGGTGTCGATCAGCACCTCCGCCTCGACGAGGGGAGTTAGCAGTAGTAGTGTCAGCCCAGTCAAGGAAATGGTCGTTGCGAGTTTCATCTTCGGGAATCTCCTCCACGAATACGCTACCAATCCGAGCCGCGATGGTGACAGAGCGGCCGCCGTTGACATTGTGCACGCAGACCGCTCTCGGGCGGCCGCTCTGTCACCGTCGCGGCTCGGATTGGCCCGCGTCTCTATCCGTTGGGGTAGAATGCAAGGCACTCCAGCTCACAAGGAACGGAGGCTCACATGGGTGTAACACACGTCACCGTAACGGTACGCAACCCCGGGGACTCGAATCGCGCCTGGGAGGGCTTGTTCCTCGTCGATACCGGGTCCGTTGATTGTCTGGTGCCTGGCAACCACTTACGCGACATCGGCCTCGAGCCGAAAGGCAAAAGAAGCTACGAGTTGGCCGACGGCACTGAGATCAGGATGGATGTCACTTCCGCGGACGTTGAGTTCATGGGCGACTTCGTTGGTGCGACGGTCATCTACGGCGCCGATGATGCCGAGCCGATTCTGGGTGTGACGGCGCTCGAGTCGGTGGGCATCGAGGTCGATCCGCGGTCGCAGCAGCTCAAACGGCTGCCAGCCACGCGGCTCAAGTAGCGCTGAGCGATTACCGATCGGCGGCCGCGCATTACAGACCCAGCCCCGCCGGCGGCCACGGTGATCGGTAACGCTGCGTGCCGTAGTGCTCCAGGTCCTCGGTCAGGTAGAGCATCGCTCCGCAACGCCAGGTGTTGCCAGCGAGCAGGAAGTCGGCGACGCCGCGCCGCAGGCTGGTGTCGCGAGGCGCCGTCGCCGGGTCGGGGTCGTCGTCGAGGAAGACGAACCACAGGCCGTCCTTCCCGCTGGAGGGGATCGGGAACAGGTACAGCTCGTGCTGGTAGTCCGCAAGATTGGTGGAGGACATCGGGATCTGCTCGAACTGGGTATTGAAGATCCACGAGTAGCAGGTGATCGAGTCGAACGGCTCGTCGGGGAAGTGCTGCCGGAAGAAGGGCACGGCACGGCGCATTGAGTCGCCGCTCACTTCGGCGCTCATGCGGCCGCCGGCGGGGATGTGCATGTCGAGGGTGAGGTCGCCGTGCTTCAGGACGCAGTCCCACGTCGACTTCGGCAGTCGGACTTCCCTGCGCACAGCCATTCCCAAGGGCGAGTAGGGGTAGCCTGTCACGGCGTCGTCGTCTTCGGCGAAGGTGGAGGTCCACCCGTTCTCGACGTCGAACCTGCCCGCCGTGCCGTCCACGTAGCCTTCACCCTCGAAGCGCATCCCCTCGGGCGCCAGGGCGAGGACTTCGTCCGTCTCGCGGTTCCGGTACACCGTTGGGCCGCTCCGGTAAGGACGGATCATGTACTCCATCCGCCCGAGGCGGAACAGCCGCCCCGCCGTGTAGTGGCGCATCCAGTAGACCGTGCGCACGGTCACGCCCAGCTTGCCGCCGGTGAGTCGCGCGTAGTTGCTGGCAACACTGGCGACCTGGCTGCAAGTGTCGCGGGTGACCTGCTCCTCTACGCCCATCTTCGCATGCACCTCGCGCACCCGCGGGACCATGCCCATGGCTACCAGCAGGTAGAACACGCAGTGGAGTTCCGTACCCAGCGCCTGCTCCAGCGACGGCCAGTGCCGGAACTCGTTGTACTCCAGATGCTCGTACAGCAGTCGGAAGCAATGCCAGGCGAGCAGCCGCAGCGCCGGGGACTGCGCAATGCGGCTCGCCGCTTCGTCAAGTTGCGGATCGACCTCCGACCCCAAGCCGCAGAACTCGCGATTCGCCCGGAACTCGGCCGGCTGCAGGAAAGGGGGCACTTCCTCCGGCAAAGCGGCAACCGATTCCTCCCAGTCATACCAGTCGCGAAGCTGCGCCGGGTCGGCCGAGAATTCCTCCATGTGCTGAATGTACGGGTCAACACCCTCGAGACTACGGAACAGCTCCGCAAATCCGCGCGCGTCGAACGGGTGCCTGCCGGTCACAACTGCCGTCTTGACTGGTTCCATATCTTCCTCACGATGGGTGCGACTTCGGGGCCGACGGTCGCGCCGCGGGCTGCGCAAACCGGCCTGCCTTCAGCTTCCCCAGTAGACGCTCTGGCTCAGACTTCCTGGTTTTCGACGGGACGCGCGATTCTCCTGCCCGGGTCCTCACCGGAAAACTCCTGTCACACTTGCTTCTCCCCCCCCCCCCGATGGGCTATAATCCAGCACCAGCGTTCCGTGCTCTCCGAAGCAGGTCTCGATGCGGCGATGGAGTACTGGATTGCGTGGCGTTCGGTTGGTCCCGCGCGCCATAGGCACACAGGAGACCGTTGATGTCCGAACTCGGCACGGCGCACAGGCGCGGAGGTAGCGTCGGGCGAGGCAGCTCGTATGCCTCGTCCCCGGTCTCGAGGATCCCTCGGGCTCTGCCTCCCTCCTCGATCTCCTTCGGCGGGTCCTCTCCCGCCCCACCTACCACCCTCTCGGCCCGCAGTACGCTGATTCCCGGCCAGCAACCACTATCCCGAATCCCGCAGGAGGAACGTTTCATGGCGGCCCCCAAACGCTTTGCACTTCTCCCCGTGATGCTGACAGCCACATACCTTTGTGGGCTGGCTGGCACTGTAGCCGTGGCGGTTCCGGCACGCCCCGGCACCAAGTTCGTGCGCCAGCCGGACGGCAGGATGTTCGAGGTTCGCCAGCGCGGTGACGAGTGGCTGCACTGGACAGAGACCACCATGGGCATACCCGTGGCGCTTGACCCCGCCTCTGGGTACTGGAAGTACGTCCAGCCGCTCGGACGGACGCTCGGCCCGCTGTCAAACCGCGTAGTCGGCAAGGACGCGCCGCCGATGGGGCCGTGGAAACCGGTGTTGTCCCCCCGCGGCGTGGCGAGACGTCAGACCTCGCGCGCCCCGCGGCGAGCGGTCCCCAGCTTCGGCACCAACAACGTGATCACGATCCTCATCACCTTCAAGGACACGACGTCCACCTTCACGGAAGCCCAGTTCGAAAGCGCTCTCTTCGGCACCGCCGGCAAGACGATGCGTACGTACTACGAAGAGGTCTCCCATGGGGCGTTCCGGGT
>PEVN01000542.1:21118-27066 GCA_002779825.1 Armatimonadetes bacterium CG06_land_8_20_14_3_00_66_21 | reverse complement strand
CCCGAACCGATCCCGAAGGCCCACAGGATGACGCGGTCGGAGTCGATGCCGGAGACCAGCGCCAACTCGGGGTCGTTCGCCACTGCGCGCAGCGCCTTGCCGACGCGGGTGCGGGAGACCACCGCCCAGGTAGCCGCAAAGAGGCACAAGGAGGCGCAGAAAATGGCGACCTGGATCGGCGTGACCCTCGCCCCAAGGATTGCCAACCCCTCGCGGACGGGCCACGTGCGGAGCGTCTTGGTGTCATCCCCGAAGCCAAGGGAGATCACGTTCTGGAGCACAGTGTACAGCCCCAGCGACGCCAGCAGCAGCACCAGGCTGCTGCTCCGGCGCTTGCGCAACGGCCGGTAGACCGCCCACTCCATCCCCATCCCCAGCAAGGTCGCCCCCGCAACGGCGCCCGGAAACGCGACGGGCAGCGGCAGTCCCGCCAGGGCTGCCAGAGCAAACGCCAGATACGCCCCCGCCGCGTACACCGCGCCGTGGGCGAAGTGGAAGAACTTCGTCACCCGGTAGATCAGCCCGAAGCCCAACGCGACCAGCGCGTAGACGGAACCGGCGAGGAAGCCATTCAGGACCAGTTGAGCGGCCATCTGCGTTGGGGGTTCTGCGACGGCGTTGCTATGACTCGAAACTGCAAAGCAGCTCAGCGAGTTCGAGAAGTCGTTGCTTTGGGAGCGAATCCGGGAAGGGCGCAAGCACGGCAGTAGCCTGTGCGCAAAGGCGGCGAGTTTCCTGCATGCAGGACTCCATGGAACCCGTAGAGACGATGAGTTCCCGCAGCCTGTTTGCCGCCTCCTCGTCAACGGTGCTGGCCAAGAGAGCCCTGCATTCCGCGCCTTCGTCTGGGGTGCAGAGCGACAGCATCCGGAGCAGCGGCAGGCGCTTCTTCTTGGTCTTGAGGTCCGTCGCCCACGGCTTACCTGTTAGCTCTGGCTCACCGAGAACGTCGATGATGTCATCCCGAAGCTGGTACGCCACGCCGAGGTGCTCGCCGTAGGCTCCGAGGGCGTCCATCACCCGCCCTTCGACGCCCGAGACGAGGGCCCCCGCAACCAATGAGGCTTGAACGAACCGCCCAGTCGTTCTGCTAACCATTCGGAAACACTCTGCTTCCGTCACATGGTCCCGCTCCTCGAATGACAAGTCCAGGTGCTGACCGGCGCACGCCTCGCGGTAGGTTTGCTCATAGAGTTCCAGAAGCTCTGGCAGGATGGCCTCCTGACCGGTTCCGGCGAGCGTCTCGATGATCGCCGACGCACCGAGAGACTTCAGGACCTCAGCCACCAAGATGGCTTCGCTCATGCCCCATTTGGCATGGACGGCAGGGAGTCCATTTCGAATCGCCGCGGCGTCCATCAGGTCGTCAAGGGTCAACGTGGCTGCCTGCATGAACTCAAGCCCCGCCGCCACACCGGTAAAATCAGAAGGGCTGTGTCTCCCGAAGCGGCAGCCTACGCCAAACAGGTACGGGCGAGCGCGCAAACCGATGTCTCGCAGAGGGTAAAGGCAATGCTCGGTGAACTCTTCCCCGGGCGCAAGCCGGGCCAACGCGAAGCCTTCCAGGAACTGGCCGACCCCCTCTGAGACCTCGGTCAGCTCGTCAAGTAGAGATGCGCCACACATCTGCGTCACAATCCTCGGCCAAACTTTGCTCCAGCCGATCTGCGGATGACCTCGGCTGCTGCTCGACATATCTCGTCAACGGTCATTTCTGGCACAATCAACTCGCGAGCACCCAGCCACACCGCCAGGATTGAGCCCAGCCGCTCAACGGCGCCCTCTTCTCGAGTGTAGCCCCGCTCTTTGAGTCTGCCGTCTTCCCGCCCCCGAAGAACGTCCCAAAGCTCGCTCACCTCGTGGTGCAGGTGGGCGCAAATGTCGACCCCAGTATTCGGCGGCGCTGCCAGATCCACTGGCTTGCCATATTCGCTGCTTGCCGCCAAGTACTGGGTTACCAGACCCTCAAGCTCGCACATTGGCTCTGTCACTGCGTGCCTCCCCTAAGGTGGCGATACCCGGCTGGCGGATACAGACACAGCACGACACACCCCGCATCGGAGCGGGCGTGAGCTGTGCCGCCGGAGGGCACCCTGGCGTAGGATCCCGCGCTCAGAACGGTGCCGTTGAGGCTGGCGCGACCGTCCACCACATAGTAGTCCGCGCCGTTAGGCACCACGAAGGCAGGATACTCGGCACCCGCGTCCAGCCGCACCAATACTACCTTGAAGCCGTCGGCACGACGAAAGTGCTTGGAGAAGCACCCCGGCGCCTCAGTGGGCGATGGGGACCAAGCCTGCTCGGAGAAATCCCACAGCTCCATGGCCGTGGCCGAATCATCCATGGACAATCCCCCTCACGAGAAAGCCTGCGTGCAGCAGACCGCCGAGTACGAAGGCGCCCTGCTGCACGCGGTGCCGACCACCCTCAGGCAGCGCAGGGGGCGACTTGAGGCGCCGCCGCTCGCAGGGGTCTAGCGAACTCGGGCTTGAAGACAACGCCGTCTACCACTATCTCGACCGGCAGCTTCTCTTCGGCGGTCCATCCTGGCAAGTCCACCTCAAGTTTCACGAATCCCTTGTGCGGGTTCCCGTTGGCGAACTTTGCGAATAGTTGGCCCATGGCTGTACTCCTTTCAGGCTATGAGATTGGTTGAAGTATCAGGCGGAAGAACCAGAAGCTGATGTCTTTAGCCCTTGGAGAACCCCGACGCAGGTTGCCCCTTCGGTCACGCAGCGCGAATCGATCAGATTCAGCACTTTGTCGATGCTCTGCTTTTCGACCTCCAACTTCGAGTAGGTTTGCGCGTCCCAGAACTTGACCACCATCGCGTCGTGACCAGGCATCACAGTGCTCCCCACCATCCAGAGCCAATGCGTTGCTGCCCCATTCTGCTTGTGACCAAACGCCAGGAAATCCCTGAGTTCATCAGGAAGATGCGGGTCCGTTTCAAACAAGTCGTTCCACACGAGGTAACATGCTTGCGACTCCCTGAAGTGCAACTCCCGTATGTACTTGTTAGTGAGAGTTGCATAGGTGCTACGGATGTCGGATTCTAGTTGTCCGCGCCAACTCAACTTCTGTTTCTTAGCTGCTTCTTCCGCCTTAAGGACCACAACGTACCGACGCAAGTCGGGACAGAGCCCGTTCTTTCTTCTTGGCTTGGCCGCATCAATCAGCGACTTGAGTTCCTTCCAGTAATCTTGGATGGCGGTTACCATACCGGACTGAGTGGCCAGCTCTTCCTTTCCGTCCCAATGGGGGATTCTCAACGTGGTGAGTACGCGCACAACGGCATTACTCCCGTACTGGTGCAGGAAGTAGCGCATGAAGGACATGAGGAGATCCGCGTAGAGCTGGGTGTTCGTCGCAATCTTGGCCTCGGTTACATCTATGATCTCTTCGTTGATGTACTGGTCAAAGAGCACCCTCCACACATCGGCGGATGCCGATGTGTTGTTCATCTTCCCTGCCCAAGTGGTGGCCATTCTGACCAGCGCATCCGCTCCGTGAGGCTGCCCCTCGCGCCGCCCCTCGACCTGCTTGTGGTTGGACCAATACCACGACTGGCCAGGGAAAAAGACGAGACTGTGAAGGCAGTCGTGGAACTTGGCCGTCGCACACGCTTCTGCCAGCTTGGGTTTGAGTTCGCATTCAGTGTTATACGATATGCGGAAGCACAAGACGATGATCTCCGCCACCGCGCCAGAGACAATACTCACGGACAATCCAAGCTTCCAGTCCATTCCGGAGGTGAACAGCGTAAGCAGGAAACCGACCGCCATTGTGGCACCAGTGACCCAGCAATCAAGAGTCCATGGTGATCTGGCATTTGATGGATGTCGCATCGTTTCACCGCTTGCAGGCATTAGGGGCAATGCGCGGAGGGCTAACGTTGAAGCGGGACGAACTTGCCTCCTCGAACTGTCTTCATCACCATCGGTTTGTTGACATCGCCGTACGCATCGAAGGTCATGACGCCTGACGCCCCCGGGAAGTGCTTTAGCTTCGTCAAGCCACCTCGGATCTGGTCGCCACTCGCTCCGCCGCCCAGTCTAATGGCCTCGGCGATCATGTTGACGGCATCCCAGCAAGTGTCGACTCCGATTCCCGGTGCCTTGTGGTACTTGGTCTTGAAGGCGGTCATGTAGTCCTGCCGGGCAGGGTCTTTGTCATTGAGTGGAGCCGGGAACGGATAGACAACGCCCTCCGCTGCCGCGCGGGCAACTTTGACCACCTGCGGGTCCTCGAACGCAACCGTTGCGACGACCTGACACTTGAGACCAAGCTCCCTTGCCTGTTTGAGGACCAGAGGGATTTCCTTCGGATAGCCGGCGAGGTACAGCACCTCCGGCTTCGCAGCCTTCGCCTTGCTGATCTGGGTCCGGTAGCTCGTCGCATTTTGTGGAAACGTCTCCGCCGCGACCACCTGCCCCGCCCTTGCCGCGAACTCGCGGGCGAACACCTCCTGAAGCCCTTTGCCGTAGTCGTTGTTGATGTAGATGATTGCGGCTCGACTGAGCTTGAGCTGATTGCGGCAGAAGTCGGCCGCCACCTTCCCCTCGAGCGCATCCGAGTTCCAGTTGCGGAATACGAACTTGCTGATTCCGGAGATATTGGGGGCTGTGGCGCCCGGCGACAGAATCACAACCTGCTTCTGTGTGGCGATGGGCGCGACAGCCAGTACAACGGAACTCACGATGTCTCCGATGACAGCGGGTACCTTCTGCACAGAAATCAGCTTGTTGAAGGCAGATACGCCCGTCTTGGGATCCGCTTGGCTATCTTCATAGACGACCGACAACTTCGTGCCCTTCGGGCCCGGGGCGCTGTTCACCTTCGCGATTGCCAGGTCAATGCCTTCCTTGGCATTCTTGCCCCAGACGGCAGCATCGCCCGTCAGTGGGAGTAAGGCCCCGATCTTGAGCTGCTTGGGCGCCTTGGGTGCAACAGCCGGCTTCGTTGCTTGGGTCCTGCATCCTACGACGCTCGCCAATAGGCCAAGCGCAACCAACAATCGCATGGATCTCATCCCTTCATCTCTCCTTTGGCATTCGGCAACCACCGGCCCAGACCGACGGGCAGGCATGCCTTAGCCGGACCAGTTCCAGGTAGTCAGCAATACGAACGAACCGGAGACCAATCACCGGGCGGGTTCGCTTGGACTGACAGTCGCGACCACTCGGCATTTGGTGCACGCCGGAGCCGCGAATCCGCTCCAGCAAGGGAACCTGTTTCTCACACCGTCGGCGGTCGCAACACTCCTCCTCCGCCCCTCCCCCTCGGCGGATCCACCTTGGGCACGCGGGCGGCTTGGGTGGAGTCGGGGCCGTACTGAGCGACGACGGCGCTGCGGAACTTGACGGCGAAGGACTCGATGTCGGAGATCTCCTGGTCCCGCTCGCCCATGGTCAGGCCCAACTCCGCTTGGAGGGTGTTGAGCCTGTCGAGCGTGGTCTGCAGGTGGGTGCGGAGTTCCCGAACGCCGGTGAGCGTCAGGTCACCGACTTTGAAGTCCTCATCAAACTCGGTCCACAGCGCGGGGACACTGTCGAGGTACGGCAGCCAGTCATAGTGGATCTTCTGGGCCTGTTGGCTACTCCTTTCGGTCGCTGCTTGGTTGGTTTCACCACGGAGGAACCCCGGGGGTTCCAGGAGCCACGGAGAGCACGGAGGACGACCTCACCGGGCTGGTCGTGCACTTCGTGGTCGAAGGTGAGCAGCACAAGCCGATCCCCCTTTCTCATCGTCTCGGTGCGGGAGGATAAGAGTATCGGGCCAGAGGAATCGGCAACGGGCTCGCGGGCACTCGCGTCCTGCTCCGTTGCCGTCAGAGCCGGTGCGAGCATTCGGTCTGCTCAGCGGCGGGGCTATTACAGAGGCGGCCGCGGGGCGTGTCAAGTGCAGGGCAATCGCATGAAATTTGAGGATTGCATGGTGCGCGCCAA
>PEVN01000542.1:0-21091 GCA_002779825.1 Armatimonadetes bacterium CG06_land_8_20_14_3_00_66_21 | reverse complement strand
CCCCCCCACGGTTTCGTGCCATTGCCCTGGTGTCAAGTGCTCGGGTGAGGGCCGCGGCAGAACGCGGTTCCTGTCCTTCGGCTGGGCGCCGCAGGCTGCATTCCTGTGCCGTGGTTATCGCACCGTGCTCCCCGGCGGCACGTCCGCGCTCGGCGAAATCAGCGCCAGCGGTACTTCGTCGCCGGCCGCCAGGATCATGCCTCTGGACTCAACGCCGCGGATCTTGGCGGGGGCGAGGTTGGCGACCACGACGAGCTGCCTCCCGATGAGGGTCTGCGGGGCGAACTGCTGGGCGATGCCGGCTACGATCTGGCGCTCTTCGGTGCCGAGGTCTACGATCAGCCGCAGGAGCTTGTCGGCGCCCTCGATCTTCTCGGCTGTCTTCACGACGCCGGTTCTCAGCTCGACTTGCTTGAACTCGTCGTAGGTGATTTCGGGCACGGTGGGCCGCTCCTTGGGTGGCGGGACGCTTGCTGACGCGCGCGGCTCGGATTCGGGATCGCTTGCTGACGCGCGCGGCTCGGATTCGGGATCGCTTGCTGACACGCGCGGTTCGGACTCCGGCGGGGGCGCTGGTGTGCGGCGTTTGGAGTCGAGGCGGGGGAAGACGGGTTCGGGCTTGCCTACCGGCTTGCCAACGGGGAGCGCTGCCCAGTCAGTGATTGAGTCCCAGCCGGCTTCGGCGGGGGTGCCGGCGAGCCCGAGTTGCGTCCAGAGGAGTTGGGTGGCGGTGGGCATGAAGGGGGTGAGCGCGAGGGTGATTGCCCGCACGGCGCAGAGCGTCTCCCGCATGGTGGCGTCGACTGCCTGCTGGTCGCCGGCCTTCTTCAGCTCCCACGGCTTCTGTTCCTCGATGTAGCGGTTGGCGGCGCTGACCAGTTCCCAGAGATCGGTGAGGGCGCGGCTGTAATCCAGCCGGTCGAGACTCTGGGAGAGGACTGGCAGCTTTTCCTGGGTCAGCGCGAGTAGCTTCCCCGGCTCGCCGGCAGGGGCTTTGCCGCCGCAGTAGCGGTTGACCATGGTCAGCGTGCGGTTGAGCAGATTGCCGAGGTCATTGGCGAGGTCGGAGTTGAAGCGGTGTTCCAGGGCCGCGCGCTGGAAGTCGCCGTCAAGACCGAAGGTGACTTCGCGCAGCAGGTGGTAGCGGATTGCATCCACGGCGGTGTCGCGCGAGCAGCCTGCGGCGGCGGCGAGCTCGTCGGCGAGGACCACGGGATGGATCATGTTGCCCCGCGACTTGGACATCTTCTCGCTCTCGATATTCCAGAAACCGTGACCGAAGATGCGCTTGGGCACCGACACCCCCGCAGCCATGAGCATCGCCGGCCAGAGGGTGCAGTGGAAGCGGACGTAGATGTCCTTCCCGACCAGGTGCACGTCAGCCGGCCAGAAGCTATCGAACTTGGTGCGTTCCTCGGCGCGCTCCGACTCGAAGCCAACCGCGCTGAGGTAGTTGATCAGGGCGTCGAACCAGACGTAGACCACCAGCCCTTCGGACTGCGGGATGGAGGCGGGAAGGGGGATGCCCCACTCCAACCTGCGGGTGATGCACGTGTCCTGCAGACCGGACTTGATGAAGCTGACGACCTCGTTCTTGCGGGACTCCGGTTGGAGAAACTCCGGGTGCTGCTCGATGTACTCCAGCAGCCGATCGGCATAGGCGGACAGGCGGAAGAAGTACGCCGGCTCCTCGACCCACTGCACCTCGCGGCGGCATTCGGCGTTGGGGCACTTGCCTTCGTTCAGCTCGGATTCGGGGAAGAAGGTCTCGTCGAACGGGCAGTACCAGCCAGAGTAGGAGCCGAGGTAGATGTCGCCCGAGGCATACAGCCGCTCGACGAACTTGGCAACGACCCGCGTGTGCCGCTCCTGAGTGGTGCGGATGAAGTCGTCGTACGAGACGTGGCAGTCGCGCCAGACATCCATGAACCGCTGCGCCAGCTCGTCGCACCATTCCTGGCAGCCTTTGCCTTGATCCGCCGCGGCGCCGGAGACCTTGCCAGCATTCTCGTCGGTGCCGGTAAGGAAGAGCACGCGCCTGCCCCGCATCCGCTGGTAGCGCGCCTGCACATCGGCGGCGATGGTGCAGTAAGCAGTGCCGAGGTGCGGTACGTCGTTGACGTAGTAGATAGGGGTGGTTATGTAGAAGGGTTCGTTGGGCACGTGCGCTGCCTCCGGTGCTTGGCTGTCAGCGGTCCGTTCTCAGGTATGGGCCCTCAGCTTGTCTGCTCGGGTGCGCCGCTGGCTCCGCCAGCCGGCCGTCGGCGGCGTCTCCCGGTGCGGCGACGGCTGCGCTGGGCGCCTTCCTGTTGGCCGGAGGGTTGGGCGGCGGCAGCGGCGTCGGCTGCGGGGGCTGGCTCCTGCGCTTTGGGCTGAGGTGGTCGAGCAGGCGCAGGCTGGCGTCTGGGTCGGGCAGCGCGGGGAGCTTCGGCCGGAGGGGGGTCTATGGGGCCCGCCTGGGTGTCTCCCGCCCCGGCTGCGGCTTGAGCGTCGGCGCCCGGCTTCTTCCGTCGGCGGCGCTTGCGCTTCCGGACCTCCCCGGATTCTGCGGAATCTATGCTCGGGGCAGCCGGCGCCTCGGCCACAGGGGCGGCTTCTTTGGCTTGCCGCGCTGGGCGAGGTCTGGAGGTAGGCGGCGGCCCCGCCGGGGTCTCGAAGACGACGTCCGCGAGCGGGAACGTCTCGCGGGCGCCGGACTCCATGGCGACCGTCACCTGTTCGCTGATCGCGTTGAAGTCGAGCACCTCCCCGGGC
Organism: Armatimonadetes bacterium CG06_land_8_20_14_3_00_66_21; assembly: GCA_002779825.1. Classification (GTDB taxonomy): domain Bacteria; phylum Armatimonadota; class Abditibacteriia; order CG2-30-66-41; family CG2-30-66-41; genus CG2-30-66-41. The sequence continues at coordinate 18,337 of PEVN01000542.1, read as the reverse complement.
ACGTTGTGGACCTTGGCTCGGGAGCCGATCTTGGGCATGCGGGCATTTGCTTCCGTGTAGGTCTCGCACTCGTAGCGCAGGCAGCACAACAACCGGCCGCAGACCCCCGAGATCTTGGCCGGATTGAGCGATAGGCGCTGCTCTTTGGCCATCTTGATGCTGACCGGGTAGAACTGGGGCAACCAGGCAGCGCAGCACAGCGCTCGGCCGCACGAACCGCACCCGCCCAGTCGGCCCGCCTCGTCGCGCACGCCGATCTGCTCCATCTGCACTCGCGCGCGGAACTCCGTGGACAGCTCTTTGACCAGTCTGCGGAAGTCGATGCGGTCTTCCGAGGCGAAGTAGAAGGTCAGGCGCTTGCCGTCGAAGCTGCAGACGGCATCGACCAGGCGCATGTCCAGGTTGTCCTTCTCGATCTCCTCCCGACAGCGGCGAAGCGCCTCTTCGCGGCGCTTCTCCAGCGCCTCGGCTTGGCTCGCGTCGTCTTCTGTGGCGAGGCGGATGACCGAGGGAAGCCGCTTCGGGCAGTCTCCGGGCGGCAGTTGGCGAGGCCCGGCGATCACCGTGCCCAACTCCTCGTCATCGTCGAGCTGGACCAGCACTCGGTCGCCCGCGGTGAGTTCCAGGGCATCGGCATCCAGCAGGTGAATGCGGGAATATTCGCTGAACTTCACTCCCACAACAGTGGGCATATTGGAGCACCTCGGTAGGGGACACTGATTGGTGGTGAGTGGTCAATGGCTGTCGGTGAGCAGACCGGCACCGGCGGGACGAGCGGGGGACAGACGTGGTGTTCATTTTGCCCCATCTGTCCGCGCCCTGCTACGCCATGACCAGAGTCCGACCGCTCGCCGCGCGGTTCGCGAGGTTCGGCCGCGGCCCGTCGGCGCTCTGCTCGCGGCTCTTGCGCTGGAAGCTCTTATCCTTCTCCAACGCATCCAGCACCTGCTCGAAGATCCTCAGGGTCGCTGAGTCGTTCAACTGATGGAGGCTGACCAGGAGCCCCTCTTCAACGGCTGTGATGCGCTTGAGCACCAGGGGCGGGACGGTTCGGGTCAGGACGGCGTAGACGCGCACCAGCGATTCACTGGTCAGCCCGTGACCGCCGTTCAGCAGGACGAGGTGCTGCCCGTCTCGCGGGGCGATGCTGTTGACGCCACACCGCAGGCCCAGGAGGCGCAGTTTGAGGACCCGAACGAGGTTTGCGGCCTCGCGCGGCAGCTTGCCGTAGCGGTCCTTCAGCTCATCGGCGAGGGCGTCAGCCTCTTCCTCGCTGCGCACCGCGACCATCCTGCGGTAGTAGAGCAATCGCTGCCCCGAGTCTTCAATGAACGACTCCGGCAGCCGGCCGGGAATGGGCAGCTCCACTTCCGGCAGCTCGACCGTCACTTCCACTGGCTCCTTGCGCGTGGTCCGCACTGCCTCTGCGAGCATCTCGCAGTACATCTCGAATCCCACCGAGTCTACGAACCCATGCTGCTCACCGCCGAGGAGGTTGCCGGCGCCGCGGATTTCCAGGTCGCGCATTGCCAGCTTGAACCCGGAGCCCAGATCCGTCAGTTCCTGCACGGCCTGCAGCCGCTCCGCGGCCTGGGGGGTGAGCTTGCCTCGCCGGCCGAACAGGAAGTAGCTGTATGCTTGGCGGTCCGCGCGCCCGACTCGGCCGCGCAACTGGTACAACTGCGCCAATCCCAGCAGGTCGCAGTTGTCGACGATGATGGTGTTGACGCTGGGGATATCCAGCCCGCTCTCGATGATGGTGGTGCAGAGCAGGATGTCGAACTTCCGCGCCAGGAAGTCCAGCATGATGCGCTCAAGCTCGTCTTCGTTCAGTTGCCCGTGTCCCACCCCCACGCGCGCGCCGGGGATCAGCCGCTGGAGGTGCTCTTGGACATGGTAGATCGACTCGACGCGGTTGTGCACGTAGAAGACCTGCCCGTCGCGGTCGAGTTCGCGCAGTACGGCCCGGCGCACCAAGTCGTCGGTGTAGCGGGTGGCGTGCGTGCGGATCGGCAGTCGGCCCTGGGGCGGGTCGTTGATGATGCTCAGCTCGCGGATTCCGCCCAAAGCCATGTGCAGCGTGCGCGGGATGGGCGTCGCCGTAAGGGTGAGCACGTCCACCTCGTTGCGCAGCTCCTTGAGACGCTCCTTCTGCTTCACGCCGAACCGCTGCTCCTCGTCGACGATGGCGAGACCCAGTTCCTTGAAGGCGACGTCGTCCTGGAGCAACCGGTGGGTGCCGATGACGATGTCGACCGTTCCGTTCTTCAGTTGTTCGAGGGTCACCTGCTGCTGTTGCGGGGTCCGGAACCGGCTCAGCAGGTGAATCTCAACCGGATAGGCGCTCAGCCGCTCCTTGAAGGTGGTGTGATGCTGCTGTGCCAACACCGTCGTCGGGACAAGCACCGCCACTTGTTTCCCGTTGAGGACGGCGGCGAAGGCCGCCCGCACCGCGACCTCGGTCTTGCCGAAGCCGACGTCACCGCAGATGAGGCGGTCCATCGGCTTCGGCAGAGCCATGTCGTCCTTGACCTGCCGAATCGCCGACAACTGGTCCGGCGTCTCGTCGTACTCGAAAGAGTCCTCCAGCTCGCGCAGCCATGGTTGGTCGGCGCCAAACTCGTGTCCGACCGCGTTCTCTCTCGCGCCATACAGGGCGGTCAGCTCTCCGGCCAGCTTCTGTGTGGACTGCTTGGCGCGACTCCGTTGCTTCCGCCAGCGCTGCCCCTTGAGGGAGTTGACGGTGGGCGGCTCGGAGCCGGTGCCGATGTACTTCTGGATGCGGTCGATCTGCGCGACGGGAACGTAGAGCTTGTCTGTGCCGGCGTACTCCACCAAGAGGTAGTCGGACTGCCGACCGCCGACGTCCTGACTGAGGATCCCTCGGTAGACGCCGACGCCGTGGTTGATGTGCACCACGTAGTCGTTGGGCCGCAGCTCGCCGACCGTGCGGATGCTCAGGCTGTCGGCGGCGCGCTTGCGCGTCCGGTGTCGCCGTCGCGGGGCGCGGCCGAAGGCCTCGCTGTCGGTCACGACGACCAAGTCTGCTTCGGGCAGCTCGAAGCCGCTCCACAAGCGTGGGGTCACCACGCGGATCGCGCCCGAGGGTGCCCGGGCGTCTCCCGGCCGAATGCGCTCGGCCGGCAACTGGGCTTCGCTGAGAAGCTCCTGGAAGCGGTCCGGGTTGTTGGTGGCGATGGTGACGTGCCGCTTCGCGTCCACCCACTCGCGAAGCTTGCCGGTCAGCCGCTGCATGCGGTTGCCGAACCCCTCCACCAGCCGCAGGTCGAACTCCGGCCCGCCGCTGGGCGCAGAGGTGAGGTCGTCCGGTGGGTTCGTCGTCAGCCTGATCGCTTGTCGCGCTGACCACTGGGCTTCGAGGTGATTGAGTGGCACGAGCGGCGGCCCGGTGGGCGCCAACTGGTCGCCGCGGCTGCACAAGTCCTGGTAGACGCGACCGAGGTCGAAGTCCAGCCGCGCATGGTGGGTCTCAACTTCTTCCGGCTCGCAGACCACGATCACCCCCTCGGGCAGGAGGTGGTCGAGCAGCGTGCTGGGTTCGGCGAAGAGGAAGGGGCGGTACTGGTCGATCCCCGCGAAGTAGCTGAGTTGCGCCAAGCGCTCCAGGTCGCGTTCTACGTCTGCCCGGAGACGGTGGCATTCCTCGCGCTTGCCGGCTGCCGCCAGGACCGAGAGCTGGTTGGCCAGTGATTCGCGGATCAGCGGGCTGGCGTGGTCGATCACCTCCCGCGTGAGCACGATCTCTTGCGCGGGGATGCAGGCGAGGGTCTCGACGGACTCCACGGAACGCTGGTCGTCGGGATCGAACAAGCGGATGGAGTCCAACTCGTCGCCGAAGAACTCCAGCCGCGCCGGAAGCTCGGCGGCCGCGGAGAACACGTCCACGATGCCGCCGCGAGTCGAGAACTGCCCCGGTTCTTCGACTACTGCCGCCCGCTCGTAGCCGCCGTCCAACAGCCTGCCAGCGAGGTCGCCCGGGTCGACCGGGTCTCCCCGTGACAGCGTGAAGGTGGCGCGCTCAAACAGGGCCGGGGAGAGCGTGGGGTGACAGAGAGACGCCACCGGAGCGACCACGAGGCCCGGCCGGGGATCGCGAAGAGCCTCGATCGCGGCCAGGCGTCGCCGGGTAGCTGCGCGGTCGGTCTTCTCCCCGGGATCGGGGAAGAGGTTGGCGGGCGGATAGTCGCGGAGCACCCAGTCTTGGTCTCTGCCGGCATGTGCCAGGAACGCTTCCACGTCGCTCAGAAGTTGGTCGGCCTGCTCGGCGTCCGGGACGACGACCACACACTTGCGCGGTCGCTCGTCCAGTAGCGCCGACAGCAGCGTGCCCCGCGCCGCCCGCGGCACCCGATAGACCCAAGCGTCACGCGCGCCCGCGCCCAGCAGACTGCGCAACTCGCCGAACGCTTTCGTCTTCTGGAATTGGGAGACGAGGAATCGCATTGCTCACCAGAAAAAAACCGACCCGCCGCGCGCTGTTCAGCGGCGACAGGTCGGTTGCCGTGCTACGGCCGCCACTATTCTTCGGTGAATGGGAGCAGCGCGATGTATCGGGCGCGCTTGATCGCCTCGGCCACCTGGCGTTGGTGTTTTGCGCACGTGCCGGTCTGTCGCCGGGGGAGGATCTTCCCGCGGTCGGACATCAAGCCGCGCAGGCGGCTGGCGTTCTTATAGTCGATGGGGATCTGTCGGTCGACGCAGAAGCTGCAAACTTTCTTGCGGGGGCGACGCACATAGCGCCGCGGCCCCCCTCTGCCGCCGGACCTTCTCGAATCGGTTGCCATGGGGATTCGTTCTCCGGGAAATGGACTAGTTTACTGGTCGCCCCAGGGGTTGGAGTCAGCGTCGAGGTCGGTCACCGCGGGGGCCAGGTCATCTGCGACCGGCGGAGGGGTGTCGCTGCCCGCTGCGCCTTCGCGGTCGCGCCGGCTTTCCAGGGCCTGCACGCTGTCTGCTACCACTTCGATGACCGTGCGCTTCTGCCCGTCCTGCGTCTCGTAGGAGCGGGACTGAAGGCGTCCGTCCACGGAGACCAGGTTGCCTTTGTGCACGTAGTTGCTGACGAACTCGGCCGTCTTGCGCCAGGCGGTGATTCTGAAGAAGTCGGTCTCGTATTCACCTTCCTGGGTCTTGAACTGCCGTTTCACGGCCATCTGGAAATTCACTACCGCCAGCCCGCTACCGGTGTACCGCAACTCTGGATCGGCGGTCAGGCGGCCGATCAGGCAAACTCGGTTCAACATTGGCTTACCTCCAGGTGTTCGAGTCTGGGACTAATCGAGGCGGATTACCATGTGTCGGAGGACCTGCTGGTTCAGCACCAGCGACTGCTCCAACTCAGCGATGGCGCTGGTCTCGCTGTGGAAATTGACCACTACGTAGATTCCTTCGGTCTGCCCGGCAATCTCGTAAGCCAACTGGCGGATGTCGGATGTGCGGACGTTGTCGACCGCTCCGCCCAGTTGCTGGATCTGCTTTGAGACCTCTTCTCCAAGCGCCTCAAGCCCCGCCTGATCCAGTTGTGGAACCACAATGTAAATGAGTTCGTAGTCTTTTGGCATGTGTCACCTCCTTCCCTCGGACACTCGGCCCTGCCACCCTTCGACGCGACGGACACACGCATCGCACCGACGGGCAAGGCGGGAAGGACGCCGCACACTCAGTAAGGAATGCTGCGGCAGTCCAACGGTCCCCAAGATAGATGGGGAACAACCCATTATAGCCGCATTCTGAGGGGCGCACAAGGCGGCGCGGTCTGAGTGAGGCGAGCGCCCGTGAGGCGGTGGGGTTGCGTTGTCATCCGCAACGGAGGTGGTGTAGAATACCGTCTGGTTGGCGCCGTTGCCCACCAAGGAGAGTAGCTCGCTTGACGAAGAAACCCCGGGAAGCACTCGACGTTCCCCTTTCGCTCATACCCGAGCAAGACCCCCGGGTGCCTGCAGAGGGGGCGCCCGATCCGTTCGCAGACGAAAGAGCGCTGGAGGACAGGACTGGCGAGCCGGGATTCGACTCGAGGGTCTTCACCATCGAGTTGCCCACGCCCGCACCCAAATCTCCTAAGGCCTGGGTTTGCCTGAAATTCAGCCGCTGCAGGCATTGAAGGGCACGCCTGCGAGAGTTGCAATGCACGCGGCCTGCGACCGGTTTGCGCGCGCCTTGCGTGTAGGGGAGGGTCTCCTGATTCGGAAGCGGCCCGGTCCGGCCTCACTGCTGGTGCTCGTGACATGATCTCCCCCGACGCCCACTATCCCTCACCTAGTTCTCCGCCCGTCCGCTCCGCGCGCCTCTCGCCGGCGATCCGTTTGCTGCTGTTCTTCCTGACGGGCGGCGCTGCTGCCGTCACGGTCGGCCTCGCGGTCGTCGTTGTCCTGCTCGTGCACACCGGCGCTTCCGCTCCTGAAGCGCTGCTTGAGCGCTACCTGCTCGTCCTCACCTGCGCCTTGCTCGTGCCCATGGCTGCTATCGGGGTGGTCTTCGCCCGGCGGGTCGATGGCCGGACGATGGCGCAGTTCGGGCTTGGGCTTGACTGTGCCGGCGGCCGGTGGCTGGCGACGGGGCTCGCCGCGGGGTTGGCTGCCACGGCGGCCTTGTACGGTGTGCTGGTGGCGACGGGAGCCGTAACTGTGCACGGGCTGATGCCCACGCGCCTCCTGCGAGCAGAGGCCGGCCCCGAGTGGTCGCTGGTGGCGCTGCTGCTGCTCTTTGGTGTCCAGAGCGCAAGCGAAGAGTTGATCGTGAGGGGCTACCTACTGCAGAACCTCGTCGACCTGTGGGGGAAGCCGGCCGCGGTAGTGGTTTCGAGCGTGCTGTTTGCGCTGCTGCACGGGGCCAACCCGGGCGCCCAGCCGTTTGCACTTCTCAATATCCTGCTGATCGGGCTACTGTTCGCGCTGAGCTACCTGCGGACAGGCGGGCTATGGTTTGCCATCGGGCTGCACTGGGCGTGGAACTTCGGCCTGGGGGCGCTCTTCTCGCTGCCTGTAAGCGGTTGCACGATCGACGGGCTTGTCCTAACTGAAGCGCGACCTGTCCTGCCGTGGCTGACGGGGGGGGATTTCGGGCCGGAGGGTGGGCTGGCAGGTACGCTCGCCATTGCGCTGTTGACATTGGTGCTGGCCAGGCTGACGGCGAGCCGGGGGGCGGCTATTGTGAGAGGGACCTGACCGACAGCGATGACCACGGAAACGCTGCGAAAGGCTGAGCCGACCGCCGGAGGAGTCGACACGGGCAATCCGTGGCGCGTGATCCTCTACAACGACAACTGGCACACGTTTGAGGAGGTCGTTCTGCAGGTCAGGAAGGCTGCTCGCTGCTCAGGGGAGGAAGCCCTCGCCATCACCTACTGGGCGCACACCATCGGGAGGGCGGTGGCCTGTGCGGGCTCGAAGCCCGATTGCCAGCGGGCGCTGGGGGTCTTGCGCGAGATCTCGTTGCAGGCTGAACTGGACGAAGCGTGAAGCAGGGGATGCCCGTCTGGCCGCATAAACGCGGCCGCGATCACCACTGGCAGGGCGTTGCGGCGTCATGCTGGCGCGAAAAAGCCACCCGCGCCGGAGCGGGTGGCTTCTCTGGCGACTTACGCGCGCACACAGGGCTTGGTGCCGTGCCTGCGTTCAGTCGGCGGAGGCAGCGGTTTCGGGGTGCGCCGCGGCCGTCAAAGCGGTCAGCTTCTTCGTCAGCCGAGACTTCTTCCGGGCCGCGGCGTTGCGGTGCATAAGCCGCTGCTTGACGCCTTTGTCGACCAACTTGAGGGCTTCCTTCAGACGCTCCGTGGCGGGCTCGACTTCCGTCGCCGCAAGGGCTTCGCGATAGCCGCGAACAGCCGTGCGGAGCCGGGCTTTGCGGCCCTGATTGCGGGCCCGTCGCTTCACGTTCTGGCGTAGTCGCTTCTTGGCTGACTGGATATTTGGCATGCTTCCACCTACTTCGGGTGCGAACCCGCACCGACCAGCGCTTGGCTGGGGTACCCGCTACCCTCACGAACGTCCCCTGGGTGATCTGCTGCGATCCCCTGTGGCGAGTCCACTTCCTGAAACGGCCAGCGGCGGTGCCGCGTGACTGCTCTACCTGTGCAATAGCGGAACGTAGAAGTGTAACCCCCTGAGGCAACCACGTCAAGACTCGGCAGGTGTCACCGCGTGATGGCGCAGTCCGGCGCCGCTCCCCCCGGGCCACTACTCCGGCGCCCCGGGAGGCGTTCGTGGCTCGGGTGGCACTGGCATATGCATTGCTGCTTCCAAGGAGTTGCGGGTCCCCAGAGCGGGGCTCGTATGGGACCGGGTGCGAAGACGGTTAAGTGGCTAAAAGTGAGCAATCCTCCACGCACCAGCCTGGGCGCGCAGTCCCCTGCTCGGAGAAGTGCACGGCTTGACGCATCAACAACGGACTCGGAATTTCTGCATCATTGCCCACATCGACCACGGAAAGTCTACGCTGGCGGATCGCCTGCTGGAGATCACGGGTGCAATCGACGAGCGGGAGATGGTTGAGCAAGTACTCGACCAGATGGATCTGGAGCGCGAACGCGGCATCACGATCAAAGCGAGCGCGGTGCGGTTGGACTACGTTGCCGACGACGGGGAGACGTACCATCTGAATCTGATCGACACGCCGGGGCATGTTGACTTCAACTACGAGGTGTCTCGCAGCCTGGCAGCCTGTGAGGGTGCCGTGCTGGTGATCGATGCGGCGCAGAGCGTGGAAGCGCAGACTGTGGCAAACGCCTACCTGGCCGTCAACGCCGGTCTGGAGATTCTCCCGGTCGTCAACAAGATCGACCTGGCCAACGCCAACCCCGAGCGGGCGCTCACAGAGCTGGAGGACATCGTCGGTATCAGTCGCGAGGGCGCGCTGTTGTGCAGTGCGAAGCAAGGCACCGGCGTGCGCGAGGTGCTGGAGGCGATCGTCCACCGGGTTCCGCCTCCCGTAGCGGACATCGAGGCACCGCTACGAGCGCTGGTATTCGACTCGGCATTCGACCTCTATCGCGGGGTGGTGACCTACGTGCGCGTCATCGAGGGGCGCCTGCGCGCTGGCGGCGACGTCCGCTTCATGACCACGGGCGTGATGGGCGAGGTGCACGAAGTAGGCGTGCTGCGGCCGGCCGTGACGCCCACGGAAGAGCTGCTCGCCGGCGATGTCGGGTACATCGTCGCCGGCGTCCGGGATGTCACCCGGGTGCACGTCGGCGACACGATCACCGCGAAGGAGCGGCCCGCTCAAGCAGCTCTGCCGGGCTATCGCGAAGCGAAGCCCATGGTCTTCTGTGGCCTGTATCCCGAGGATGGCTGCGACTACACAGTCCTGCGTGAATCGCTCGAGCGCCTGCGGCTCAACGACCCGGCCTTCACCTTTGCCGCGGAGAGCTCACTGGCCCTGGGGTTTGGATTCCGGTGCGGATTCCTCGGGCTGCTGCACATGGAGATTGTCCAGGAGCGCCTGGAGCGCGAGTACGGCCACCCGCTGATCGCCACTGCGCCCAGCGTCGTCTACCGTGTCGAACGCTCGGACGGCCAGACGGTGGAGATCGACAACCCCTCCAAGATGCCGCTGCCGCACGAGACTGAGTCGATCTCCGAGCCCTTCGTCGAAGTTACCCTCATCTGCCCGGCGGCCTACATCGGGAGCTGCCTGGAGTTGTGCGAAGAGCGGCGCGGCGAATACGGCAACCTGGACTGCGCAAACAGCGAGCGTGTGCTCATCCTCTACCGACTGCCGTTGAGCGAGATCATCCTCGACTTCTTCGATCAGTTGAAGTCCCGTACCCGGGGCTACGCCTCGATGGACTATGAACCCATCGGCTACCGCCGGGCCGACTTGGTTCGGCTGGACATCCGGCTGAACGGCCAGCCCGTCGACGCGCTGTCGTTCATCACCCCCAGAGAGCGCTCACAGGCCCGCGGGAAAGCCTTAGCCCTGAAGCTGAAGGAGATCTTGCCGCGGCAGCTCGTGGAGATCCGCATTCAGGCGGCGATCGGCAACAAGGTCATCGCCAGTGAGCGAATCACCGCGCTGTCGAAGAACGTCACCGCCAAATGCTACGGTGGCGACATCACCCGCAAGCGCAAGCTCTGGGCGAAGGTCAAAGCAGGCAAGCGCCGCATGAAGCAGGTGGCCAGCATCGACGTGCCACAAGAGGCGTTCATGAGCGTGCTATCGGTCGGCGAGTAAGGGCAGGCGTTCTGCCTGCCTGCTCCATTGTCAGCGACACTTTGGCCCGGAACGCGCCCTGAGGCGGCGCGCAGGTGCAGCAAGCCGGGCGCTACGCTTAGTGGTGAGGAAGGTACTACTGTGAACGGACAACTGTCAAGATACGACCCGCGCAACCCGATCCGGTTCCTCCAGCGTTCCGAGACGAGTGGGCTGGTGGTTCTGGCGTTGTTGGTTGGCGCTGCGTCAGGGCTTGGCGCCGTCGCCTTCCGCTGGCTGATCAATGGGGCGCACACGCTGTTTTTCGACGGGCTTGGCGGCTATCTGACCTTCCTCGGACCGTTTCGAGTGGTGCTGGTGCCCGCCGTTGGCGGGCTGATCGTGGGGCCGATGATCTACTTCCTGGCCCGGGAGGCGAAGGGACACGGCGTCCCGGAAGTAATGTATGCCGTGGCCCTGATGAACGGCCGAATCCGCCCCCGGGTGGCGGTCATCAAGTCGTTGGCGTCGAGCATCTGCATCGGGTCCGGCGGGTCAGTCGGTCGGGAAGGACCGATCGTGCAGATCGGCTCGGCTCTCGGCTCGACGTTGGGGCAGCTCCTTCATCTTGACCCCGCCCGCGTCCGACTGCTCGTGGCCTGCGGCGCCGCCGGCGGCATCTCGGCTACCTTCAACGCCCCCATCGCCGGGGTCCTCTTCGCATTGGAGGTCATTCTCCGGCAGTTCCGAACAAGCTACTTCGGGGTTGTGGTGCTGGCGTCGGTCACGGCCTCGGTGGTGGGGAGGATGGCGTTCGGCAACACCCCGGCGTTCTCGGTGCCCAAGTACTCCATGGTGAGCGCGTGGGAGTTGGTGCTCTACTTTGTGCTGGGCATTCTCGCCGCGGTGCTTGGGATCGCCTTTGTCCGGGTCCTGTACGCCATCGAGGATCTGTGGGACGACTGGAAGAAGATCCCGGAGTGGCTGAAGCCCGTGGTGGGCGGGTTGCTCATCGGCCTGCTGGGTGTCTTCGCGCCGCAGCTCTTCGGTGTCGGCTATCCGGCGATGGAAGCTGCACTCCGAGAGGAGACCGCGGTGTGGCTTGTGGCATTGCTTGCGGTGCTCAAGATATTGGCGACCTCAATCACCATCGGCTCCGGAGGGTCGGGTGGCGTCTTCGCTCCGTCGCTCTTCATCGGCGCCATGATGGGCAGCGCAATTGGGCAACTCGCGAACGCCTGGTTCCCCGGCTGGACGGGCCACTCCGGCGGCTACGCCATGGTGGGCATGGCAGCCGTGTTCGCCGCCGCCGCGCACGCGCCGATGACCTCGATCCTCATTTTGTTCGAGATGACCAACGACTACGCGATCATTCTCCCGCTCATGACCGCCGTGGTCGTGAGCACCATCCTCAGCCAACGGCTGCAGCGGGAGAGCATCTACACGCTCAAACTCCTCCGCCGAGGGATCGACGTGACCCTGCGGCGGGACCTCAACCTCATGGACACGATCCTGGTGGAAGAGTCTATGACGCGCGACCCGGACACGGTCTCTCCAGAGATGCCCGTCTCGCAGCTCATCCACGAGTTTGAGGAGACCTGGCACCACGGGTTCCCCGTGGTCGACAAGGACGGACGGCTGGTGGGCATCGTGACCCTGACCGACATTACGCGCGCAACGCTTGAACCGTCGGAGAACCTGACTGTCGGCGATGTCTGCACGCGGAACTGCATCTCGTGCCACCCGGACGAAACGCTGAACGAGGCCCTCAAGCAGTTCGGGGCTCGGGACGTCGGCCGTCTCCCGGTGGTTGATCGCCTCGACCACGGGAGGCTCCTGGGCGTGCTCCGCAGAGGGGACATCGTCACCGCCTACTCCAAAGCCGCGCTCCAGCACGCCGATCACTTGGCCCGCATCGAGCGCACGAAGCAGGTCCAGACGCCCGGCGCCGAGTTCGTCGAGGTTGACCTACCGCCAGGGGCCGAGGCCGTGGGCAAGAGGATCAAGCAGTTGGATCTTCCCCATGACTGTCTACTAATCTCGGTTCGCCGCGGTGCGCGGACCGTGATCCCGCATGGCGACACGCTCTTGGAGCCCAATGACCGCGTGTTGGCATTGTGCCGACCGGAGGATACTGAGCCACTGCGCGCGGTGGCGCGGCGCCCGTTGGCGGAGGAGGCGAACGCTCGCGTGTCGTGACGAGCAGTGCCCCGACGGGGTTTCCGGCATTGTTGCGTTGGCGCCAGGCGCTGTGGCATCCTACCGCTCCTGCCCCGGGTGGGGCTGATCGCCCACGGAGACCCTCTCGGTCTCAGCGGAAACCTACACGCAGAAGGGAGGTGTGCACAGATGATCCGTCGCTTGTTTGTGGAAGAGGAAGGCCAGACGCTGGTTGAGTATGGCTTGCTGGTGTCCCTGATTGCGCTGGTCGTGATCGCCATCCTGACCGTGCTCGGCAGGAAGATCCGGAACCTCTTCGTTACCGTCAACTCGAACCTCTCCTCCAGCACCTGAGCGTAGCCGGAGATGATTCCTGAGTTCCTTTGCCGCGCTTCCGTGCGAACGGAAGCGCGGCCCTTTCTCGGCCTGATCGAGGGGCGAGCCGCCGTCGCTTCCTCCGGTGGGGGCGCTGGCCCCCGCCGGTTTGCTGCGCCCGGCGGACGAGGCGTTCTGCTACAATAGGCGAGTAGGCAAGACCCCCCGGGCGTCGCAGGGGAGACCGCGCGCAAAGCGGGCGTTGAGTGGCGATCGCCCAGCGCGGACAAGCGGAGCCCGTTCTTCGAGAGAGTCCGGCTGCACCATGACCGAGAGAGCCAACTGGTTTCAGGACGTTCAGACCGCCCTGTCTACCAACGATCGGGCCGCGCTGGCTGAGCTGCTCCGGGATCGCTCGGTGGAGAGCCTTGTGGACCTGCTGCGGCAGTTCCAGGAGCGCGACAGTCGCACGTCTGCGGCCTCGCCGGAGTCGGCCGCCGACGTGCTGGAAGTGGTCGGGCCCGACACCGCCCGAGAGGTGCTCGATAAGCTCTCTCCGGACGAAGCGGCCGATGTGTTCGACGAAATGGAGGACGACCACGCCTCCACCCTCGTGCGCAGCATGGAGCCAGACAAGGTGGCCGGGCTCTTGGACGACATGCCGCCCGAGGACGCCGCCGACGTGCTGGAGAACCTCCCCGCGGAGACGGCTCGCGATGTCCTCTCTGAGATGTCGGCTGACATGGCGGCCGACGTGCTGGAGGAAATGGACGACGAAGCCGCCTCCGACATCCTCGAGTCTATGGTGACGGGCGCCGCCGCCGATCTGCTGGAGGAACTCGACCCGCACGAAGCCGCCGACCTGCTGCAGGAGATGGACCCCGAGTCGGCTCGGGCCGCGCTTGCCGAGATGGAGCCGGACGACCGCTCGGGCGTGGGTGAGTTGCTGGCGTACCCGGAAGACTCCGCCGGCGGTCAGATGACCAAGCGCTACTTCGCGTTGCGCGAAAACGCCACGGTCGCCCGGGCGATTGAGTCGCTCCGGCGCTGGGCGGCCGACCATGGGAGTGTCTACTACGCCTACGTCGTCGACAAGGAGCAGCGCTTGGTCGGGGTGGTCCCGCTGCACAGCTTGGTTCTGGCTTCGCCCGACACGCCGATCCGCGAGGTCCTCACTGCCGACCCGATCACGGTGCCGGTGGGCGTCGATCAGGAAGAGGTCGCTCAGCTCTTCCGTAAGTACCACTACCTCGCGCTGCCTGTCGTGGACGAAGAGCGGCGGCTGGTCGGTGTCATCACCTTCGATGACGCCATGGAGGTCATCGACGAGGAAGCCACCGAAGACGCGCACCACATGGTGGGTCTGCCCCAGGATGAGCGCGTGTTCTCCCCGGTTCTGCAGTCCGTGCGCCGACGGATCCCGTGGCTCTTCGTGAATACGCTCACGGCGCTGGTGGCGGCGCATGTGGTCGGTCTGTTCAAGAGCAGCATCGCGCAGGTCACCGCCCTGGCGGTGATGATGCCCATCGTCGCCGGGCAAGGGGGGAACTTCGGGACGCAGACCTTGACCATCATTGTCCGGGGGTTGGCCCTTGGCGAGGTGAGTCGCCGCGGCGCCTGGCGCGCCCTCTGGAAGGAGGTCCGCGTCGGGTTGGCGGCCGGTCTGTGCGTCGGCGTTGGGGCTGGACTGATTGGCTGGCTCTGGCAAGGGAACGCGGTGCTTGGGCTCGTGCTTACCTGTGCGATGGTGCTGAATATGGTTGTGGCTGCCGTCGCCGGTGTCGCCGTACCGTTGGGCCTGCGCTCAGTCGGCGTTGACCCGGCGCTGGCGTCGTCGATCTTCGTGACGATGGTCACGGACTCCATGGGGTTCCTCTTCTTTCTTGGGCTGGCGACGCTCCTGCTCAAACACTTGGTGTGACCGACGCACAGTTGGAAGCACGGGCGTCGACACGTCTCTCATCGGGCGCACGCGTCTGAGGTTTTCTGGGTAGCTGGTGCTCTCCAACCAGGTGGCGATTCGCTCGGCCATCGCCTCGAATGGGTCGCCGCTCTCTCTGTCTCAGTGCTCAGCCGACGGCGTCTTTGGGGACAGTCGGGCGGCTTGCATGGAGTAGGATGACCTCTCCCCCCACGTCGCTCAGCCATTCGTTCTCCCGCGAGCCCCTTGCGCGCGAGCCAGTGGTGCTCCCATCCCTCCCGGACATTCCGCGGCCGACACGGAACCGAACAGCAAAGAAGTCGTCTGTAGTGACATTATTGATGTCAACTGACCTTATGCCAACTATCGGATACGCGCAATGGAGAGCGACGCAATGCCCAGAATCGAGATCCGCGACGATGCCCAGACCTCATGCCTCTCAACGGCGTCCGACAGTGCAACATCGGGCGACGACCTGCGGGAGCCTGAACAGACTCGGGCTCGGCTGTCGCGCCTAACGGCAGACTTCGACAACTACCGCCGACGGACCCAGCGTGAGGCGGCTGAGTGTCGGGAGCACGGGAAGGCCGAGGTACTTGCTGACGTGGTCGAGATTGCCGATACCCTCGGCCGCGCTCTGTCTTCCGGAGCTGCGGACCCGGAGGCGCTCCGCCAGGGACTAACTGCTGTTCATCGGCGCGTGCTGCACCTGTTGGACTGCCATAGCGTGCAGGCGGTCCAGTCCCTGGGGCGACCGTTCGATCCCGAACTCCATGAGGCCGTCGGCACGGTGCCCCCAAACGGCGTGCCGGCCGGTTGCGTTGCTGCCGAAGAGCGGCGCGGCTATCTTCTCAACGGCCGGCTCCTCCGCCCGGCGCGGGTGGTCGTCGCCCGCGAACAGGGCGCCCGAGAGAACGATGGTTGGTCGCAGGAGGTGAGTTCCAATGGCAACAGCAACCAAGGACTACTATGACGTGCTTGGGGTGTCGCGGGACGCGACGCAGAAGGACATTGGTCGCGCGTTCCGGAAACTCGCCAAGAAGCACCACCCGGACGCCAACCGCGGCGATTCCAAGGCTGCCCAGCGGTTCAAGGAAGTCAACGAGGCGCACCAGGCTCTGAAGGACCCGGAGAAGCGCAAGCAGTACGACAACCCCGAGCCGGACTGGCAGAGCGTCTTCGGTCGGAACGGGCACTCGCCTGGGCACTTCGGGTTCGGCAATCGCGCGGAGTCTGAAGGGCTGAAGGACCTGTTCGGTGGTGTTGGCGGCGCCGCTGGCCGCGGCACCCGAGTGTTCGACCTGAGCGACCTCCTCGGCGGCCTGGCTGGTAATGGGCAGAGCTGGAGTTCGGCGCACGAGAGCCTGGAGTTCGCTGGCAGCGATGTCGAGGCGGAACTCCCACTGTCGCTGCATGAGGCACACCACGGCGGCACGAAACTGGTCTCGCTTGGCGGCAAAGGAGTCGAGGTGACCGTGCCTCGCGGCGTGGCCAACGGTTCCGTAATCCGACTCGCCGGACAGGGAACGCCAAGCGTGAATGGAGGCAAGCCAGGCGACCTGCGGCTCCGCGTGAGACTCCTGCCCGATCCGCGCTTCAAGGTGACCGGACACGATCTTGAGACCGAAGCCAGGCTTGCCCCGTGGGAGGCAGTTCTCGGCGCGGAGATTGCCGTGCCGACCCTCGAGGGCTCGGCCCGCCTGACGATCCCAGCCGGCACGCAGTCAGGCAGACGGCTGCGCTTGCGCGGTCAAGGTCTCAGGAAGCGCGACGCCAGCCGCGGCGACCTGTACGCTCGAGTCATCGTGACGGTGCCCACCAGTCCCACACCCGAGGAGAAGCGACTCTTTGAAGAGCTATCGCGCGCGTCCAAGTTCGACCCGCGCGCAGCATAGCACCAGCCCGGAAGTGCGTCACCAGAATCTCATTCCCAACCTGGTATGAGATTCCGGGCGTCAGCCCCGTGTGCTCGCGCCAATCCGCCCGGGTCCCTGATGTCTTTCGCGTCCTTCCCGTCCCTGCGTTTGGTACAGAACACCCAGGAGGGGGCCAACGATGAGAATCGACAAGTTCACCGACAAAACCCAACAAGCCGTCATGGAAGCGCAGAGCGTCGCCATGCGACGCTCGCACCAGCAGATCGACGTGGAACACCTGCTGAGCGCGCTGCTCGCGCAGGACCAGGGCATTGCTCCGGCGATCCTGCAGAAGGCCGGCGCCGACGTTGCCCGGCTGCGCGAAGAGACCGAGCGCCTGCTGGCAAAGCTGCCGCAGGTCTCCGGCCCAGGCGGCGCGCCTGAGCAGGTCTACATGACCGGGCGACTGAACCAGGTGATGGTTCGCGCCGAAGACGAGGCCAAGAAGCTCAAGGACGACTACACCAGCGTCGAGCACCTCCTGCTTGCCATGGCCCAGGATGGCGGCGGAGTCGGCGACTCGTTCCGCGCCGCGGGCGTCACGCGGGAGAAGCTGCTGACCGCCCTGAAAGAGGTCCGCGGCTCGCAGCGCGTCACTGGCCAGAGCCCTGAAGACACCTACCAAGCGCTGGAGCGCTACGGCCGCGACATGACGCAACTGGCGGCGGCCGGCAAGCTGGACCCGGTCATCGGGCGCGATGAGGAGATCCGTCGCGTCATCCAGATCCTCGCCCGGCGGACCAAGAACAACCCCGTGCTCATCGGCGAGCCGGGCGTCGGCAAGACCGCCATCGTTGAGGGGTTTGCTCAGCGCATTGTGCGGGGCGATGTGCCGGAAGGGCTGAAAGACAAGCGACTGGTGCAGCTCGACATGGGTGCGCTGGTCGCTGGCGCCAAGTTCCGCGGCGAGTTCGAGGAGCGGCTCAAGGCTGTGCTGAAGGAGGTCCAGTCTGCCGAAGGGGAGATCGTCCTGTTCATCGATGAGATCCATCTCGTCGTCGGCGCCGGCAAGGCGGAGGGCGCAATGGACGCCGCGAATCTACTGAAGCCCATGCTGGCTCGGGGCGAGCTGAACTGCGTCGGCGCAACCACCCTCGATGAGTACCGGAAGCACATCGAGAAGGACGCTGCCCTGGAGCGGCGTTTCCAGCCGGTGTTCGTCGATCAGCCGTCGGTGGAAGACACGATCTCGATTCTGCGCGGCCTGCGCGAGCGCTACGAAGTGCATCACGGCGTCCGCATCAAAGACGCCGCGCTGGTGTCGGCGGCCGTGCTGAGCAACCGGTACATCTCCGACCGATTCCTGCCCGACAAGGCCATCGACCTCATGGACGAAGCAGCAGCCCGGCTCCGCACCGAGATCGACTCGATGCCCATCGAGCTGGACGAGCTGTCGCGCCGCGTGATGCAGCTTGAGATCGAGCGGGAAGCGCTCAAGAAGGAGCGCGACGAGGCCTCAAAGCACCGCCTCGAGAAGCTCGAGAAGGAGCTTGCCGAACTGAAGGACCAGTGCGACGGGTTGACGGCGCAGTGGCAGGTTGAGAAGGAGGCGGTTGCGCGGCTCCGCTCGCTGAAGGAGCAGATCGAGCAGACGAAAGTCGCCGTCGAGCAGGCCGAGCGCAGCTACGACCTCAACAAGGCGGCCGAGCTGAAGTACGGCACGCTGGTCGGACTGGAGAAGCAGTTGCGTGGCGAGGAAGAGAAGCTCCAGCAGGAGAACGGCCCGCGGCTCCTGCAGGAAGAGGTGGACGAGGAAGCCATCGCCGAAGTCGTCAGCCACTGGACGGGCGTCCCGGTCAGCAAGCTCGTGGAAGGCGAGAGGGACAAACTGCTCAGGCTCGACCAGCACCTGCACCAACGCGTGATCGGCCAGGAC
>PEVN01000009.1 GCA_002779825.1 Armatimonadetes bacterium CG06_land_8_20_14_3_00_66_21 | reverse complement strand
CCCGAGCAGGTACGGCGTCCGACCGAGCATGCAAGGTGCGCGACGGAGCCTGCCCGACGCCCGACGGACCGTGCGCAGCGCCGGACCGCTCCTGCGTGACGTTCGACGGGCTGAGCGCGGCGCGATCCCGAGCTGGGGCACTGGCACGTGACGACGGAACGGGCGACTCCCGCGTCGTCCGGGTGCGACCTATCCACTGGCGCACCTCTCAACGAGGTGCTCAGGCGCCGCCGGTCTGTCGTCTGCCGGAAACCCGGCATCGTATGATAGGCTCTGGGGCAGTTGAGGTCAACCGCGGCTGGCGCTCGGGCCACCGCAGCAGACCTACTTGGCTGGAACGAGAACGTACCCCTCGGCGTCGCGCCGCCAACTGCTCCTGTACACACTGAGAGTCGCCATCAGTTGTCGCAGCGGCTGCGCGCGCAGAGACTTCACACGCCGGTTGCTCAGGTCTGGGTGGAGCTTCAGTAGCACGCCGGACTGTCGTGTCAGGTCGATCAGTGCTCTTTCCAGAGGGACGTACTCAGGCGATGCGAACGCGACCTCTCTGTCGAGCCGTCGGTCATCCGGAAAGAGCTGCTCACCGATGTCACCCCTGCCGATACCGAGGGACTCCAACTGGCGCCTCTCGTCAGGGTCCAACCTGGAGTTCTTGAGGTCGTAGTAATCCTCCAGAGCCCGGCGAATGTGCGGATGGTACGTGCTGGTGGTGAATCGCTGAAGGGCAGCAATGGCTTTCGCAACAGTCTGAGGATTTCGCGTGAAGCCGGAGTGCACGAAACGCGCGAACTCGGCATCGTTGATCGATACCCAGACTTCCTTGTCGACACCAGTGGGTGCACGAACATGGACGGAGACTACGCTCGACCGGAACTCTGTTCTCTGGCTATACTGATTGCCAGGAGGAAACCACAGCAAGGGGTACACCACTCGAACCAAATAGATTCCTGCCTGCTCAAGAGCTAATCCACTCGGACGTCGTAAGGTGTAGTGCACCGTGAGGTCGTAGTACCACGACTCGTTCGGCTTGAACAGGCGAGTCTGACGCTGTGTGTCGGGAATGCCGAACACCGCGAAGGCCCCGCATTCGTAGTTGTCGAAGGTCCTGCCGTCAGACGAGATGAGCACCTTGATCTCGGGCTCCGTGTACCACACCAGCGCTTTCTGAGCCCGGATCGCCGCTGGGCCGATGTTCTTCACTTACACCTTGAGCCCCACCGGCTCGCCGATCACGTACTCGGCCTTTGCGGTTGTGAGGGTGACGTTCATCTGGGGTCCATCGGTCTCAGCGTCAACCGGCATTCCGAACAGCACGAGAATCACAAGGGTGACTGGCGCGGACTTCATAGGACTGTGCACCTCCGTGGGCTTGCTCTCAAGGGTTCGCTGGTCTCGGTGCGCTTCGGATCAAGTGCAAGTAGTCCGGAGAGTATCTGGGCGCGTACTCAGGGCCCGGCCAGGGGGGCGCGCCCGGCCAGAGCGTCGGCACCTCCAGCAAGCTTCTACCGACAGCGTGTCCGACCTCGTGAACAACGGTGTCTCGTTGCTTGGCTGCAGCGTCATAGCCCTTCCCCGCTGAGGAGGAACAACGCTCAGCCAGCAAACCGCATGTTGACTGCCGTCGCCCAGTACAGGGGAGCGGTCCCCTCGTTCTCCTTCCACCATTGACGCCAAGTCGCCACCAGTTTGCGGCGATCGCCTTCGTCCTCAGGGACTTCGCCGAAGCGGGCCAAGCCGAGCGGATGGAACTGCGTGAGGAGCACGAGTCGCGTGCCTGCCGCCTTCCGTACGTCCCTACTCGGATCCTCAAGTGCACTGATGAGGATCGCGACAGCCCGTGGATCGGCAGTGGAGGTCAGGGCCCAGACCGCGGCGACGCGCACGTCGACGGACTCCCCTTTGTCTCCCGACACCCGCCGGAACACCGGCAGCGCAGCGACGTGCGTAACCTCGTTCACAATCTTCCTCATGGCGTCGGACCTCTTCACGTAGCTGAGCTGCCGGTCCATCACCGATAGGGCGAGCCGCGTCAGGGTCTCTGCTTCCTCGGCAGTCAGGTCGCGGTGGGTGAACTTGGCTGTGAGGCGTGGGTCCTCGAAGAATGGCTTCGCCCGAAGCTGCACGGCTTCGGCCGCCACAAATGGCGCTGAGACTGCGCAGAGCATTGCTGCCAGCCGCAGTGGTGGCAGTCGCTCCGTCGTCACGTTGCCTGCGATCATGGTCTGGCCTCCGTCCTGATGGCATCTATGTCCTTAGCCAGGAAGCGGGCCTGGGCCGCGGGCGTCTTCTCCTCATCCGCTTCGGTGGTGGGAGACCACATGAGGTTGGTTGGGTTGCCATCGACATCGGAATTCTCCTTCAACCCGAATTGGTGGCCCAGTTCGTGTGCCGTTACGATGTCTCTGGCGAGTGCTTCGTGTTGCGTGTACCCCCACTGAGCTGCCACGTCGCGAACCAGCTCCATACCGACTATGGAGTACTCCGGTTCGGTGGTGGCAGTGAACCCTTGGTAGCATCCGGTGAAGTCCGGATCGTTGCTCTTGACGAAAAACGGGTACTCGACGCCTATCTCGTACGCGCCACAGACGTAGGCGGTCCAGTAGCTGTCCTGCTCGTCCTGAGTGCCTCGCACTCCGCCGGCGCCTAGGAAGTAGGCGTTCATCGCGGTGGTACCCGTGAAGCCGTAGACCCAGTCGGTGGCCGGGTTGCTCTGGCCCAGCTCCGTGCTAACCTCTATGTAGGCTTCTGCCATCGCTCTTGTCAGAGCGCCCAAGGGGGGATCGGGCACGTCGCCGCGCAGTAGATCCTCATCGTCAAACTGCGTACCCTCGGGTTCCGCGCCCATAGAATCCACTTCCACATGCAACTTCCTCCACACGGTTAGCACCGGCGTGGCCTTGACCGCACGGAGCACCTCCAGCAAGGGTCGTAGCGCCCGCTTGTCGCCCAAGTCCCCCAAGGCCAATGCGGCGACTCCCCGGGGGATCGGGTTCGATGGCGGCTCCCCCGATCTGGCCACTGTCTCTATCAGCA
>PEVN01000271.1 GCA_002779825.1 Armatimonadetes bacterium CG06_land_8_20_14_3_00_66_21 | reverse complement strand
CGGTGCGGAGCGAGGCGGCGTCCCGAAAGGACGCAATGACAATAGCCCAGGTTTTCAAACCTGGGACCACCCGGCGACGAATGAAGCCGAAGTCCTGCAAGGACGGTTGAGCTGTTCCGGCGTCGGCCCGGCTTCGGCATGTCCATGTCGTACGTCCTGTGCGGCGTCGGCTCCTCGTAGGGGCTGCAGAGGATGGGTTGTTCGACGGGTTGGACGGGGAGGTCGGCCTTAGCCGGACCTGACCTGGTGGCTGCCACAATTGAGCCCTCCTACTGCGAGTCCAGAAGCCCTTGCTGTTCGAGGACCTGCCAACATGCATCATCAATCCACCGGGCGCGTGCGGCGCCTTGTCTGATCCTGTCCAGGACTTCGGCGGAAACGGGTTGCTTCAGCCGCAGAGACCCTCTGGCGACCAGACGGTCGAGACCGTCGTTCGTCGCGACCTGAGCCATTCGGTAGTTGACGCACGTCTCATGGCGCACGAGCGGGTGGTCGCCCGGCTGCAGCACGCAAGCAGCCTCGCGGTCAATCGTGTAGGTCGTCATGTTGGCGATGACCACGCGGTGCGGATCGATGTCCGGATCAGACACGACTACCCAGACGTGGCTTTCCAGACTCCTGTCCGCACTCACGAAGGTGTCGCCGGCCTTCACGCGGCAGCCTCCGCGAAAAGCCGACGAAAGGCATCCTCCACAGCCGCTTCCTCTGCAAGAGCTTCGACATCCTCTCCGCGGCCGATGGCCGCCAGGATGTTCTCCCAGGGAATCCGCGAGGAAGTCCCGTCTCGGTAGTGCTGCTTCCACTCGTCAAACTCGTGCGTGAGCTCGACAAGCTCCCAGTCATCCTGGTGCGCGTACCGTTGCGCAACCTCGTTCAGTTTGCCGATCTCGTAGCGACACAACGACCCCACACCTGGGTGAGTCTTGAGTCGCACCTGGTAGTCGTGCTTCTCGACGAACTGGGACCAGACCTGCTCGTCCCACCGCTCGCCCTTGACGAGATCGTACACGGCGCTGTGCAGAGGACCCCGGTCCATGGCGACCACCGCGCCGCCGACGATGGGGCGACCGGTCTCCTTCAGGCTCTCCCGATCGGCGATGTAGAGCAGCTTCAGCAGCCGCAAGTAGCTCATGCTTCCATGCTCGGCACGGAGCAGCACGCCGCCGGCCTGAACGGCCTTCTCAGCCTTGAACATGCGGTTGAACATGCGAGAATCCTCCTTTCGGTGGGTTCGGTGGCTGTTAGTGTACCCCAGGGGCCGGGCGCCACGGGGGCCGGGCGGCGTTCCGAGTCGAGGAAGTAGGGACTCACGAGCAGTAGCACGACTTGCGCAGCCTCAAGGTGTTCGCTGATCTCGCGGGCGAATTCCTTCCCTGCGGTGATCCGTCGGTCATTGTACGTGTCAATGGCGCCCTCCCGCTTGAGCACAGCCAAGTGGGTCTCGAGCTGATTCCGCATGGTCTCATCGTGGTGGGAATACGAGAAGAAAACGTTGACCATCGGGTTCCGCCTCCCTCAAAGCAGTGGTCTGAGGAACGAGAGCAACTCCTCGACGTTGAACTCCCGCTCGCCGAGTCCTGCGCAGTTCCATAGCTCGAAGAACCGTCTCTCCTGGAGAGTGGCCTCGCGTCTGGCGCCGGGGCGTTCGGGGCAACTGCCCGTTGAGAGCGTAATGTTGACGCCGCCCGTCTCGATGCACACACGAACGCAGACTGGCTGGCCATCCTCACGCCTTGCCAGTATCTGTTGGCGAATCCAGCTCTCAGAAGCCTCGCGCAGATCCACTTTCCGTTCGTCGATCTCGACTCTGACCATCTCCATCCTCCTGTGCTTCACGGCTATACACGGGCGACCTGGCACCCGTCGCCCGGACGCCCCCCCTGTCGTGCGTGGCGTGCGCTATCTCCGGACCCCAATCGCCAATCCGCAATCGCAAATCGTCAATCCAACGACTGCACCCTCATAGCCTCATTCCCCCGCGGATCAATCACCTTCACCGCCACCGTGCCATGCTTCCCAGCCGCAAATGGCAACGACACCGTCCCGCTGAACGCCTCGAAGGCGTCCTCCTCCAGCACGTCCTTCAGGGCGCGGGCCAACTTGTCCCAGGCGGTCCGGTCCGGGAAGAAGGCTTGGGTGATGCAGAACGTGCGACCATCGTAGTCGCTGTCCACGAACCAGGCGGCCACCTTGTCGGCGCCTGTCGGCGTGATGCTGTTGTCTACGGGATTGTAGATGTCGACGCCCTCCATGGTCACGGTGTGCTCGCCCGTGGCGTCGTCCTTCTCGACGGCGACGCGGGGTTGGCCGAAGACGGTGAAGAGCTGGCTGCCGGGTTGCTCTTTGAGCAGGCCGCTCATGCCGGGGCTGGCGTCGGGGCGGATGTGGGTGGAGGGGGAACCTACCGCGGTCCCAGGAACCTGTCGCCGTTGTAGTGGATCATGTGGGAGGGGTTCTCGGCGATCCACACTTCGGTTTCCCAGGCGATGTCGCGCAGCCACTTGCGGAAGTCCGCGAAGCTCAGGAAGGCTGAAACGTAGACGCGGCCCGCTGGGCAGTCGCTCAGGAACTGCTCCAGTTCGTGTCGGCGTTTGGGCGTGACGGGGCCGTGGGTGGTCGCCGCTTCCACGAGGTACAGCCACTCCCGCTTCGCGTCGTAGAGCACAACGTCGGGCAGCTTCTCGTGTTCGGTCACGGGCACACCGAGCGACTCCAGTCCTGGTTCGTCGACATAGAGCAGCTTCTCCGCTGTGTCGCCGAGGTAGAGCAGCGTCGCTCCCGGCGCGAACTCGGACGCGAACTCCTCGACGATCTTAGCCTGCAACTGGCTATGCTGTCCCGGCGATAGCTGGAGCACGCTGCCGTCGGACACGCGGACGGGTACTCGCTGGCGCTGGTGGCGGCGCTCATACGTGTCCCTGAGTTGCCCTTGTCGGCTGACGAACGCGTCACGGGCGAGTCGCCAACCCCTCGACCCGTACTGGCGGATTGCCTCCAGGAACTCGGAGGTGAGGGCGTAGCAGGTCAGCCCGCTGTTCGTCGGTCGGGCGGGGTCGTCGGGGTTCCGGTCCACCACCCGCGCGTGCTCGAACTGGTGCATTACCTGGCGCCGGAAGACCTCTCGCGTGTTCTCAGCATACTCCTTCCGGTAGGCTTCGGCGCAGAACTGAAGGACATCGTGGATCCGCATCAGTCGCCGTTCCGCTTCGCGCCAGGGCGTCTTGGTTTGCAGGTTGGCGAGAGCCAAGAGCGTCAGGGCGGACACCTCGTTCTGCTGCCTTGCGGGCATCCCGATTTCCCTGAGGACGCGTTGCGCCTGCTCGATCTTCGTCACGCTATCGCACCTCTTCTGCCGGGCTACCCGAACTACGCAGTTCCTCTGCCACGGCGTCCTCCCAAGGGCCACCACCGAGGATCTGGCGCCCAAGCCTCACGATGGTCTCTTGCTCCGGCAGAGGCAGCGTGCGCAGGTCGCACGCATTCACCTGGGTGTTCCCGTTGACGGCTCGGAAATAGCAATCGAGCAAGGGGCTGTTCAGCAACGCGGATAGCCCAATTGCTTCCTCGCAAGAGAGCGATTCGTGTGGCCGATGGATGAAGTTCAGGTGGTTCTCCAACCCCAGACGATCAGTCGCGAATTGCTCCCGCAGAAGAGGCGCCGCGATCAGCCGACGCCGGTCTTCTTTGGCCGAGAAACGGCGAAGCACGACATAGTTCGAGTTCGGCACGAGCCACGGTTGAGACTCTGGGCAGTCGCGCACGTACTGGGGTTTGGCCAGGTCGGAGGGCCATTCGAGCGCCATCGGTCGCACGTGGTTCAGCCAGATCAACGGATAGTCGCCGTCGCTCTGCCGAAGCCACGACCGCGACCGGAACGCCACCACCGGCCCTGTGGAGACCCGGAGTCCCAACCTCCCGAGGGTGCAAGGCCAGCGCTGCACCTGCGCCAGTGCGAGCTGCTCCTGTTCGCCCACAGGCAGACGAATGACCCACCCCGCCTCGCGGTCGATCACCGTGCGGGCAGCGAAGGATTGAGGGGTGATAGTCCGCAGGTCGGCGATGCCTTCAGACTCGGTGAGCACGACGGTCTCGGGCTGGGGCCCTTTCCGAAGCCGGACAACGACGTTTTCCTGCAGGACCTCGTGGTTGCGGAACGGGTCACTGCGACTCCCGAAGACGTGGACGTGCTCCAGACCGAAGCTGCCCAGCAACTGCGTGCGGAAGCCCTTGAAGTACAGCCCGCTACAGAAGCCCCGTGGCACGATGTAGACGAGCTCGCCCGCCGCACGCAACAGGTTGCCCGCGAGACGCATCATCAGGGAGTAGATGTTGCTGGTCCCTGGAACACCCCGCTTCTTCGCGGCTTCGACGATGTCGGATCTGCTTGGCAGCTTGAAGTACGGGGGGTTGCCGATGGCGAGGTCGAAGTCCGACGACAGAGACTCAAAGAGGTTGCTCTGCCTGAGGAGTACTTCCGCGGCGAAGTCAGCGCGATGGACCCTATACGTTAGCCCGGGGCACGCGCCTCGCGCGTAGTCCAGCGACCGCTCCAGAGCAGGCATCAGAGCGGGATCACGCTCGTAACACTCGAGGTGCAGAGGACCGTCAGACCTGCTCTGCATGTGACGCTCAACCACGGCGCACGCCAGGATGCCCGTGCCTGCTCCTGCGTCCAACACCCGCGCCACACGTGGACTGGCCAGAGACACCATGAAGCGCGCGATCTCCGGCGGAGTGAAGTACTGCCCGTGCAGTTTCCGATGCTCTGCCGACGAGCGCGCGACGTAGTGCTCTCCGAGCAGCACTGCGTAGTCTAGAGGCGACTCGCCCGTTCGGGGCTCAGGGAATGTCAGCTTCTCTGCGATCATGAGCGGGTAATTCTACACCGCCGTGCCCAATCTCGTCCAGTTCTGTGCTGGGCGACTTCCCTGCATCTTCTCTCGCCGGGCGACGCGGAGGATCGCCTGGGCGCTGACCCGCTCGTGGATGTGCAGGGCGACGGGATCGACCTGGAACCCGCCCCGCTGGTGCTGCTCCTGCTTCTCCGCCCACTCCAGCCACGGCTCGTGATCCCGCAGCGCCTCGGCAAGCAGCTTCGCCTCGTCGTCGGTCAGCGGCCGCCGCTTGGCTTGCCGCAGCAACTCCGGCAGCGCGTCCGGCTTCCCCTCCCGATCGAACCGCAACGTCGGCGGCCGCCGCGGCGAGTAGCGGTACTGCGCCTTGGGGACCAGCGGCACCTGCCCCTCAGCGGCGATCTTCGCCGGCGGGATGTTCTTCCGCGTCTCGTCGTGGCGGTAGGTCTCGACGGTGGTCTGAGTCTGCTTGCGGGTTCTCCGAGTCGTAGCCACTGTGTGCTCGCCTTTCGCCTGCGTGTTGGGACCGAGCGTTGCTCCAGTCGACGCTCCGCTCCCGCGCCGCCCGGCCGATCATTGGAGTCATCGCCCCGATTCCGATGGCGAGACGCCAAGTCGGCAGCATTGTAGGACCCCTGTCACCAACCGTCAACTCACCCGGCGGTGCGCCGTGGGAACCGGGTCCATTCGTTGACGACAATCAGGTGTGCTGCTATACTCCCCTAAGCCGGGGCCGGTCGGGGTGGTTCAGATGGGTCCGCGGGCGACGTGTTCTGCACGCGGAAGCCGGATGTGAATCGGGAGATTGATGTCTACGCTGAAGTCCAGAGTGGTGATTGTCTGTGTGGTGGCGGGTGCCGCGTGCGGCGGCGTCGCGACGCTGCCGTGGTTCCACGCCTGGTCGGCGGCGGTGTTCCCTGTCGTTGGCGCAGTGGTCGGTCTCTTCGGCGGTCTCCTTGTCGCCGGGGTGATCGCGAGCCGGATTGCCGGCGTCCGCAAGGTGTCCCGCGACGCCTCGGCTCGCGTGCCAGAACTTACGGACAGCTTCCGCGACCGTGGGGTGGCGTTGCTGGAATCGGCAAGGCGGCTTCGCAGTTGCGGGGTTAGAGAGAGGCAGCACGTCACGGGACTGTGATAGAATGGGGAACCGAGGTGAACTGCAATGGGCCACATGATCTCAGTTGAGCTTGAGGAGCCGGCGTTTGGCGTGCTGAAGCAATGTGCGCACAAGCTCGGCAAGGATCCCGCGGAAGTGAGCGCCGAGTGGATTCGCGCGGCCCTGAACCGCGTGGTACAGGATCCCATGTTCGAGTTGGCGGGAGCGTTCGAGAGCGACCTCCCTGATTGGGTCGAGCGGCACGACGAGTATCTCGGCCAGGGGCTGCTGAAGGAGATGCAAGGTGGCGGCGAGCGGTGACCCTCCCCTCTTCGTCGACACGGCAGGCTGGGGCTGCTACTACGACGTCCGTCACCCGCGGCACGAGGATGCCAAGCTCCTTTACCGGTTGGCGGTTGCCGACAACCGCCGTATTGTGACCACGAACTACGTGGTAGCCGAAACCGTGGCTCTCTTCACGAGCCCTCTGCGGGTGCGGCGGCCAGCCGTGATCGAGTTCGTGCGACGGCTGAAGGCATCCTCGCAGATCGAGATCGTCCACATCGATCCGCAACAGGACGCCCAAGCGTGGGAGCTTCTCCAGAAGCGACCGGACAAGGAGTGGAGCCTGGTTGACTGCGCGAGCTTCGTGGTCATGGAGGCGCGAGGCATTAGCGAGGCGTTGACTACGGACCACAACTTCGAGCAGGCGGGATTCGTCCGCCTGTTGACGCCCTGAGAGGGACGCAGCCTGGCCGAGCGAAGCCAATCTGCAACTTCCTGCAAGCCGATCCCTGCCCGGCAGTTCCCGCCCCCCCCTCGAATGTGCTGGACGGGCAGTATCGCGAACCGTCTGACGCGCTCTAAGAATGGTTGGCCCACCTCGTCGAGAGCCTTCGCGATGACGAGGACTACACCAGGGTGACGGCCTAATACTACAACCGTACTTAGCGCGAATGTGCTCGGCGAGGGTCTCCTGACCCCGCCGCTCCCCGGACCGACAGGTCTCCTCGAATCCCGT
>PEVN01000436.1 GCA_002779825.1 Armatimonadetes bacterium CG06_land_8_20_14_3_00_66_21 | reverse complement strand
GCTGCATGTGCGGGTACCGGAAGGTCGTCGGCGGGAGAAAGTTCTCCTTGATGGCGCGCGGGGAGGTCCAGCGGATGAGGTTCCACATGGAGCCGGCTTTGTCGTTG
The DNA here is from genome assembly GCA_002779825.1 of Armatimonadetes bacterium CG06_land_8_20_14_3_00_66_21. Taxonomy (GTDB): domain Bacteria; phylum Armatimonadota; class Abditibacteriia; order CG2-30-66-41; family CG2-30-66-41; genus CG2-30-66-41. The sequence continues at coordinate 23,538 of PEVN01000436.1, read as the reverse complement.
GTGCCGGAGGCGCGGCTGCCGCCGAAGGGTTGCTGGCCGACGACGGCGCCGGTGGGCTTGTCGTTGATGTAGAAGTTGCCCGACGCGTTGCGGAGTACGGTCATGGCCGTTTCGGTGGCTTTGCGGCACTGGGAGAAGATCGAGCCGGTGAGGGCGTAGGGGCTGGTCTCGTCGCAGAGGTGCAGCGTCTGCTCGTACTCGGCTGCCGGGTAGACGTCGACGGTGAGGACGGGACCGAAGATCTCCTCGGACATCAGCTTGGACTTGGGGTCTTTGCTGACGATGAGGGTGGGCTCGACAAAGTAGCCGGCGGACTTGTCGCACTTGCCGCCGCAGACGATCTCGAAGCCGTTGTCGGCCTTGCTCTTCGCATACTCGATGTAGCCGCAGATGTTGGCGAAGGAAGCTTCGTCGATGACGGCGCCCATGAAGGTGGTGAAGTCGGCGACGTCGCCCATCTTGATCTGCGCCACGTCGGCCAGCAAGCGTTCCTTGACCGCCGGCCACAAAGTGTCGGGAATGTAGGCGCGGCTGGCGGCGGAGCACTTCTGCCCCTGGTATTCGAAGGCGCCGCGGAGCAGCGCGGTCGCCAGCGCGGGAACGTCGGCCGAGGCGTGGGCGAAGACGAAGTCCTTTCCGCCGGTCTCGCCGACGATGCGCGGGTACGACTTGTACTTGCGGATGTCGGAGCCGACAGCCAGCCACATGGTGGAGAACACTTTGGTGCTGCCGGTGAAGTGGATGCCGCCCAGGTCCACGTGATCCATGACGGGCGGGCCGATGACGGAGCCGGGGCCGGGCACCATGTTGATGACGCCGGCAGCACGGCAGACGAGGCCGGCTTCCACACGACGGTGTTCCCCATCAAGGCCGGGCTGGTCGGCAGGTTGCCGGCGATGGAGGTGAAGTTGAACGGCGTGACGGCGAAGACGAAGCCCTCCAACGGCCGGTACTCGACATGTACCCGCGAAGGTTAAGAACACACCGAAGTCCCGGTGCGACTTCGGCTCCGTCTGGGAGAATACCCTCTGTCCTACGTCTGCTGCACGCCTGCCGGAGAAGTTCCGCGAACTTTTCCACTTCGGTGTGTTCCCAACCTTCGCGGGTATACCTCGTGGGGGGCTGGTCAACGCAGCGGCAGGGATATCCAGCGCTCAGTCGAACCTGTGTTGCGCACCCGCAATCCCGGAGCCTGTCCAATGTCCCTGCCAATCCCGACGCACGTCCGCTACGAACTCCTCCGCCCTGCGCAAGCCGTCGCTCGCCGGCAAGAATGCCCAGTCGCGTATCTGCCTGCCGGCACGCTGGAGTGGCATGGCGAGCACAACCCGTTGGGGCTGGACGCGGTGAAGGCGCACCGGCTTTGTTGCGTGCTCGCCGACCGGCTCGGGGGGCTGGCGATGCCGCCGCTGTGGTACGGCGACAACCGGGACGATATCTGTGAGATTGTCTTCGGCCCGCAGCGCATTGCGTCCGTCGAGAAGGACCATTCGCCGCTGATCGCCGAGAAGATGGGGCTACCGGCGGGGACGTTCCAGGCGGGCGGGGTGCGCAATGGGGTGCGCGACTCGTGGGAGTTCTTCAGCGAACTGGTCGAGCGGACGCTATACCAGATGCGGACGTTGGGATTCGAGGCGACGGTGGTGCTGACCGGGCACTACCCCGAGCACGGCCCGGCCCAAGCGGCGGCGGACCGGTTCGCCGCGTACGGACAGATGAAGACGCTGGTGGTCATGGAGCACAGCCTGCTCCTGGAACAGGGCTACCAGGGCGACCATGCGGCGAAGTGGGAGACGTCACTGATGCTGGCGCTGTCCGACGGGTTGGTCGATCTGGGCGCGCTCAGCGACGACCGGGGCGAGCCGAACCTCGGCGTGCTGGGTGTCGATCCGCGAGGGACGGCGTCGGCCGAGTATGGGCTGGAGGCGATTGAGGCGTTGGTGAAGGCGGTGAGGGCGAAGGTGGGGCAGTTGCTGGCGGGAACGCCGTAGCCCCTTGCGGCGCAAGCCTCCGGCTTGCGGCTTAGCTCGGGGCAGGTCTCCGACCGCCCCGAAACGCCCGACCGGAAGGTCTCAAAGGACTGCGAATCCACGGGATTCGAGGGGACGCGGAGCGGCGGGGTCAGGAGACCCTCGCCGAGCACGAGCGATTTGGCGGAGCGGGCGGGGAGACCGCAGGTCAGAGACCTGCGCCACGCTGTCAGACGGCGTCCTTCCCCAACAGCTTGAATGCATCTCGCAGCGACAGCAGCGGCCCGCCTCGCTGCTGGTGGTAGATCGTGACTTTCGGGACCAAGATCCCGTTGTCCTGCGTCCACACGCCGCAGTACCCACCCGTCAGCGGGTCCGGGTCGTCGTATTCCAGCACGAGCTGCCCCTCGAACCACCAACTGAGATGGCCGCCCTGCTTCCACGCGCGGAGGTAGGTCCAGCGATTGTGGCCGGCGCGGGGCATAAGGAAGTCGGTGGAACTGGCGACCTGCTTCCCGAGCCGGAGCAGCTTCACTTCATCGTTGCCGTTCGGGGCGACCAGGAAGGCGTAGCCGGAATCGACGTCGACGCCGTCGCCGCAGAGCGCCGCGTTGAAGTCCTGCATCCGCTCTCGCGAGCCTTTCCCGTTGGCGCCGTCCAGCATCTTGGGCCCGGTGAAGTAGTCCAGCGCCACGTCGCCCTCGAACCGGCGTTTGCACCAGATCAGCGCGTTGCCGGTGTACTGGCCTGGGCTGGGCTGGGGCGACGTGCCGCCGAACCAGGACCAGTCGGGCGTGCAACTCCAGCGGTTGGTGACGTCCCACGTTCCACTGCTGATCCACCAGTCTGTTGGTGCCGAGTCGAAGGCGTAGTCCAACACGTTGTCCGACCAGTAGGCGACGTCCGAGATCTTTGGCTTGCCGCCGGTGAAGCCGAAGGCGATCCGGTGGCCGTCCGTCAGCGGGTCCGGGTCGGCATAGCTGACGACCGTCCGCTCATCCACGCGCCCGTATACCGTGTCGCCGGCCCGCCGGATGGCCAGGACAGACGACTCACCCGCGGGGGCGACCGGTACGTTTGCGGTCCGGACCTGCCGGCCGTTGCGGGTCAGCTCGACTGCAAGCCCCTGCGGGGTGCGGGTGGCGGCGAGGCGATAGCCGACCTCCGGTTTCTCTGGCGAGGAGTTGAGGTCCAACTCCGCCCGAGCGCCCGGCTGTGCCAATGCACGCATGTCGAACCGGGCGCCCGCATCGCCGTAGAAGACGCCGCGGCTCCAGAACAAGCCCCGCTGCTGCGGGGAGGGCTGCCACTGCATCGCCGGGCCGGCCCACGTGTCTTGGTCGATGGTGCCGGCGTAACTGGGCAGCCCGCCGTCGAAGATGGTGCCGCGGCTCTCGCGCAAGTCCGAGGGCTCCACAACCACGTCGTCGAACTTCACCTGCGCGGCGTCGGCCTGCAAGCCGATCCCGCCGCCGGAAAGAGAAGTGTCGACGGCGGTGAGGACCTTTTCGCCGTCCACAAGCGCGCCGATCCACTTGTCGAGCAGCTTGATCTCCAGGAGATAGCACTGCCCCTTCACCAGCCCGCCGGGCGCCGAGGCGAGCACCTGTTCCTGTCCGCCCAACACGCGGACGAGCTGGAAGCCCTCCTTGATTGGGTGCGACTGAGGGAGGAGCGCGCAGCGGAACAGCAGGTAGTTGTTGTCGTCTTGCCGGTAGGCGACCAGACCGAGCGTGCCGGAGTCAGAGTCGGGCCGGGCGGAAACGCGGAAGCGGTAGGTGTCCCAGAACGGGTACCCAGTGAGGGCGAGCCCGCGAGGGGCCGCCGAGACGTGGAACGCAAACGGGTTTGCGCCCATATCGGGGTTCTGCACGGGGGCGCGCTTCCACGTGCCAGAGCGGATCTCCCAGTCGCCCTGCTGGCCCTCGGCGCGCATGAAGTCATCGGCGAAGTAGACAGGCTCGACGGCCTGGTACCGCACGTCTGTCAGGGAGGCGCCCTGCCAGCCGACGTCGCCGATCCACGGAGACGCGACGGTGGTCGCCAAGCGCTGGTGACCGACGAACAGGCGAACCGACTTGCCGCGCTCCTGCAAGACAAACGGTTGGGTGCCGGAGCCGAAGGTCAGGTCGCCCAGCCGGGTGGAGCGGCCGGCGGCGGTGCGGGTCAGTTCTGCCCGAGGACCGCGGAGCTGAAGTCGGAGGTGGTTCTCCCGGTTCCAGTAGTTGAGCCAGAGAGTGCCTTCGCCGGAGCCGGAGAAGGCCCCCGTCACCTCGAAGGAAGGCGCGGCGTCCTGCTCAACGGTCGCGACGTCGGCCGGCAGGTCGCTGCTGGTGCCCGGCCCGTTGACGCCGATGGCTTCGGCCGGAGCCGTGGTGAGAAACGCCTTCTCCTCCGGGGTGGTCAAGTCCAGACTCCGCTTCGACTGCCGGCGCGCCAGGGCAACGCCCTCCGGGTCCAATTGGGGAGTGGCGCGCCCGTCAGTCAGCAGCCGAACCAGGGCGAGGATCAAGTTGTCTGTCTGTCCTGCGCCCAGTGCCTGCGCGGCCCCGATGGAGCTGCCACACACGACGAACTTGCCCTTGCCGCGGGGCACCATGACCATTGCGGGGTCGCCGTCGTTCAGCATCCGGCCCCGCGAGAAGCGGGCGTTCCGGCCTCTGGGCGCTTCCCGCACAGATTGGTACTCGGCAAGCACAACGGTGCCGGGGTCGGTGTAGGCTACGTTGCAGGTGATGCGGGAAACAATCCAGCGGTCGGTCGCTGCCACTTCGGGCGAGAGAAGCCCGAGCGCAGTCGGCTTCACGATGCCGACCTGCGGCGCCACGACGCGGGTGTACTGGAGGAAGTCGGCCAGGAAGGTAGCCCCGAGGCCGCCGGTGCGGGGGAAGTACTGCCCGGAGTAGGGAGCGTCGAACAGGAAGCAGCCGCCTGCCTCCACGTATGACTGCAGCGGCTGGGCGGCGTCCTTGTACGACGCCGGAGCCATCGTCGCGGTCAAGATCGCGTCGTACTTCATGAGGAGCGCGGCATCGGCGAGTTGGTGATCCAGCACAACCTCGTAGGGAATGCCGTGGCGGGACAGGACGCCAGCGTACCCCGAAGAGTACACGCCGCAGATGCCGACGAGGCATTGACCGTCCCGGGCGGCCCGCGCGGAACTCAGCGGCCCGCAGAGGGCGGCAGCAAGCAGAATCCATCGAGCAGGCGAAAGTGCCAAGGTGAGAGGCTCTCCTGGGAGGCGGCGTGGCCCGGCAGGGACGCTCCGGGCGCTCGGGCGGGTCCGGCCGTCGTCCGGCCGGTGTCTGTCAGCTCTGGGTAACGGCGACCCTATCGTCGCCAACGCAACACCACGGGTGTTTGACGCTCAGGAAGCCAATCGGTTCTATCTGCGGGGCCCAAACACAGTTCCGGCTTCACACAGAGGGGGCTTGCGCCGCCCTCTGCCACCCGCCGAGGATCGCCCTGACCACGGCGAGCCATGCGGCACAGGCCCCGAGGGCGATGCCGGGGTACGCCGCCCCGGGCAGCGCGCCTGCCACTCGGCCGACAAGCCCGATCAGCGCCGAGGTGGTGCCCTTCGAGAATCGGTATCCGAACGAATCGATCAACTGCTTCGCGCGGTAGCGGGCGTCGAAGGAGAGGGGCAGGTAGAGGATCTCCTTGCTGGCGCGGAAGACCGAGTAGTCAAGCGACTTGAACAGGAGGAACGCCACTCCGGCCGTCGTGAGCGAAGGATGCCAGATCAGCACAGCGCAGGCGCCAATGTGCACGAGCGGGATCGCGGGATGCACCCACCGGAGCGGGACGTGGCGCAGCAGCAACGGGGCGACCACGAACTGCAGCACGGCTGAGGCGACGTTGAGCTTCCAGAAGAACCCGCCGAGGAAACTGGTGCGCAGGTCCTTTAGTGGCAGTGCCTGCTCGACTAAGCCGTTGAAGCGGAGGTCCAGCACGGTGGATACCATCTGCGTCAACCAGATGAGCAGGGCCAGGAGCAGCAGGTAGCGTGTGCGCAGGAACACGCCCAACGCCAAGTGCCCCTGCTTGCCGCCGGCTTCGTCTGCCGCGGGTTGCGGCTCGCCGCCGACCCGGTACGCCAGCCAAGACAGCGCACCTGCCGGCGCCAGCGAAGCGGCGGCGAAGAGGAGAAGCGTCTCGCTGCCGAGCTTGACGGCGTAGCCCTGCACCAGCATCCCGCCGGCAATCGCCCCGAGCGAGGCGATCCCGCAAATCGGGCCGTTGACCCGCTTGGCGTCCTCTTCGCGCAACACGCTGTTGATGAAGGACCAGTACTGCTCGATGATCAGGACGATGTAGCCTTCGCGGAAGACAAAGACGACCCCGGCCGCCAAGTGCGAACCCCGCACCAACGCCGCGTAGCACCCCACAATCACTACGCCCGACAACAGCGAAGTGGCCAGCAGCGCTCGACTCGGCCCGAGCCACGACAGCAGCCGTCCGTAGACGTACACGATCACCACGACGCCGACAGGCGACAACGCCATTACGAAGGGCAGCTTGGCGGCGGTGTAGGCCTCGACGTATAGGGAGGTGGAGACGCTGCGGATGAACTCGTAGCCGCAGAGCAGGAAGGCGGCAGCAGCGCCAATGAGGAGCGTGGCGAGGACGGGGTGGCGGCTGGTGTTGTTCTCAGCGCTGCTGCTGGGCATGTTCCACGCCTCCAGAGACGAAGACTGGGCGGCCGGCGTATTGTTGTCTGTCCGCCAGCGTCGGTCAAGAGCGCAGTCTCTCGAAGGTGCGGACGCAGGTTGTCCCGCCTCTCCCGACGAATACTGCCGAGACGGCTACCCACTCTGCCCACGGGGCACTGTCCTGACGGCTTCCCGACCGTCGCCCTCCACGCCAGCGGGCGTCCGGTGGCACTTCGGTTGCATAGCCCGGCAGACTCAGTGAAGCGCGCCCTTCTTCGTGGTGCGCTCCGACGCTGGAAGGACTTTGATGGCTGACTCGAAACGCTCGTCAGGACGGCGAGGTCGCAGAAGGAAGCGCAGGAACTCCGTAACCAAGAACGTCGTCTCGTTCGTCCGGACGTACCAGAAGGAGATCCTGGGCATCCTCTTTCTCTGCTTCATCGTGCTGTGCGCGCTCTGCGTGTACAAGCACTGGCAGGGACCGTAGGTCGGGGGGGGGGCGTTGGGGCTCGGTGGCGGCTGCACCGCCCCGGCAGGAGGGATTGGGCTCATCCCAGCAGGAGCTTCACTCCCGTGACGACCACGACGCCAATGACCGTTCCAGGTAGCAGCCTCCAGAAGTTGCGCCAATCCCACTTGCCTCGCCACGTCCACAGCGACGCGATATCGCAGGCGATGAGCAAGGGGAGCATCAGCGGGAGCAGGAGCTTCACGGGCATGATCATGGCCAGCAATGGCGGCGTGACCAAGCCCACCCCGCCGCCGAACCCGGCCTTGCCGATCCCCAAGAACATCAGGGCGACGAAGAGAACAACGAACGCAAGCCAGAGCGGAGTGCTCCCGGTGTGTTGCAGGAAGAGGGGCATGGGGAGAAGGCTTCCGGAGCGCTGAGGCACTTCTGGACGAGGACCCGATCCGCTGCAGCCTCCGGGGACTCCTCGTGTGGCGTGAGACCCCAGACAAAAAAACAGGTCGCGTGCGGTAGCATGCAGTGGCTGGGTCAAGGCCAAACGCACGCCGTGGAATCCACACGCGACCACAGCCGTCGACGGAAATCTGCGCAGGTGGTCCGTGGGCGCGGACCGGAGGGGGCGCAGATGTGGATCCGCCGAACGACCATTCAAAAGTATAGCAGATAAAGCAGTGTTCGCCTATTCCTGCGGAGGAGGGATTTTCCGCGCAGCTTGTGGACGGACCCGGCGCGTCGCCCCACCCTCGACCCGCCGGTTACAGGCGGCGAATGGCAAGCGTCACTTTGCCCAGGATGCGGACCTCTTCCACGAGGAGCGGCTCCATCGCCGGATTCTCCGGCTGCAGCCGGATGTGCCCATTCTCTCGGTAGAACCGCTTCACGGTGGCTTCGTCGTCGAGCAGTGCGGCGACGATGTCGCCGTCGTCGGCCGAGTCCTGACGCCGCACGACGACCAGATCGCCGTCGAAGATGCCGGCCCCGATCATCGAGTCGCCCTTGATCCGGAGCATGAAGCTATCCTCGTTGGGAACCAGCTCGGTAGAGACCGCGTAGGCGTCCTCGATGTTTTGCTCCGCCAGGAGAGGCATGCCTGCGGCAATGGTCCCGACGAGAGGGATGGTGGTCGTCCGCTGCGGGCGCGTGCGATGGTCGACGCCGCGGAGCACCGTCAACCCGCGGTTGGCCGACTTGCGGCGGGAGATGTAGCCCTTCTGCTCGAGGGTGTTGAGGTGCCGGTACACGCTGCACGGCGACTTCAACCCCACGTGAGCGCACAGTTCCCGGATGGACGGCGGGAACTTGTGCCTATCGTTGAGTTCGCTGATGGCGGTGAGGATCCGTCTCTGGACGTCGGTGAGGTCTGCCATGGTGCTCCGCTCCGAGTTGCGAGGTCTGGAGGGCAGCTCGCGGACTTGGCCGGGCTGCCGTCCTGGTACGGAGTCACAGTATAGCTGAACTGCGCCATGGACGCAAACATATGTTTTGCAGTTACTCTCGAATCGGCGCGAGGCTCCGGATCATCCCCCTCAGCGAACCTTGTACGGTTCCCCGGCTGGCTCAACCTCCGGCAGCCCGACGTACTCCCAGAACGTCGTCCCCCCGAACGGCTGGGTCCGCAGATCGGGGATCGAGAACGGCACGCCGCCCAGTTCGGCGGACTTGTTGGCGAGGATCCCAGGCAGCGCATACTCGATGCACCGGTACACATCGATCGGTGCCGGCTTGCCGTCCAGTATGGCCCGGGTGAAGTGCCGCGCGAGCTTCAGGTCGGTGCCGCCGTGGCCGGTGCTGGTGTCGTCCTCCCGGCCCGCCGCGCCGATGTTCACCTTCTCCCAGCCGTCTCGCTCCTCGGCGCCCCGAACAAACCGGCGGCAGAAGCCCTCGTAGCTAAACCACTCCGCGGTGCCGGCCGTTCCCAGCATCCGGTAGCGGTGCCCGCCCGGCTGCGGCGTGTTCAGCGTGACCATGATCTTGATGAGCGCGCCCTTCGCCGTCTGGAACAGCGCGATCTGCCCGTCCGACCGCAGCGGCGCTTCTTCGCACCGCCACGGCCCGCTGCGGCAGGTGACCGACACGCAGCGGTCGTCCAGCACTTCGAGCAGCGGCCCGAGGTCATGCGTCAGGTACTGGATCGGCGGCTGGTCGGCGCGCCAGATGGGTTTGCAGTCGGTGCGTCCCTGCGCCTTCGCTTCGCTGGGCGACACGCGGGTTCCGTCTGGTGCGTAGAGGCTCGTCGGCAGGTAGTGGAGGTACTCCGCTTCGGCAATCGAGACCGGCCCGAACCGGTCTTCCAGCAGCCACTTCCGCCAGTAGCGCAGGAAGTCCAGGAAGCAGGAGTTCTCGCCTAACATGTACGTCTTCCCGGTCCGCTGCACGCAGTCACGGAGTCGAACCAGCTCCTCCGCAGTGTCGGCGCCCGGAACCTCGGACAGCACGTGACAGCCCGCTTCCATCGCCCGAATCGAGTGCTCGACCTGGAGCTTCCCGTTGCTGGCGATGACCACTGCGGCCGGCTGCATGGCAAGGAGGTCGTCGAACTCGGCCACCACCTTCCCGCCGGCGGGGCCAAGCAGTTCCGCGGCTCTCTCTCGGCAGTCCGGAAAGCGATCCGCGCCGCCGATCACCACCGCTTCCTCCAGCGACAGGAAGTTGCGCAAGTGGGTCATCCCGCGGCGGAGTCCTAACACGCCGACTCTGAGCTTTTCCATGCTGTCTCCTTCGAAAAAGGGTTCGTAGTTCCGCCTTTCAGGCGGGCCCCTAGTAACGGTGAGCCCGGCAACGGCCCGCCTGGAAGGCGGAACTACGAACCCGGGTTTTCATCCTCAAACGCCCGGCGTTTGAGCAGGCTACGTGCTCAGCCGTTGGGGCGTTCAAGCGAACCACGGACATGAGCGATTCCTGTGGCAGTGCGTTCAGGACGCCCCAACCTGTTGGGGGCTGCCACGCCCAGTACCCCGAACAAGTTCGCCTATGGCGTCGGCGGGCGCGGATCCTCGGACGGGCCGACGATCTTCGACTCGCGGTGCGGCGGCGTGGTAGGAATCGCGTGGACTGCGCGGTACTCCGGCGTCCCCTCGACCGAGAAGGTGGCCCGCAGGATGCCGTAGATCGTCTTGTTCTCTTTGTCCAACCGGTCGTCCGCCTGCCTCAGCTCGCCCTTGGCCACTTCCAGGGCGACCTCGGCCGAGTCCTTCTCGGCAAACAGCGCCAGCAGATCCGTCAGCTTCGCCTGAAGCTCCTGTTTCGTGAGACCGGCGGCGGGGAAGTTCTCGGGCAGGCTGTTCATCACGGACAGAATCTGCTCCGCGCGCTGGCGAGCGTTGGCCGGCGAGAACGCGCGACCCGTCTCCACCGAGTCCAGGGCGGCTTGCGCCGTCTCCGAGCCGGTCAGCCTGGCGATGGCCAGCCACTTGACCAGCAACTGCCAGACCTCCAGCGACTCGCGGTAGGTCTCCGCCGAGTTCATACTTGCGGCCGAGTGCTTCTGGGTCACCGACGACTGCTTCGTCCGCACCTCAGCAATCAACGCCCGCCCGATAGGCCGCTACCTTCCCCAGCGGCAAGTCGGGCACCGACGGAACCTGCCCGAGCACGCTGTCCGTCACCATCGCCCGATCCAAATGTACTGACACTCTGTCTGGCATTCGAATACCCTCCTGATTGGCCGAATTGAGTCCACAGGGCAATAGTTCGAGACGCGCAAACCGCTTCCTCTGGGCGAACCGACAATCCGAGCCGCCAGCCATTCCCCGCTCTGTGACCTTCGCGGCTCGGCTTGGCGCTGCTCCCGCCTCGCGCGTCCGCTCGCGCAGGCCGGAAGCCGGCTTTCCGGCCGGCCGCGACGCCTCACCGGGGTCACTCTCTTTCTCCGCGAACCCATGAGACCGCTGTTCCAGGCGCTGAGACTGCTCACTGAGACTCGGAGGCTGCTTGTCGTGACGGGAAGCCCTGCTTCACGAGGCTCCGAGGCAGCTTCTCCCGCCGACAATGCAGCTTGCTCCCCTGCCGAGGCTGCTGCACGGCCCTCGAAGGCAGCCTCTGAGGGTACGCGCAGCCGCCTCGGCCGGCCACCAAGCAGCCTCGGCCGCAAGGCAAGCCTCCCCGCTGTCCGGAGAAGCCGATCCGCACTCTCTGCACGCCCCCAGGCCTGAACGCCAGTGCGCCTCTTAGGTCCGAGGAGGCTGCTCTCGCGCTCGTGTTCCGGAAAAGGAGGGCGGCGGAGGCTCTCTTGGGTGAAGGTTGAACGTGCAGTCGCGTCGAACAGAGAGACCCATGCTCGATCGCCTCAAGCTGACCGGCAAGCTGTAGGAAGTAACCCGCCGCTCCGGGGACAACCGAAAGCTGAGCGAGAAGGTGTCTGAGCCAGCCCGGCGAACTGGGGGGAGACGAGCATCGCCTGACCGACAGACCGACCGACGAAGGGAGCGGGACCAGGGCAGACACACCGAGACTGGAAGATGCCGTCGAGTTCGCCGACAACCCGGAACCGAGGGGTCCGTGCGTGTTGTTGCTGGATACCTCGGGGTCCATGCAGGGCGCGCCGATCACGGCGCTCAACGAGGGGCTGAAGGCGTTCAAGGACGACCTGGCCAAAGACACGTTGGCCTCGCGGTGGGTGGAAGTGGCGGTGGTCACGTTCGACCGCGAGGTGAAGGTTGTCCAGGACTTCGTGACCGCTGACCAGTTCCAGCCGCCAACGCTCGTCTCGACGGGGTCCACGCACATGGGCAGCGCGATCCACAAAGCGCTCGACATGATCCAGGCGCGCAAGGAGCAGTACAAGGCGAACGGCGTCGCCTACTACCGCCCCTGGGTGTTCCTCATCACGGACGGCGAGCCGCAGGGCGAACCATTGGGCGTGGTCGAGCAGGCGGCACAGCGGCTGAAAGCCGACGAGAACAACAAGCGCGTCGCCTTCTTCGCCGTGGGGGTGGAGCGCGCCAACATGACGCGGCTGGCTGAGATCGTGGTGCGCACCCCCGTCAAGCTGATCGGGCTGGACTTCGTGGAGATGTTCGTGTGGCTGTCCCAAAGCACACAAGCCGTCTCGCACTCTGAGGTGGACGACCAGGTGGCGCTGCCGCCGCCGGGATGGGGGACAGTGTGATGGACGACTGGCGCGTGATGGCAGCCTCCGTCCAGGGCGAGAGCCACGAGAAGACCGGACAGCCTTGCCAGGATGCCTGCGAATGGCTGGTGACCGCGGGAGGCGTCCTCGTGGGAGCCGTGGCCGATGGCGCGGGCACGGCGGAACTCGGCGACGTCGGCGCCCAAATGGCGACTCGCGCCGCCCTCGCCGCCCTATCCCGTGGCGTAGCTCTCTGTGGGCGCGATCCGTCATCCACGGACCCCAGTAGCGTAGCCCCTTGCGGGCGTCTCCCCGGCGGTGAGCGAGAGGCCGCGAGGGGCGCTGTCGAACCCAGGGGAGGGTGAGGGTCCTCCCGAACCGCGGGGAGGGTGAGGGTCCTCCCGAACCGCGGGGAGGGTGAGGGTCCTCCCGAACCGCGGGGAGGGTGAGGGTCCTCCCGAACCGCGGGGAGTGCGGGGTCCCGACCGAGCTGGCTCAGCGGGAGCTTCGCCCTCCCAGGCAGACGCCGCTCACTGGGGGGACCGTCTAAGGCGCGCCCTCCGGGAGGCCCGCTCAGCCGTTGAAGCCGAAGCCGCCTTGCGCGAAGTTGACGTCCGGCAGCTTGCCACCACGCTCATCGTGGTGGCTGCGAGCCCCGACATGGTCGCCGCCGCCCAGGTCGGCGACGGCGCCGCCGTGGTGCGGGACGCCGACGGCAACCTGTTCGCGCTCACCGCGCCGCAGCAAGGGGAGTACCTCAACGAGACAACCTTCCTCATCTCCCCCGACGCGCTGGACACGGCGCAGGTGCAGACTTGGCGGGGCCGCGTCGGCGGCGTAGCCGCCTTCTCTGACGGCTTGCAGATGGTGGCGCTGAAGATGCCGGAGGGGGCGCCTCATGCGCCCTTCTTCGCGCCGCTGTTCCGGTTCGCCGCTCAGTGCGAGGACGGGGCGGCGGCCACCGAGCAGTTGGTCTCGTTCCTCCGCTCGCCGCGGATCGCTGAGCGCACCGACGACGACCGCACGCTGCTGTTAGCAGCCCGGGGCAGGTGAGGCGCGCGTGCGGGTCCGGCGGGAGTCCAACGGGCAGGTCCTCGACCTCGGCTCGGCCTCTGCACTCGGAGTCGGCGGGGAAGCCCGCATTCAGGCCGTCCCGCAGGCTCCGCAGCTCGTCGCGAAGCTGTACCGCCAGCCCACGATAGAGCGCGCGCAGAAGCTCCAGGTCATGTTGGCGAACCCGCCGGAGGACCCCATGGCCGCCCAGGGACATTGCTCCATCGCCTGGCCGGTGGACCGGCTGTTGTCCCTGGACGGCACGTGGCGCGTGGTTGGGTTTCTCATGCCGCGGGTCGGCGACGTGCGGCCCGTCATCGACTTCTACAACCCCAAGTCGCGCCGGCAGACGTGCCCGCTGTTCAACTATCTGTACCTCCATCGGGCGGCCCGCAACGTGGCGGCCGGGGTCCGGGCACTGCACGTGCGCGGCTATGTCATCGGCGACGTGAATGAGTCCAACATCCTTGTCGCTGAGACGGCATTGGCGACGCTGGTCGATACGGACTCGTTTCAGGTCGCGACCGAGGGTGGCCAGCTCTACCGGTGTCCGGTGGGGAAGCCGGAGTTCACGCCGCCGGAGTTGCAGGGCAAGGTATTCTCGCGGGTCGACCGGACCCTGGAGAGCGACCTGTTCGGACTGGGCGTGCTCCTCTTCCAGCTTCTGCTGGAGGGCACCCACCCGTTCTCCGGCGTTTACCAGGGCAGAGGCGACCCGCCGCCGTTGGAGGCGCGCATCTCGGCTGCTCACTTCCCCTTTGCCAGCCGGGGTCGCGTGCCCTACGCTCCCATGCCGGTGGCGCCGCCGTTCGAGGTGCCGGCCCCGGCGCTGCAGGCGCTGTTCCGGCAGTGCTTTGAGGACGGGCACGCCAGTCCGCAGGCCCGCCCCGACGCGCAGACGTGGCTCAACGCGCTCAACGAAGCGGAGAATGCCCTCACCACCTGCGCCGCCAACGAGCAGCACCGGTACGGCAACCACCTGGCCGCCTGCCCGTGGTGCGAGCGCGCCGCGCGGTTCGGGCGGGATCCGTTCCCGTCGCGCCAAGCCGTTGAGCGCGGCGAGCACCTTCAAGCCGGTGCCCCCGCTCAGCGACCTCTGCCGCCCGCCGGCCAAGGCGTCCGACCGGCGCCAAGGACCCGGCAGCCCGCGCAACCTCAGCGCGTCGCCCAGCCAGCCAACCCCTTGGCCTGGCTCGCCGCCGCCCTCGCTCTCTTCGCCTGCGCCCCCGCCGCCCGCCTCTACGCCGCCCCAGCCGCGCTGCTGCTCGGCGTCCTTGGCTGGCGCGGGGCCCGCCGCGTTGGCGGCCGCGGGCTCTGGCTGGCTCGCGGGAGCGTGGCGCTGAGCACGGCCATGACTGCCGTCGCGTTGGTAGGCTTGGGGAGGGCGAAGCTCCCGCTGAGCCGGGGTTCGGGAGGACCCTCACCCTCCCGTGTCGCCCTCTCCCTGCCTGCCAACCCCCAACGCGGCGCCACCTTCACTAACTCCAACGACGCCGCTGCCATGCTCTACATCCCGCCCGGCGAGTTCACCATGGGCAGCCGGGAGGGTGAGGCTCCCGCCGAACCGAACGAGAAGCCCCAGCGCAAGGTCAATCTCGACGGCTACTGGATCTACAAGCGTGAAGTCACCGTCGCCCAGTACCGCAAGTTCTGCCAGGCGACCGGCCGCGACATGCCGGAAGCGCCCTCCTGGGGCTGGAAGGATGACCATCCCATCGTCAACGTCTCCTGGGACGACGCCACCGCGTACGCCAAGTGGGCCGGCGTCGCCCTCCCAACCGAAGCCCAGTGGGAGAAGGCGGCCCGTGGCACCGACGGAAGGGGATACCCGTGGGGGAACGAATGGGATAACAGCAAGTGCGCCAACTCCGAAGGCAACATGGACCTGAACAGCAGCACCAAGCCCGTCGGCAGCTACGCCAGCGGCATCAGCCCCTACGGCGTGCACGACATGGCTGGCAACGTCTGGGAGTGGTGTTCTGACTGGTATGGCTCAAGCTACTACGCCAATGCGCCGAAGGACAACCCGACCGGACCCGCGAGCGGCGAATACCGCGTGTTGCGGGGCGGTTCGTGGATCATCAACGACCCCACGCGCTTCCGCTGCGCCGGCCGGGACCGCTACGGTCCTGGCGACAGGGACGTCTACAGCGGGTTCCGGTGTGCGTTGTCTCGCCCGGACTCCGGTTAGCCTTTGCTCTTTGGCCCTTTTACCCTTTGCCCTGCCGCGCTTCGCGCGGCAGGGTCGGCTACAAATCTCGAAAAAAGGGAGGGCGAAGCTCCTGCTGAGCCAATGCCAACGCCGCAGCGTCGGTTCGGCAGGAGCCTCACCCTCCCGTGGGACACCGACATGAGAGCGCGAAACGAAGTGCCCGCCGTGGCGAAGACGTATGACTTGGTGCTGTGGCTGTTGCCCCACGTGGCGAAGTTCAGCCGGGCGCACCGGTTCACGGTGGGAGAGCGCGTTGAGGCGACGGCGCTGGAGATCCTGGAGCTGTTGGTGGAAGCGAGCTACACGCGCCAGAAGCAGGAGCTGCTGCGGACGGCGAACCGCCGGATGGAGCGGCTGCGGTACCTGGTGCGCTTGGCGAAAGACCTGAAGCTGCTGAGCCTGAAGCAGTACGAGTTCGCCGCCCGCGCGATGGAGAAGATCGGCGCCCAGATCGGCGGATGGGAGAAGCAGCAAGGGCAGCGCCCGCCGCGGGCCGATGTGCCCTCCGTAGGATAAAGCTCCAGCTTTGTCGCCCTTGGCCTTGACCCCATCCGCGGACGACCGACTGGACAAAGCTGGAGCTTTATCCTACGGGGTCTGACCCGATGAAACGCCACAAACACCTTTTCGAGCAGATCGCTTCGTTCGAGAACCTCCTGCGCGCCGCCCGCAAGGCGCAGCGCGGCAAGCGGTTCCGCCCGGCCACGGCGGCGTTCAACCACCGGCTGGAGAGCGAGGTGCTGCGGCTGCAAGACGAGCTGCGGGGCGGGACGTACCAACCCGGCGCGTACACGGAGTTCTACATCAACGACCCCAAGCGACGGCTCATCAGCGCCGCGCCGTACCGCGACCGGGTGGTCCACCACGCGCTGTGCCAGGTGATCGAGCCGCTCTTCGAGCGGACGTTCATCCACGACTCGTACGCTTGCCGCCCGTGTAGCGTAGGTTTCCAACCTGCGATCCTGCCGGGAACCGCCGGGGCGGCAGCAAGGGCCGCAGGTTGGAAACCTACGCTACGGGCTGTCAAGGGCACCCATGCCGCGGTGGACCGACTCACCCGGTTCATGCAGGGAAACGACTACGCGCTGAAGTGCGATCTCCGCAGGTACTTCCCCAGCGTGGACAACAACGGGTTCCGGTGTGCGTTGTCTCGCCCGGACCCCTCACCGGGGGGGCGAGGTTCCTACCGAGTTGGCGGGAGGGTGAGGGTCCTCCCGAACCGGCTCGGCAGGAGCCTCGCCCTCCCCTGCCGGAGTCCCGCTCACCCCGGTGAGCGGGAGCGTGCACGAGGAGTCCCTTCGAGCCTGCGTCCGGGCTGCGGCCGTGGAACGCCGCGCGTTCCCACGCAGCCGAATACACAACTGCCCGGCGGCGGCTGGTAGTCCCATCGGAGGATGACGGTCGTCGCCGGGCACCAACCCACCGAGGCCAGCCCCACGTGGAATCGGTGCGCGGCGAACCGGACCCCGGATCGCCGGGAGCTCTGGGCTGGCGCAGCCACTCGGGCGGAACGCCAGGCCCCAGCCGGAACGGTCCCGAAGGGGAACGCCACGGCGGGCGTTCCCTACGCGGGCGGAATCTCCCGGAGGTACACATTCCGGAACCACAGCGTGTTGCCGTGGTTCTGCAGCTCGATCTGGCCCGTCGGGTAGCTGGGCTTGTCGCGCTCCCAGTAGTTCTCCATGGTCACGTCATCGACGACCAGTTCGCCGTTCAGCTTGACGGTGACCTTGTCGCCGACCATCTTGATGTAGAAGGTGTTCCACTCGCCGATGGGCTTGTCGGCCACCTTGAGCGGGTTGCTGGGGTTCTTCTGGTTGTTGTACAGCCCACCGGAACCGGTCTCCGGCTTGTCCCAGATCTGCACCTGCGGGCTGCCGCGGAGGTAGATTCCGCTGTCGCCGGCGGGGAGGATCTTCCAGTCGACGTAGAGCTCGAAGTCGCCGTAGTCCTTGGCGGTGCAAAGGCTCTGGCCCTTGCCGTCGAAGACGAACACGCCGTCTTCGACTCGCCAGTGTGCGCGCATGCTCTCGTCGGCTTTCGTCTGAGCTTCCGCCAGTTCCTCCGGCGTCATCTTGGCGCGCTTGGGGGGGTCGGCAACGAGCCCTTTCCAGCCGGTGAGGTCCTTGCCGTTGAAGAGCGCGACGAAGCCCTCCGGCGGTTTCGGCTCATTCTGTGCCCAGACGCTCGGCTGCTGAGTCAGCAGCCCAATTGCGAGTGCGGCGAGTGTCAGTGCGTGCTTGGCTGTGTGTCTAATGCTGCTCATTCTGGTCGGACCTCCTGGAAGGTGGTGACACCGAGACGAAGGACTTGGGGAGAAGGGGAGAGGGCGCGATTGGGTTCGGGGGCTGCACGCCTGCTGGCTCTTGCGTACGCCTGCTACTTCTTCAGCTCCTTGATCCGGATGTTCCGGAACTCCACCCGGTCTCCGTGACCGAGAAAGCCGAGGCGGCCGGTGGTTCGCGCGAGCCCGGGATGGTGCTTCAAGACCTCGGGGTCTTTGATGTCGTCGAGGTTGGCGTCGACGATGACTTGCCCGTTGACGGTGACCTTGATCTGCCGGCCGTCGGCCAGGATTTCCTCCCGGTTCCACTCGCCCGGCGGCTTGGTGGCACCGCGCTTGGCGGCGACGACATCGTAGATCGAGCCGTGGTACTGCGCCGGCCGCAGGTTGGCGTGTTTGGGGGCGTCGTTGTCGAGGATCTGGATCTCGATGCCGTCGTATGAGAAGTTGCCCTTGTCGGGCTCGCGAATGCCTACGCCGTTGTTGCCGCCCGGCTCGAGGCGGAACTCGAACCGAAGAACGAAGTCTGCGTATTCCTTCACGGTGAGGAGCGACCCGCCGCGAACGGACGCCGTTCGTCCGCCGTCTTTGGGGCACACGAGCATGCCGTCCTCGACCTCGTACTTGCCGCCCCGCCAGCCGGTCAGGTCCTTGCCGTTGAACAGCGACACAAAGCCCTTCTCAGTCTCGGCGAGCGCTACGCCCGCCGCCAGCCCGGCCAGGATCAGCGCCGTGGCGACTGCCTTGGTAGATCTGCGTGGTTCGGATATCATTGCCAACCGGTCTCCTCGTCACTGGGAACTGCATACTGGACGAGTATTCTGCGTCGCGGTTCGCTTTCCTTGTAGATCACACACAGCCGCGGCTTGTTGAGGTGCCGAACATGACCGCAGGTCAAGGCTTCACGCGACGGATGCGTCTGGGAGGACTGGTGCTCATGGCTGCTGCAACCTTCACTGCCGCTCAGACAGGTGGACCCGAGGGGACAACGCTCGACGACTTCGAGGACGCTGCGACCTTCGCGCGCTGGGAGTTCTCCAACGGTCCCGAGTTCCCCGGGGCGAAGGGGAGCCTGACGCGCCAGCCGGAAGCCGCTCACAGCGGCGGACGCACGGCGTCTGTGCGCGGACACGGCGCCGCGCTTGCATTCGATTTCACCGGTGGCGGGAACTACGTCCAGACCACCGTTCCGTTGAAGACGGATCAACCCGCCACCCACGTCCGGCTCTGGATCCGGAAGCCCTCGGCGCACAAGCTCACCGTCCGGGCGACCGACGGCGAGGGGCAGACGTTTCAGAAGAGCTTCGGCTACGAGTACCCCGGCTGGCAGGAGGTGCTGATTGCGCTGTCTGGCTGGACGGGCAACTGGGGCGGGAAAGGCGACGGCGTCTTCCGCGGCGCCCCGACGCGGTTCGGGTTGCTGGTGGAGAACACGGCTCCGCAGAAGACGGGCGCGGTGCAGTTCGACGAGGTGCGCGTGGTCACCGGCGAGACGGCCGGGAGCGCCTCAGCCGCAACCGAGTACGTGGCGACCGACTTCCGCACCGATGGCTGCTTCCGAACCGACACCCTTCGCTACGACTTCAGCCAAGGCGCGACGTCGGCCGGCATCGGGACGGACCTCTCGCTGATGGGTCGCCCGCTCAGCCTGTCGCTCAGAGCCCGGAGCGCGGTTGCCGGGCACCGGCTGAAGATGCGGATCGGCTCCCACTTCCAGGGATTTGAGCGAGTCCTGGGAGAGCTGAAGGTTGGCGAGCAGGTCTTCGAGGCGGAGCTCGGGGGTATGGGGACTTGGTCCCACGGCGGCGGCGAGAACGACGGGGTGCCGCGGATGCCGCTCCGGGTGCACGTCTTCAGCGTGGAGAAAGGAGCCGGCTCGGACAAGGGTGAAGTCCAGTTCCTGGAGTTGCGGTGCCGCACCGAGATCGCACCCGACAAAGCCGTGGTGCTGATCCCCGCCGGCCGGACGCAGGACGGCTCCCCTTGGTTTGAGTGCCGCGCCCAGAGCCTGCTTCCGGCGAGGGCAGTCGGCACCCTCGAGCACGTGGTCCGCGACTGGAGCGGCAGTGTGGTCGACCGAGGCGAGCAGCCGTTGGGGTTGGGGGCCGGCGGTCATGGTCACGAGGGCTTCGGAGTGAAGAGTGATCTTCCGTACCTGGAGTGCGAGTTCCGGTACCGAACTGAGTCGGCCGTGTACGGCCCTGTCTCTGCCACCGTCGTGAGGAGAACCGACGACGAGGGCGACCCGACGCTCACCCCCGAGTCGCCCTTCGGCATGGGGCTGTACCTCTACCGGTACCCGAACAACGCTGAAGGCTTCGAGCGCATGGACCTGGCGGCAGCGCTGGGTCAAGCAGCCGGGGTCAAGTGGTCGCGCGAGGAGTTCCAGTGGCACCGGCTCGAACCGGAGAAGGGCAAGTTCGACTGGTCCTACTACGACACCCTCGTCGACACTGCGCACCGCCATGGGATCAGCGTCTACGGGCTGATCGCCTACTGGTCCGGCTGGGCGAAGGCGTACACGCCGGAAGGCATTGCCGACTACGCCGACTTCTGTCGCGCCCTGGTCACGCACTACAAGGACCGGATCAAGCACTGGGAGATCTGGAACGAGCCGAACATCTTCTTCTGGGCCGGTCCGCACGAGATGTATGCCGACCTGCTGAAGGCCGCGTACCGGGCGATCAAGGACGCCGACCCGGAAGCGCAAGTGTTGGGCTGCTCCACCGCCGGTATCGACCGCAAGTTCATTGAGCTGGTCATGGATCGCGGTGCGCCGTTCGACATCCTGACCATCCACCCGTACCGCGGACATCTGGATGACGCCGCGTTCATCAAGGAGCTGCAGGACACGGCCGCGCTGACCGCCAAGGCTGACGGCAAGCCGAAGCCCGTGTGGATCACCGAGATGGGCTGGCCTACCCACCTGAACGGGGGCGTGTCGGAGCGCGAGCAGGCGAACCTGCTGGCGCGCTCCTACCTGTGTGCCATCGCGTCGGGCGCGGCGCAGAACGTGTCGTGGTACGACTTCCGCGAAGACGGCGCCAACCCGTTCTACAACGAGCACCACTTCGGCGTCGTCCGCACAGCCGACCTGACCCCGAAGCCGGGATATCGCGCGCTGGCGACGGTGTGCCGGACGCTTGCGGGGCAGACGGTGCAGGAGCGGCTTGAGTTGGGCGAGGGGCTCCTCGCCTACCGGTTCGCCGGCGACGGGAAGGAGACCGTCGCGCTGTGGTCGCCCAGCGGCCCCGCCGTGCTCGGCCTCCAGTTCGCGATCCCACCGACCGAGGTTCGCGATCTGATGGGGTCGGCGATCGAGCTGCCAACGCACGGCGACCTCCGGCTGGTGTCACTCGCGCCCGGCAGCCCGGTGTTCCTGACGGGCAGCCAAGTGCGCGTGACAGCGGCGGTGCGCGCGCTGCGCATGGAGGCGCCGAAGGCAGTGCACCCCGGAGACAGCGTTGTCGTCCGCGGCGAGGGGGTTGGCGCGCTTGCCGGCTGTCGGATCACGGCCAGGGAACCGGGCCTCGACCTGCAAGTCACGCCCCGGGAGGTGACCGCCGCCCCGGACTTCCAGGTTGAGGTGCGCGCGCCTGCCGACGCGCAGCCGGGGTCCTACCAGCTTCATCTATGGTTGTCGGTCGGCGGCGGCGGCGTCGGCGTTGAGCTTCCGCTGGACGTGATCGCGCCGTTGCTTCGTGTATGACAGCCGCCCGTACTGCGGGCAGCCTGCCCGCTGCCGGACCGGCACGTTCTTCAACTAAGGCCGAGCGTGAGCGGGCAAGCTGCCCCGCTGTACGTTGCTATTGAGGGAGGCCGCACTGCGGGACACTGAACCGACCGAGGTCTAACCACACCATGACAATCCAGTCCCTGGCAACAACTGCTGCACTTGCCGCGCTTGGCGCTGTCCCCGCAACCGCGCAGGCTCAAGCGACCTACGCGCTGAGCGCCATGCCTGACGGCTACAACCTGCAGGTCTACGATGATTGCGGCGTGGAGGGGAGGCAGCCGCACATTCGCTGCGAGGGTGTCCACGAGTACAGCCCAGCGGTGGTCGCGGCAGACGAGAAGGCGCGGACCGTGGCGTGGGGTTGGCGGGAAGTCGTGGCCCAGTACGACGGCCTCGACGCCTCGCGGCAGTACGTTGCGGCGGTCACCTACGCCAACGAGCCGTACAACAACCGCGTGCAGAGCCTGTGGGCCGGCGAGACGCAGCTCAATGGCGCTCGGCCCCTGCCGAAGGGAGGGGCCGAGCGACTCCTCTTCCGCCTCCCCGCGGCGGCGATCCGCGAGGGCAAGCTCACCTTGCGGTTCCGGCTGGAGGCGCAGGTGAACGCTGTGGTGTCGGTCGTCGAGCTGTGGGCGCCAGCGCCCTCGCCCGAGACTATCCACCTCTCCCCGCCGTAAGCGCTCACGGGCGACCTCCGCGGCGAGGTACTGGACCTGCGCTACGACCCACTGTCTGGAGCGGAGGTGACGGTGTGCGGCGGCGGCGACGGGCGCGTCCTCGCCGTTGCGAAGACGGACAACGACGGCAAGTACCGGTTCCCGCGAAGCGTGCTGGCCGCGCTGGCAGACACGGAGACGCTCCGGGTCGTGGCGGCTCGGGACGGCCGCCAGGCTGTACGGGAGCTGTCGCTCGCCGAGCGCAAGTTCGAGCCGGTGCGCTATACCCGCGAAGGTTAAGAACACACCGAAGTCCCGGTGCGACTTCGGCTCCGTCTGGGAGAATACCCTCTGTCCTACGTCTGCTGCACGCCTGCCGGGGAAGTTCCGCGAACTTCCACTTCGGTGTGTTCTTAACCTTCGCGGGTATATCGTCCAATTCCTCTGCGCAAAGAGGGACTGACGCAGCATGAGTTCTCCCTCGATGGCGACTGGCGCATTCATCTCGAGGCGGTGGACCGCCCCAGTCCGGAGCCGTTGCGGGGGGTGGGGTGGCGACCGTTTCGCGTGCCGGGCCAGTTCGTCCAGCAGGGATACGACCTCCCGCAGGATCGTCCCGTCGCTGTCGCGCGTGAGTTCGTGGTACCGGAAAGCTGGCGCGAACCGCGGGTGTTCCTGCGGTTTGAGGCGATCCACGGGGCACCCGGTACTGGCTCAACGGGAAGTACTTGGGGCAGAGCGAGAACTTGTTCACACCGGTGGAGTGGGAGTTGACCGACCAGGTGCGGTTCGGCGAGTCCAACCGGCTGGACCTCGAGCTGACGGTGGACACGCTCTCGGAGCAGCTCTCCCATTCGTGTGGGTACGCCTTCCACAACCTCGGCGGGATCGACCGGTCGGTGCATCTCTTCGCGCTGCCCGCCGTCCACGTCCGGGCGCTACGGGTGGACGCCGGCCTCAATCAAGCCTGCAAGGACGGGGAGCTTTCGGTGGAGGCCACGCTGGACAATCCGCTTTACCAGACGCTCGCCGACCTGTCCCTGGAAGCGGTGCTGATGGCTCCCAACGGAGTCACCGTGAGTCATTCGACTCCCCGGTTGGAGGCCGGGCCGGTGGGTCCCGGCGCGACGACACTACGCTTGGTCTCCTCCGTACCGAGACCGGCGCAGTGGAGCGCGGAGAAGCCAAATCTCTACCGGTTGCGGCTCAAGCTCCGGCAGGGGGACCGCCTGCTGGAGAGGGTCGAGCGTAGCGTCGGCTTCCGGCGCGTGGAGGTCCGCGGCAGTCAGCTCTACCTGAACGGCCGGCGCCTCAAGCTTGCCGGTGCTTGTCGGCACGAGATCGACCCGCTGACCGGTCGAGCCGACACAGCACGGCACGCGGAAGGCGACGTCAAGCTGCTCAAAGCGGCCAGCCTCAACTACCTCCGAAC